>ONYL01000098.1 GCA_900322035.1 uncultured Prevotella sp.
TCCTAAAAAGCAGTAACTTTGCACGTTAGAAATTTTTAGATGTTTATGAAACTCAATAAGAAACGCCGTTGGCACTGCCTTCCAGGGCAGGAGCCTACCGAGCTGGACAAGAAAATTATGTATTGGGAGGGTAAAGGCAAACTGGTGCCTACCCGCGACATGGTTCGCACTCCCGAACAGATTGAAGGCATCCGTGTGGCCGGAAAGCTCAACACCGGTTGCCTCGATGCCGTGGAGGCAATGATCAAGCCGGGCATCACTACTCAGGATATCGATGACTGCGTGATGCAGTATTGCAAAGACCACGACTGCCATCCTTCGTGCCTTAACTATGAGGGTTTCCCCAAAGCTGTCTGCACAAGTATCAATGAGGTAGTATGTCATGGTATCCCTAAGAAAGAAGACGTTCTGCAGCCGGGTGATATCGTGAACGTGGATATGACCCTCGACTATAACGGTTACTTCGGTGATGCTTCGCGTATGTTCATCATCGGTGGCCATACGACACCTGAGAAGGAGCAGCTCGTCCGTGTGACGAAGGAGTGCCTCGACCTCGGTGCAGAGGCTGCCAAGCCGTGGGGCTTCCTCGGCGACATCGGTCACGCCATTCAGAAACATGCTGAGAAATACGGCTACGGCGTGGTGCGCGACCTCTGCGGCCACGGTGTGGGCCTTGCCATGCACGAGGAGCCTGAGGTGCTGCACTACGGTCATAAGGGCACGGGCATGATGCTTGTGCCGGGCATGACCTTCACCATTGAGCCGATGATCAACATGGGTACTTGGAAAGTGTTTATCGATGCTGACGATCCCTACGGATGGGAGGTGATCTCGGGTGACGAGCAGCCTTCAGCACAATGGGAGCACACTTTCCTCATGACTGATCACGGAGTAGAGATCCTTTCATATTAAAATTCCTATGCAAGACATATATATATTAGGTATAGAGAGCAGCTGCGATGATACGTCGGCTGCTGTCCTGCGCAACGGTGTGCTGCTGAGCAACGTCACCGCCTCACAGGAGGTACACCGTGCCTACGGCGGTGTGGTGCCTGAGCTCGCCAGCCGCGCCCACCAGCAGAATGTGGTGCCGGTAGTGGACCAGGCCATCAAACGTGCAGGGATCACGAAGGAGCAGCTCTCCGCCGTGGCTTTCACACGCGGTCCGGGGCTGATGGGCTCTCTGCTCGTCGGCGTGAGCTTCGCCAAAGGGTTCGCCCGCAGCTTAGAGATCCCACTCATCGACGTGAACCACCTGCAAGGGCACGTGATGGCGCATTTCATCAAAGAAAGCGACGACGACAACCACATGCCGCCACTGCCGTTCATCTGCCTGCTCGTCTCGGGTGGCAACTCACAGATCGTGAAGGTCAACGCCTACAACGACATGGAGGTGCTCGGTCAGACAATCGACGATGCGGCAGGTGAAGCTATCGACAAATGCTCGAAGGTGATGGGGCTCGGCTACCCCGGTGGTCCTATCATCGACAAGCTCGCACGTAAGGGTAACCCCTTGGCTTACAAATTTGCTGAGCCGCACATCCCGGGCTACGACTATTCGTTCTCAGGTCTGAAGACTTCTTTCCTTTATAATCTGCGTAAATGGGTGGCTGAAGATCCCGACTTCGTGGAGCATCACAAGGAGGACCTCGCTGCAAGCCTGGAGCATACCATCGTGGATATTCTGATGAAGAAACTACGGTTGGCTGTAAAGGACACGGGCATCAAGCATGTGGCAGTGGCCGGTGGAGTGTCAGCCAACAACGGACTGCGCAACTCCTTCCGCGAGCATGCTGCTAAGTATGGCTGGACGATTTATATCCCGAAGTTCAGTTATACGACCGACAATGCTGCAATGATCGGCATCGTGGGCTATTACAAGTACCTCGACAAGGACTTCTGCTCTATCGATGCACCCGCTTTCTCAAAGGTAACATTCAAATAACAGATATGGAATTAGAAACCAAGGTGTTGAGCCATCAGATCCAGGAGGCTCTCTATAATAATAATGAGACGTTAGGCACAGCCGAGAGCTGCACCGGTGGACGCATAGCCGAGGCTATCATCGCCGTCCCCGGAGCCTCACAGTATTTCAAAGGCGGTATCGTAAGCTATACCAACGAGATCAAGGAGAAGCTCCTCAATGTCTCTCACGAGGTATTGGAAGAGCAGACGGCTGTCTGTGAGGAAGTGGCCAAGGAGATGGTCATCGGCGCATGCAATACATTAGGCGTCGACTATGCTATCTCTGCTACTGGTGTCGCAGGTCCTACCGGTGGCACGCCGGAGATTCCTGTGGGTACCATCTGGCTCGGCTATGGCTCCAAAGACGATGTGCGCACGTTCAAACTCACAGAAGATTTCGGCCGTGGCATCAACCTCGCCATCGCCACAAACAAAGCGCTGCATCTCTTCATCGACTACATCAACGAGAAGAATAATCAGTAAAAAAGCTTAAATATTAATATTTTAGCTCGCTTTGCTTTGTGTTTCACGAGATATTTTGTAATTTTGCACTCTGTTTGGAATAAGTAGTTAAAATCGCATCAAAAACAAAGAATAGCAATGTCTAAGATTTGTCAGATAACAGGCAAGAAGGCACAGATAGGTTGCAATGTGTCTCACTCAAAGCACCACACAAAGCGCAGCTTTGACGTCAACCTCTTCAGCAAGAAGTTCTTCTATGTAGAGGAGAATTGCTGGATTTCCCTGAAGGTCAGCGCCGCTGGTCTTCGTCTTATCAATAAAGTCGGTCTGGACGCAGCTCTTAAGCAAGCCGTTGCTAAGGGTTACTGCGATTGGAAGGACATTAAAGTAATAGGAGACTAATAACGATGGCAAAGAAAGGTAAGGGCAACAGAGTACAGGTGATCCTCGAGTGCACAGAGATGAAAAACTCGGGGCTGCCCGGCACAAGCCGCTACGTCACCACAAAGAATCGTAAGAATACTCCCGAGCGTCTCGAGCTCATGAAGTACAACCCCATCCTGAAGAAGATGACGCTCCACAAGGAGATCAAGTAATCGGAACTCAGGTCATAAACATTTTAATCAGTTATAGACTATGGCAAAGAAAGCTGTCGCTACCCTTCACGAAGGTAGCACCGATGGCCGCGCTTATTCGAAGGTCATCAAGATGGTGAAGAGCCCAAAGACGGGTGCTTATGTGTTCGACGAGCAGATGGTTCCCAACGAGGCCGTCAAGGACTTCTTCAAATAAGAGACAATAGATTATCATCATATTGAGACGGTGTATCAAGCAATTGGTACACCGTTTTTTTGGCGCATAACCTAACATGCCGCTTGACGCAGACTTGATGCCCACCCGGAAAGAGCGTAAGCATTCAGTATAGGCCGTCTTTCCTATAAGCTGTAAATTTCCGACCTTTGCCGAAAATTTACAGCTTTATGTTTAATCTCAACGAGAATAACCACAACGAGAATAACCAGTTTTTCCTCTCCAATTCCCCAACTGATATGAGAGTTGGGGTCAACGCAATGTGCGGCAAGGTCCGACAAGCTGGGCATGAACCTACAAATGGAAGGGTCTACGTCTTTGTAGGGAAGACACGCAAAGTTATGAAGCTCCTTCATTGGGAACGAGGAGGTTACGTAATGTATTATAAGCGTCTTGAGACGGGCAGGCTTTCTCCCCGACTGTTCCCGTCATGCCAGCAAGTCGGATTCCGACAAATTCGATGGGATGAGTTGGTTCTTTTCATAGAGGGAATCTCTCCAGGTGCCAGACGAAGGAAGCGCTTTCAAGTCGGCGAAAACAGTGGTGAAGATAATATAAAAAAGCAGGAAAAAAGTGCCTCAAAAGTTTGGCTAACTCGCTAAAATTCTGTACCTTTATAGTATGAAAAAGCAACCGACATACGAGGAGCTCCTACTGGAAAACAAGAAGCTGCGAACCGAAAACAGCCGCAAAGACGAGCGTATAGCTTATCTTGAGCGTATGCTTTTTGGTTCCAAAAGTGACAAGGCTCCGAAAGTTGATTCTTCCGACGGGCCTACGTTGTTCGATGACTTTTTCAAGAAAGCTTGTGACGAGAAAGATAAGGCTATAGAGAAGGCCAAGGAACAGATTGAGAAGGAAGCCCAGACCCGTCGCAGTCGTAAGCCGGCCAAAACCGAAAGACCGTCAGAATACAGATATGCCGGCCTTGAGGAGCGGTGGCATACGGAAATGCCAAAGGACGTCAATCCTGACGATTATGACGTAATCGGCAAGGATGTCACCCGCACGCTGCACCGCGATCCCGCAAAGTTTTGGGTGGAATGCACCGAGCGCCCGATCCTTCGCCGCAAAACGGACAAGAATGCGGCCCACCCGAAGATAGTCCAGACTTCCGCCCCTGTTTCCGTCATAGGCGGCAATCACGTCGGAGCGGATGTCCTTGCCCAGATCATCATAGACAAGTACGAGCACCATCTGCCGGAATACCGCCAAGTCAAGATGCTCAAGGAAATGGGTGTCGTACTCCCTGTGTCAACCGTCAACAATTGGG
>ONYL01000065.1 GCA_900322035.1 uncultured Prevotella sp.
TCCCGCACCAATATAAAAGGAGCCAAAACTATCTCGTTTTTTGTGCGTTGCAGGGTATTCGGCACGATGGGCAAAGAAATTGTCGAAAGCTCTCTGAAGGTCATCGAAAGCATGGGCTGTTGCATACTTCGTCACTTCGTATGTCCATGGAAATTCTTCGCCACGAATAGCATTGAAGTGGTTTCGCAACTTGCGCCCGGTCAAGCCTCGCTCGCCCTCCTTGTAGCGTCTCTGCCATTCCGCCAATCCCCAATTATAGGCAAAGCGGCAACAGCCTATGGCCTTACGAAAGTAAGTCCTCTGCTTGTTGTTCGGCATGAGTTGAATGCGGTGGGCGAGTGTAAGCATGTTTTATTTCTTGACGTTGCTCTCTACGGCTTTCTGAACATCCTCTATCAGCTTCTTGTTTTTGTTGCTACGGTTTCCATAAAGGCGGGCGGAAAATTCGGTAATGATTTCAAGGACGTCCGTGGCAAGTTCCTCTTCAAATCGAATGTTCTCATCACCTTTGTTGATGATTATGACTTCTACGTGTTTAGCTTCGCAAATGGCAAAGACCAATTCGGCTCCGAACCGAAGCAAGCGATCCTTGTGCGTCAACACGAGCCGACCGACTTCACCGTCGAGTATCATGTTGAGCAGCCTTTTGAGACCTTTCTTGTAGTAGTTCATACCTCTGCCAAGGTCTTGTATGACTTCGTAAGTGTATCCTTTACTTGCGCAGTAGGCCTCCAATACCGCAACCTGTCGCACCAAATCTTCTTTTTGGTCGTGCGAAGATACACGGGCGTAGGCAATAGTTTTCAACTCGTCAACATGTATTGCGGCGTTCTTATCAAAGTTGCGGAGCGTGTCAAGACTATAACGCCTGTCGCCACCACGAGTGCGCTCGTCGGGATGGAGCAATCCGTTCTTATCCCAATTGCGCATCGTGGTAGTGGTAACGCCAAGAGCTTTGGCAGCTTCGCCTATAGAAAGCAGTTTCTTCATGACTGCAAATATAGTAAAGTCTGCAAATCATTGGGACTTGTACAAAGGAAGCGGACATGAGGAGTGCAATTTTTCAACTGCGCGTCCAGAATTGGGGAGTAAGTATGACAAGTACGGAGAATATCTCAAGACGTCCGACGAGCATAAGGAATGAGCTGATCCATTTGGCAAAGATGGGCAGATCGTTCCACGACATCGTTGGGCCAATTTCCGTTCCCAGTGTCGGTCCTACATTGCCGATACTACTTAGTGTGATGGTAATGGCATTGGTATTGTCTATTCCGGCGGCAATCATGGCGAATGCGCATAACAGGCATAGCATCAGATACATGGTCAGGAAGGCCAGCAGAGTGACGCGCTTACTGGGTGTGACGTTGTTGCCGTCGACGTGTAGTGGCAAGGAGGCGTTGGGATGGAGCAATTGGATAAACTCATTTTTCACTACCTTAATCAGCATGACGCCACGAATGCATTTCATGCCGCCACTGGTGGATCCCGAGCAGGCACCAATGAACATACATACAGAGAGCACGACCCAAGTCACGTGCGGCCATTTCGCAGCATCGTCGTTGAAGAGACCCGTTGTCGTGATGAAGGATACCACTTGGAATATGGCAGAGCGGAAAGCATGACGGAAACTGTAATCGTTGTAGTAGACGAGTTCGAAAGTGATGAACAGCGTGAAACCCATCACGAGGAAAAAGTAAAGGCGGAACTCACTGTTGCGGAAGAGTTCGTGAATCTTGAATTTGGCCAGGCTGAAATAGAGCAGTGGGAAGTTAACACCGGAGAGGAAGCAGAACAGTGTAGTCACATAGTCGAGGGCGGGAGAATTGAAATGCTCAGTTGAGGCGTTGTAGATAGAGAAACCGCCTGTAGCTGTGGTTGTCATGGCGAAGTTGAGTCCTTCAAACCAGTTCATGCCAAAGAACATGTATGAGCCCATGCATCCTACGGTCAGCATGAAGTATACGCTCCATATCCATTTGGCGCTTGTTGAGAGGCGCGGGTGAAGCTTGGTGCGGATAGGCCCGGTGGCCTCGGCTGCAAAAACGCGTGTGGAGCCGCCTACCAGCGAAGGCAGCAGGGCTATGGTGAAGAACACGATGCCCAATCCGCCTATCCATTGTGTCAGCGATCTCCAGAAAAGCAGGCCGGAAGGCAGTACCTCCACATTGTCTATAATGGTGGCACCGGTAGTCGTAAAGCCCGACATATTCTCAAAGAACGCGTTTGTGAAGCTGTTGAGGTAGCCGCTAATGAGAAAGGGTAATGTGCCGTAAAGGGAAAACAGAATCCACGAAAAGGTCACTACCAAATAGGCGTCGCGCCGGGAGAGACTGTTCTCTGCGTTCATGCCGTAATAGCGCATGGCCGTGCCGCTGAGAATCGTCAGCAGCATCGAGATGAGAAAAGCCATGGAATCGTCGTCGTGCATGGCAATGGACATGACCATGCATATCATCATGAAGAATCCCTCAATGTAGAGCAGCGATCCTAAAATCTTGAATATGATTTTCTTGTTGAACATATAACCGTTCTGTGAAAAATCAGTTGAATAATTTCTCTACTTGTTTCAGGTTGATTCCGTGACAGAATACGACGACGCTGTCGCCGGGCTTGATCTCCGTGTTTCCCGAAACAAGCATTCCCTTGCCTTCCCTGACGAGTCCGCCGATGGTCATACCTTTAGGAAGTTTCAAGTTTTTTACCGGGTGTTGAGTGATCTTGCTGCCTTCGACGGGCACAAACTCCGCAGCGTCGGCGTTGGCCGACAGGAGATAGGTGATGTTCATCACATTGGTGTCAAGCATAATTTGATAGATGGCACTGGCGGCAATGGCTTTCTTGTTGATGATAGTACCAATGGAGAGCTGTTCGGCCATGCCCACATAGGCCATGTTGTCAATCATGGCCACAGTCTTGCGCACGCCCAACTGCTTTGCCGTGAGGCAGGAGAGAATGTTCACTTCTGTGTTGTTGGTCAGGGCCACGAATGCTTGCATGTCGCGGATGTTCTCATTTTTCAGCTCTTCAACGTCGCGTCCGTCGGCACTGATGACGAGGGCTTTCTCGGGCAACACCTCATTGAGAACCTCCACGCGGTGAGGATCGCTTTCGAAAATCTTCACGTTCATATATGAGGGCATCATCTTTACGGCGCGTTCGCCGGTGTTTCCGCATCCCATCATCATCACGTTTTTTACGTCAACATAGTGTTCCTTGCCCACAATACGTCGGATATAGGGGATGTATTGCTTTGTGGTCATGAAGTAGGCGAGGTCGTGGTATTTCAGCGTATCGTTGCCATTGGGGATGATTGTATCAGCATCCCGCTTGATGGCCACAATGTGGTAGGGATCGTCGGGACCGCAAATGTCTTTCAGTGGCTGGTCGAGAATCTCACAGTTGTGGTGGAGCTTGATGCCCAACATCACGAGCGCGCCTCCATGAACGTCCCAGCGTTGTCTCACCCACGACATCTTCAGTCCGCTGATGATCTCACGTGCTGCGAGTTCTTCCGGATAAATCAAGTTGTCAACGCCTAATCGCCTGAAGAACTCCCGTGAGTCGTCGGTCATGAATTCCGGGTCGTCCACTTTGGCAACGGTCTTCTTGGCGTTGAGGGCATGGGCAATGATGCAGTTGTTGATATTGACGCTTTGATCGGGAGTGACAGCGATATACAGGTCGGCTTCGTCGATGCCGTTGCTTTTCAGTGTGTTGATATTGGTCGTAGAGGCGCAGACGGTGAGCAAATCTGCTTCATTGTTGATTTTCTCCAATCTTTCCTGATCAGAGTCTATGATAATAATGTTGTCTTTGTTCTTCGCAAAAAGTTTTGCCAGATAAGTGCCAATGGAATAGGCACCTGTAATGATGATTTTCATCTTCGAATGTTCTTTGACCGATATGTTATTTGCAGAGTTCCAGTATGGCCTGCTTGATGCTGTCAGGATCGAGGTGGCATAGTTTTCGCTCTTCCTCTACCGATCCGTGGGGGACGAATTCGTCGGGGAGTCCCATTCTGACGATCTGGGGGCGGAATCCATGGTCCTCCATCCATTCCAGCACGGCCGATCCAAAGCCGCCCTCTTTGGCGCCGTCTTCAAGTGTGAGAATTTTTTTGAACTTGTTTCCTATCTCCCGGAGAAGCTTATCGTCGAGGGGCTTTGCAAAACGCATGTCGTAATGGGCAATGCTGGGTTTGTGCTTAAAGAGCGGAAGCGTTTGTGCGTCTTTTTCAATTTCGTGGATCACATCCTCAACGTTGTTGCCGATTGGGCCAATCGTCAGAACCGCCACGTCTTTTCCTTCGTGGAGCCGCCGCCCGGTCCCTACTTCTATCTCTTCCAGATCACATTTCCAGTCCACTTTCACGCCTCTTCCACGTGGATAGCGGATCACAAACGTTCCCTTTCCTGGCAGTTGTGCCGTATACATCAACTTTCTGAGTTCCCACTCATCCATCGGTGAGGAGATGGTAAGATTGGGGATGGGTCTGAGCGCGGCCATGTCAAAGGCTCCATGATGGGTTGGACCGTCCTGACCCACGAGTCCGGAGCGGTCAAGACACAGCACCACGGGCAAGTTTAGTATGGCCAAGTCGTGGATGATGTTGTCGTAGGCCCGTTGTGCGAAAGCACTGTAGATGTTACAGAATGGCTGCAGTCCGTCCTTGGCCATTCCGCCCGAGAATGTCACGGCATGTCCTTCAGCGATTCCCACGTCGAAGCATCGGTCGGGCATCTCCTTCATCATGATGCACATCGAGCAGCCGGAAGGCATGGCCGGTGTCACGCCCACGATGCGCGGATTTTTCCGTGCCAGCTCAAGCAGCGTGTTGCCGAATACATCCTGGAACTTTGGCGGCTGGTTTGATGTGTCGACGACGATTCGCTCTCCCGTGGCAGCGTCAAACTTTCCTGGTGCGTGCCAAATTGTGGCGTGCTCCTCTGCCGGTTTGTATCCCTTGCCTTTCACCGTATGAAGATGCAGGAGCTTTGGCCCTTTCATGTCTTTGATCCGCCGCAACACGTTGATCAGATTGATAACGTCGTGGCCATTGAAAGGGCCGAAGTAGCGGATGTTCATTCCCTCAAAGAGGTTTTGCTGATGGGCGATGGCGCTCTTCAGGGCATTGTTGAAACGGATGAGACCATTGCGGCGGGCGTCGTTGAGATAGCCTTTTTGCCTCATCCACGACGACAATTTGAAGCGTATGCGGTTGTATGTGTCGTTAGTGTCGAGGTTGATAAGATATTTTTCCATGCCGCCTACAGCGCGGTCTATGGACATGTCGTTGTCGTTGAGCACCACTAAAAGGTCGTTTGGCGTCGAGCTGACGTTGTTCAGTCCCTCAAAAGCCAAACCGCCACTCATAGCACCGTCGCCAATAACGGCAACGACATGCCGGTTGGTCTTACCTGTCTTTCGTGCGGCTACGGCCATACCTAAGGCTGCCGAGATGCTGTTGGAAGCATGTCCGCAAGTGAAGGTGTCGTACTCGCTCTCTTCTGGCGAAGGGAAGGGGCGGATGCCTCCAAATTGCCGATTCGTGTTGAATGTCTCTCTGCGCCCAGTGAGGATCTTGTGGCCATAGGCTTGATGACCCACGTCCCATACGATGCGGTCCTCTGGCGTATTGAATACGTAGTGAAGGGCCACTGTGAGTTCCACAACGCCAAGGCTGGAAGCGAAGTGGCCGGGATTGACCGAGACCTCGTCGATAATGTCCTGTCGCAGTTCGCGGCACAGCTCTGGCAACTGGTCTATGCTCAGTTTGCGGAGATCGGCTGGCGAGTCTATATTGCTCAGTAACCCATAGTTCTTTTTGTCCATATCCAAAAGCAACCGTTGATTAATTGGTGTATTCTTTGCAAAGGTACAAATTTTTTGTATCTTTGCAAAACGTAATCACTAAATCTAATCATAATATGTACAGACCTTACCTCATTGCCGTAGCCCTGCTCTTTGTTACGGGCTCTGCAATTGGCCAGTCGGCCGAAGGCGGAATATCCGCGAAAATGTTGCAACGTATCGAGAAAGCACAGCCAGATGCTAAATCTGGTAAGGCTCTTTTCAATGCCATTGCCTCTAACAACATCGACGATTTGTCGCGCAACTTTGCCAACCAGGGCCCCGTTGACACTTATTTCAGTGTTGAGACTCCCAAGCAGACGATTCACGATCAGCAGAAGTCGGGCCGTTGCTGGATGTTCTCCGGACTCAATGTGCTCAGAGCCAATTTTGCCAAGGAGCATGGTGACAGTGTCCGTGTAGAGTATTCTCAAGCATATCTATTTTTCTACGACCAGTTGGAGAAGGCTAATCTGATGCTTCAGGGTGTTATCGATTGCGCCAATAAGCCCATCGACGACAATCTTGTGCGCTTTTTCTTCAAGCACCCCATCAACGACGGCGGCACCTTCTGCGGCGTAGCCGATCTTGCCGAGAAGTATGGCCTTGTGCCTATGCAGGCTCAGCCCGAGACTTTCTCTTCCGACAACACCAGCCGCATGGCGCAGATAGTTTCGTCAAAGCTTCGCGAATATGGATTGGAGTTGCGCTCCATGGTGGCTAAGGGAAAAAGCTCCAAGGCTATCAACGACCGCAAGACCGAGATGCTTTCCACTATCTATCATATTCTTGCTCTTACCATCGGCGAACCGGTGAAGAGTTTCTCCTATGCTTTCCGCGATGCTCAGGGAAAAATTGTCATCCCCGAGAAAAACTATACACCACGCGAATTTTACGAATTAACGGTAGGACACCCGCTCAACGGTAGTTTCATCATGGTGATGAACGATCCTCGACGCCCTTATCATCAGACCTACGAGGTGGAACTGGATCGTCATACTTACGACGGCCACAACTGGAAATATCTCAATTTGCCCATGGACGAGATAGCTTCTCTCGCCATAGCCAGTCTCAAGGACGGTCACAAAATGTACAGCAGCTATGATGTTGGAAAGCAGCTCGACCGCAAGCGTGGCTATTTGGCTCTCGACAATTACGATTACGGAAGCCTTTTCTCTACTACATTCGGTATGAATAAGGCTCAGCGTATCGAGACTTTCGACAGTGGTTCCACCCACGCCATGACGCTTACCGCCGTAGATTTAGATGCCGACGGCAAACCGCTGAAATGGAAAGTAGAGAATAGTTGGGGGCCCAACTACGGACAGGCGGGATGCCTGGTGATGACCAACGATTGGTTCAACGAGTATATGTTCCGTCTTGTGGTCAATAGAAAATACGCCTCACAGTCGATTCTCAATCAGTTTGATCAGAAGCCTTTACTCGTTACACCCGATGATCCGCTCTTTGGCACTGACGACTGATGGCGCAATTACCAAACGTATAAATCGGTATATTGCTGTCCGGTAAAACTTTTCAAACAAAACAAATTAGGGCTGACACTTCTCACGAGGTATCAGCCCTTTTGGTTATCTTTGTTTTGCAAAAAAATAATAAATCGTATCCAATAGAGACAGACCTCTTTCCAAGGGTTCCGTTGATGATATGCGACAGATGAGGCTCAAAAAGCTCCATAACGTGAAAAACTCCTCCGAATGGAGTAAGTTTCTCAGATTTAATTTGTACCTTTGCCATGCCGTGTTAATGATTTGCTAATTTTTTTACACCACTAAGTTAAGTGATTTTTTTTGACACGGCCAAATACTGAGCAACTTTTTGTTGCTCAGGGCGTTATAAGATATTAGAGAATATTGTGGTGCGGATATTAGGTTATCAGAGAATATTGTAGATGAAGACGGATTCCTGGATTTTGTAAGCACAATTTAAAACAGACATAGGAGGACATTATATGGACATCAAAAAAAAATTAGAAGCACATGCATCGGTAAGCCCCTCACATTGGAGAGAGGCAGCAGAAGCAAGACGTGTTAATAAGCCATGGTTGCGTTTTTCACAACAAGTAGCCCTGGCGATGCTTGACAGAATGGAGCAAATGGGCCTTACTCAGAAGAAGTTGGCCGATCTTATGGGCTGCAGCCAGCAGTATGTCTCCAAGGTACTCAAGGGTAGGGAGAACCTCTCTATTGAGACCATCTCAAAAATCGAAGATGCTTTACAGCTGCATATTCTGCCAGAGATGGTAGAGATGGCATAATCCATGTCAGAAGGAGGAAATGGCTGAACTGGTCGCAAATTGCGACCGGTTCAATAGTTTGAAGCACTCAACAGTTCGTTCAAATGTTCATTATGTAGGCTCCATAAAAGATCCGAATGGTGGATATGGCTATCCAATGATTAAAGATTATTCTGATTTTTTGAAGGGTCAACAAAAATTGAAAAATAAATGAGATTTATATTTTGTATTTTTTTGTCAGTTATAGGATTGGTTAGTTTTGGTGAAACATCTAAAAAACTTGAAAATGGTATCTATCATAATGAAACCAGTTCAAAATTGATAGAAATTAAAAATGACACACTAAAGTTCTATTCCTCCTCTTCTATAAAGGGGGAACAGAGCTTTCCTTTGGCTATTTGTCAAATAACTAAAGTCAGCGATACTTTTTTTGAGATAAATTCAATAGAAGGACCGATGCAAAGTGCTTTTAAAAACATTTTAATTATCGAAGAAGTTTCTGGTAATAAAACTCTTGCTGAAATACTTTTCAAAGTTCCGAATACAACTATGCCTATAAAGTTTAATGTTTATTGTGGAACTATTTCGTATTCTGGGATTACTGAAAAAGGGACATGTACTATAGTATTGAATCGTAATAGAATTAATTCTCCAAAAAGTTTCAGATTTACATTCCAACCAATGTATTATACCGAAAGTAATCCCGCTGGCCAATACTTTGGTGTCTTATACTACGAGTATCCGTATAAAGTGGATTTGAATACTGAGAAAAGTATTATTATAAATCTACCTGATGTAACAGATAAACTTTTCAATCAATATTATTTATTAGGAGAGTATATACAAGTTACACCAAATGGTATAAAATGGAGAGGTGAATACTACAAAAAGCAACAATAATCTTAGTGTGTTTACTATTCAATATGTCTTTGTAAACAATAATTTGTAAAAGTCCATCTTTGGTTCGAGTGTAAAATAAGCTGTGTTCTACTACATTGGGAAAATATAAATTATTTTTTTTGTTAATGATTTTTCTATGTATCTCTTGTGGAAATAATAAAATTTCTATTAGACCAAAAGAAAAAGGATAGAGAATAAGTTTAAGTTTACATGTCTATATACATGGAAGTGCTTAAACTTAAACTTTCTTTTGTCCACCACCGAAATCCATTCGTCACTAAATCTTGAAAAAACATTTGGATTCTTTTTTAAGCTCAAGACATAATAAATGTGTGTTCTACTTGCGGAATCAGACAATAGTACGTATATTTGCAGAAACGAAAAAGCAATACGCTATGATGTCCAGGGAAGAAACATACCAACTGAAATATACGATCGCCTTAATTGCCGAGTTTGCCAAGAAATTCCATCTTGGTAAGAAGCAAGCGTACAATTATCTGAAGAGGTTCAATGGACTGGACTACCTCAAAAGTTATTACGACGTTCTGCATACGCTTTCTTTTGAGGAAGCCATTCGTGATATATCCATTATCTGCTTCCGTAATGGAGGCAAGCTGCAATATCCAAATTGAAAAAGCTATGAAATTGGCAGAAGGACAAATAGAGATAATGAAAGAAAATATGAGCGAGGAGCTGATAAAGATGCTCATGACCAATTGGCATTATTCTATGGATGATGCCATGGACGTGCTCTATAATTCAGATACGTTCTCGCGTTTGGAGGATGATAATACAGGACTGTATTATCAAAGTCCAGGGTATGTATACTCATATTTGAATCAAGAGCTTACAACTGGTGACTACCGCAGTTAAAATGCAGTTATAAATAAGCAAGACACAAAAGATAAGCGTCTCGTAATGTTCAACCGGTGAAGGGATTTTCTTTTCGCCAAGACATTACAGACTATGGGTAAAGCAGAAAGAAGGTGGTTGGGGAAATAAGAGTTAACTGACCTGTCAACTAACTGAAATAGTAATTTTAGGAATAAAGAAATCCCTATTTGTGCTTTTTCTATTCAAATAATTACTATATTTGCAAAAATATTAGTAACAATGACAATAGACACAAAGAAAGCGACCACTATAGATGAACAGATAGCCCTTCTCAAATCAAGAGGAATGGTCATTGATGATGTCAAAAAAGCAAAGGAGAACTTATTTGACATTGGATATTTTAGGCTAGGCTTTTATTGGTTCCCTTTCGAGGCTACATATCCTAGAAAAAACAACCGAACTCATCAGTCACTTCGGGGGCAAATTTCGATTGGGCAATCAAACTCTATTATTTCGACTTCGATTTGAGGAACATCCTGCTCCGATACATAAGCCGGATCGAAGTAAACTTTAGAACATCTGTTGTCTATTTAACTTCAAACGAATACAAAGACAATCCATGCTGGTATGTAGACCCAACTATTATCAAAAAAGAAATTTTGGAAAGTAGGAATACAACCATGCTTTAAAAGAAATGTGCAAGGAGCCTTTGATATGTTATGACAAGAAAACTCACGGCAATAGACAATATCCTCCAGCTTGGAAGGCTTTAGAGTTTATGACTTTTGGAACCATCATAAAGCTTTATGAAGGAATTAAGAATCCGCACCTTCGTTGTGATATATCCAACCATTACGGAATGAGTCATCCGACACAGTTTGCAAATTATATTAATACTGTACGGAAGTTAAGAAATAATTGTGCTCATGAAAAAGTTCTTTTTGATATGACTTTGCCACAGGCCATCGGAGATGGTCCATGTGGGAATTTAGGCAACAGGAGAACTATGCTATTTGGCGCATACAAAGTGTTCAAATACTTATTGGGTAGAATATCAGAAAATAGAGTTAAAGAAATGCAGGCCGAGCTTGTCGATGCGTTCGATAGGGTTTCATATTCAACTGTTAAGAATGTAATTTTCAACAATAGTGGGTTTAGAATGAACGAAATTTAATAATATGCTTAAAGAATTTGGAAGATTAAGAACAAATCACTAAATTTGCAGTCGGTTAAACCAGTGCACCTGTTAATTGCGATTTTCAGACTGCACTATAAAAGGAACTGATAGGGATTGCCTAAGCGACAATCCCTTTTTTCGTTATACAAAGTCTAGGTGAAAGATACTTTCCGTTTTGAAAGTCAAATTGCACTATTGAGTATATCCCCAAACTGCGGATGCCTCTCATACCAGACGGAAGCGAATGAGCAGACGGGCTTTACCCTAAGTCCCTTGCTGACAGCATAGTCGTTGACAGCACTGACAAGCAGACTCCCCTCACCCATCCCTTCCTTGTAGGCATACGTGTGGTCAATGCTCAATACATTTCCCTTGAAGGAGAAATCCAGTCGGCCAACAAGTTCGTCACTATCATAGGCAAGCACCTTGCCGCCAGTATTCGTAGTCTCAATCTTCGTCTCCATATTGGGCACAAAGGTACGATATTTCCCCGACATTTCGGAGTTATTGTATTTCATACTCATATTATTATATATCTGATATTTCCAATCATTGCGCAGCGCATCAAGAGCTTGACTTCGTCCTTGCAGTCCACGGACGAAAGAACGAAGTGAAGCATTCAAGTACTTGTGCGCAAGGCGTGTGGTGGAAGAGCATCGAAGCGCAGCCTTGATGCCACTGTAGCCACTTGCCTTGCGAGAGTACAGAAATAGCGGACTATCAAAATCTTAGCTTCTAAAAGATAGTTATATGGTACGAGAAATGAAAGATGCCCTAAAATCCGCAAGAAAAATCGATAATACCAATTTTGACTCAAAATCCATTTGTTAGTGTGATCTGTAGTTAGAAACGGCTCCTATCCTTTCGATTAGCATCTTTTGGCGTACAACAGCCCCTTACCCCCATAAAGCGTTTAGGAGCTCACCGCTATAAAATTCAACATGTCTGCTTTCATTATCCGAAATAATAAGAAAGACAGGACTTGTCGGTGGGGGCTGGCCACCTGCAAGTCCTGTCTTTTTATTTCAATAGATGTCTTAGCGTTGCCCACGGTGCATAGAATATCATCCGAGGTCCGGCCCATTTCATGATCATGCGTATTTGCTCACGCATTCTTGGCGTATAGCAGTGATGCGGACAATTTTTGCAGGCTGGCTTCTTCTCGCCCCATGGGCAGTGGGAAAGTCGTTGGCAGGCATAGTCGGCAAGCTGACGGTATTCTTCCGGCATTTCCTTTTGGTGGAGCTTGTGTCGGCAGTAGAGGCCGATCATTAGCCTTACCGTCCGTTTGTCTTTCTCAATATTACTCATTTTCCGTTCAGATTACCGCCTCAACAAACAGCCAAAGGTTCAAAGCTGTTACAATAGCGCCTAATGTATAGAGAAAAATCTTATTAGGCAGACTGTTGGCATATTTCCCCATGACACGCTTTGAAGACGTGAGCCACACTTGCAGGAATACGGTGAAAGGCAACTGTATGCTGAGTATCAATTGTGAGTAGATAAGTCCTTGGAAGGGAGAGCTGAGGAAGCAGATCACTAAGAGTGAGACTAAGAAAGAGATAAGGATACCGATCACGGTGTGTGTGTCCTTGAAGTTGTAGGATTCACCGAAGAGCCCGGCAAAGATACTACCGGCCGCCATACCGCTTGTGATGGAGCTTGAGAGTCCGGCCATGAGCAGTGCCAAAGCGAAGATATTGGCTGCGTTGCTTCCCAAAAGAGGCTGGAGCATAGTTTGGGCTTCGGCAAGTTCCTCGACGTGTTGCCCATGGGTGAAGAATGCCGATGCTGCCAATACGATCATAGCTGAGTTGATGGCCCATCCTACGAGCATGGAAAAGAGCGTGTCTATAAATTCGTATTTCAGACTGTAGCGGATGCGTTCGTCACCCTCGAGTTGGATCTGCCGGCTCTGGATCACTTCAGAGTGGAGAAAAAGATTGTGGGGCATCACTACGGCTCCCAACACGCTCATGATGATAGGCATGGATCCGTTGGGAATAGAGGGTACCACGGCCGACCGTATGGCAACTGGCCAGTCGATATCGACCAAGAAGAGTTCATAGATAAACGACAATCCTATCACCGACACAAAGCCGATGATGGCTCTTTCAGTCTTCTTATAGCTGTTGGTGAATATCATGACGAGTACAGCTACCACCATGATGATAGAGCCCATGACAATAGGTATGTCGAAAAGCATCTGTAAGGCAATTGCCCCTCCTAAGATCTCGGCTAATGAAGTGGAGATAGAAGCCATCATTGCTGTCACGATGATGGGCTTTCCTACCCAGCGTGGGGCATATTTCACGGCTGCCTCACTCAGGCACAAGCCAGAGACGATACCCAAATGTGCAACATTGTGCTGCAAGGCGATAAGCATCACCGTTGAGAGGGTCACCACCCAAAGCAGTGCATATCCAAACTCTGAGCCTGCCGCGAAATTACTGGCCCAGTTGCCGGGGTCGATGAATCCTACCGTAACGAGCAGTCCCGGGCCAATATAACGGAAGATATCGATTGCACCTAAAACGCGCTTATGATGCTTGTTTTTCAGTTCTGTGATGAAGTTCTTCATATCCTTATTGTATTATTCGACAGCAAAGATACTAATTATTGTTCAAAAACCGCTGTCAAGCGCTTAAATAATGATGAACTCCTATGAGCGCATAACTTAATAAGCATTCTTGTCGGGCTTGAAAATACTGACAAAGGTCTTGGCGATAATGCTCAGATCCAGCCAGACCGACCAGTTTTCAATATACCAAATGTCTAAGCGCACACGGTCCTTCATCTGCCACAATTCCTTGGTCTCTCCACGGAATCCGCTCACTTGAGCCAGACCTGTGATGCCCGGCTTGCACAGATGACGTACCATGTATTCGTTGATCAGCTTGCTGTAGTGCTCGGTGTGGTAGAGCATGTGAGGCCGCGGTCCCACAACACTCATGTCGCCTATTAGTACATTGAAGAACTGCGGAAGCTCATCAATGTTGCATTTACGCATGAAGTTGCCAAAAGCAAACTTACGGACATCATGTTCGGTGGCCTGTATCTTGTCTGCGTCTTTGTTGACGTGCATAGAACGGAACTTATAGCATTTGAAGTTCTTCCCATTGAATCCTGTACGTTCCTGTCCGAAGAATATGGGGCCTGGACTTTGAATCTTAATGATGAGGCCGATGATGGGGATCAGAGGGAGCAGCATCAAGCAGACGACAGAGCTGAAGACGAGGTCGAAGGTACGCTTGATGATCCGGTTGAGTGGGTCTTCGAGTGGCTCCCGGTGGTTGGTGAATACGTTGAGGCCTCCGAAGTCGATGGGGCTGAAAGAGAGATGGTAGGGTGCAAACTGTCTCATCACGTAGAAATAGTGGATGAGGTTGCGGTCGCAATATTTCATGAGATCCACGATCATCTGTGCTTTTTCCTGTGGCAGGCAGCAGTAGACCTCGTCGGCTTCCAACAAAGACTGGTAGGACTCTGCCTTGGGATTCTGCATGCCGTCCATGCGGTTCTCATTTCTCAATGCCTTTTGCTCCATGTCGTGGAGTTCGTCGAGCGTGCCCAGGTAAGGAGGCTGGGGGATTAGGTCTTCGTTTTCGGCGTCGGCGAAGTAGCCTTTGATCCGATAACCATAAGAAGGGTCGTGGAGCAAGTTGGTGTAAAGCTCGCTTATGGCCGGGTCGTTGCCCACGAGAATCACCGAGCGCGTGTTTCTGCCTTGGCGGCGGAGATATCTAAGTAGGTAGTATTCCACCAATCGCGAGAGAAAGAGCAGAACGAACTCGCTTCCAAAGATAAACAGCATAGCATCGAATATTCCCCCGGCATTAGGATAGAGTAGCTTGACGAGCACCCCCAATATTACGCACTGCACAAAAGACAGGCCGAATGTGTTTCGGGCGATGTTAGATATCTTCACCATCTGCCAATGGGCGATAGTGCTGTGGAAGTACTCAGCCACAAGCAGCGACATGTTGGCAAGGATCGCCACTATTTTAGTTGCGAAGTCGAAGAAGGGAGGGGCGTCTACAATCCATCCTTTCCAGCAGACAAACACGACTGCATTCATAATGGCAAAGTCTGCTATAAGAATGTAGACTCTTGCAATACTGTTCCCTGATAAATGTTTATTCATTTCTTTCCTAATGATTAAGGGCCCTTAGCTTTTATAAATAAGAGAAGATGAATTTTTCTCATTCATCTTCTTTCTCATTATTTACAGTGCAAAGGTAGTGAGAATATTTTGGTTCATCCGACATTTCGAGTGATACGGCAATCATGAAGGGCGTAAAGTCTTAGCTTGAAATACCGTTCATCTCGAAATCCATAGGCATTTCGTT
>ONYL01000115.1 GCA_900322035.1 uncultured Prevotella sp.
GGTTTAATATTTAAGTTTAGAGAGGCATGTATATATACATGGGTAAACGTAAACCTAAACTTTGCAGAATGAAACGACTTGATGTTTCCCAAAATTCACGTTTCTCTTTTAACTGAGAATGACGTTATTTGTATTTGGTCAATTGTAAATCTCTCCCAATTATGGCATCTTTTAATTGCAAAACGAATTGAAACAAACCAAAAAACATATCAAAAATTGTATATTCTCTTTGAAATATTTGGTCAATCCAATAAAAAGCAGTATCTTTGCACCACTAGAACCCGCCAAGCCTCTCAACGATGCTCAAATGTGCGGGTCGTTTTATTTTTTATACAATGAGCAACAGAATCCCATTCCCCAAGCCGTACACCAGTGCGCACGATTTGGTTAGTCTGCTACAGTCGCGCGGCCTGACGATAGCCGACACTGCGAAGACTGAGCGATACCTCGAATTCATAGGGTACTACCGTTTGTCGGCCTACATGTATCCGCTTCTGCAAATGCCCAAGGAGCAGCACCGCTACAAGCCGAACACCACCTTCGACCAAGTGATGATGCTCTACCGCTTCGACAAGAAACTGCGTCTGCTCATCTTCAACGAGATTGAGAAAATTGAGGTGGCCGTGCGTAGTGCTATTGTAAATATCGGCAGCGACATGATAGGAAGTCCCTTCTGGATGACTGACGGCAGCAACTTCATCGATCCAAGAAAATTCCGTCATACGATGGATTTGATAGACGCAGAACTTGGTCGTTCGCGTGAAGACTTCATAGTTCATTTCAAGCAAACCTATTCTGATGCCTACCCACCTGCATGGATTCTGGCAGAGGTACTTCCCTTTGGTGTCATCACCAACATCTTCAGCAACATCAAGACTGCTCGCATCAAGAAAAGTATAGCGCGTAAGTTTGGACTACAGGTGGCACCTTTTGAATCATGGCTCACCATTGTTGCCCTGACACGCAACTCATGCTGCCACCATGCTCGCGTATGGAACAAGCAGAATACCATCCGTCCGATGATACCTAATCGAATGACGGGGAGATGGATTATTCTGCCCACAGATGCACTCCGTATCTATTTTAACCTTTGCATCATCAAGTATTTCTTAGACATCATATCTCCACAAAACGACATGAAGGCAAAGATTGATGCCCTACTCAGTTCCTACTCGTCCATTGACATCAACGCAATGGGCTTTCCGCGTGGTTGGGAGAGCGAACCACTATGGCAATAGACACAATTATACAAGGCGGGCGAGGATGATAATCGGACATCTTCGCCCGATTTAGTTGAAAATACGCCCCAAAATAAAAGAATTTTGAGTTTGAATTGAAAATAATCACATTTCCGCTTTACATTTTCTTCGTCTGAACTGTATAATAAGTGTATGACACGAAAAGAAATCGAAAGTCTGTTCAAGACACACTACACGCAGATGTATCATCTGGCACTCACGTTGCTCTTCGACGAAGCGGAGAGCAAGGACGTGGTGAGCGATGTGTTCGCCAGTTTGATCAGTGGCAAGACGATGATGCGAACAGACAATGCAAAAGCGTTCCTCTTGGCATGCGTACGCCATCGCTGCATGAATGTGTTGCAGCACAAGCAGGTGCATGAACGCTTTGCACGCCTGCTTACCGAGGACACTGATGCACTTGTCAGCGGCAATACAATGGAAGAGCAACTGCAGATGGAAGAGCTGATGCGCTACGTGAGGGAGAACCTGTCACCGATGGAGCAGAACGCTTTCCGACTGCGTTACCTGAAGGAGATGACCTGTCAGGAGGTGGCGGAAGCGCTGAACGTCAGCCGCCAAACCGTCCACACCCACCTGAAGCAGTCAGTGGAGAAAATAAGGAAGTTTTTTAATTCAAGTGAAAAGCAATATGATGACTGAAAAACAGCGTATAGAGTGGCTTCTGGAATTACAGGAACACCCCGAGCAACTGACTGACGAGCAGTTGCAGCAGATACTCGCCGATGACGAGATGCGTCAACTCGTGCAGCAACTTGGATTTGCCAAGCGTGCCTTCAAGCACGACGCGCTTAAAAACGACACCCCAGATGTGGAGGGCGAATGGGAGAAGTTTGCAGCCAGCCATTCAGAAGAACTGACGAACGCAGCAAGGGCAGAGGGCAAGCTTGCTTGCACTATGCCTTGCAAGGAGGAAGAAGACGAAAGTCAATTGGATGCCCTCGACGAAGGAGAATATAAGCCCCGTCCTCGCGCTTACCTCGCACCTCGCAAGATTGCGGCATCTTTTATCGGTGTACTTTTAGCTTCGGGCATTGCCTTTGCCGCCATCCAAGTTGTGCGAAACATCAGCACACCCA
>ONYL01000024.1 GCA_900322035.1 uncultured Prevotella sp.
GACCCATAGCTCCGGTAGGAGCGTAAGCCTGGACATGACCATTTTCCTTCCCCTTTACATATAAACTTACCATGAATCCACGGAAAATATCCGCTGTGCAGCATTTACAAAGGTAACTAAAAGGGCTGACACCTCGTGAGAAGTGTCAACCCTAATTTTGTACAATCAAAAAAGTTTTAGCGGACAGCAATATTTCCTTTCAGATAAACAAGTTTGTATGAGATTTTTGGTCTGGCAGATTCTTTGCGCATGGGGAAGGTCCAAAGCAAGAATAGCGCATGAGAAAGGCATTGCTGAGACATTCAATGAGAACGTATCATAATGCGTTGACCACCTTGAGGACTTTATCCTTATCGGAGAAATCGAGAATATAGGCTTCTTTTGCTCCCTCGTAGGGATGACCTGTCTCGGCGCCGGCCATCAGTTCTGCAATGCATGGTAACTTCTTGACGTAGCAGATATTGTCACATGCAGTGATGACACATTTCCCGTTGACATAAATGATGTAATCCCCCATCATCTTCCTGCTGCGCACTTCGCCCAACGGGGAGAGGGTGTCGCAGATGAAATCGATGAATTCTCTTGTACAGGCCATACTGATGTTGTTTTATAGGTTATTGTAATAAAAACGGAATGTAGATTCCTGTTGTCGGTCAATTGTGCCGTGGTTCGCCTCTGCATGGGGTAGGGTGGGATGCCGCGACCCGACTGCTGCAAAGATAGTCTTTTCCTTCCTTATTCACAAACTTTGGCCTGTCAAAATCATGCCTTTGTGATTTTCTCTTTATAAACCATCATTCGGCATGGGCTACTCATGTCGCATTTTCCGCATACTCATGCCGGCTGCCAAATGGGGGCCCGTGGGCTTGCATATGCCGTCCCGTGGGCTTGCATATGCCATCCAGTGGGTTTGCATATGCCGTCCCGTGGGGCTACATTTGGCATCCCGCATGATCAATTCATCATCCATAGTTCAGTTTTTTTGGCTGCGTAACTAATGTAAAGGGATGATACATGAGCCATTTTTGTTAATTTAAAATAGCAAACCGCTATAATGTGCCTAAAAATCATTATCTTTGCCAAAACATAAATTTGTAACAGAATAGATTATGAAGATAGCACTGATTGGCTATGGAAAGATGGGCCACATGATAGAGCAGATCGCCCTGCAGCGTGGCCACGAAATCGTATGTAAAATCGACGTTGACAATCAGGAGGATTTTGACTCTCCAGCATTCGCCTCGGCCGATGTCGCCATAGAATTTACCAACCCCTCAGCCGCCTACGGCAATTATCTCAGGGCTTTCAAGCACCACGTGAAGGTGGTCAGCGGTTCTACAGGTTGGATGAAAGACCATAAGGAAGACGTGGAACGCATTATCCGTGAGGAGCATCAGACGCTGTTCTGGGCTTCCAACTTCTCTATCGGCGTGGCCATCTTCTCGGCAGTCAATAAGTATTTGGCCGGTATCATGAACCAGTTCCCCCAGTACGACGTAGAGATGGAAGAGACCCATCACGTGCATAAACTCGACGCTCCATCGGGTACGGCCATCACGCTCGCCGACGAGATCGTGGAGCGCCTCGACCGGAAAAGCTGTTGGAAGAAAGGCACCTGCACCTGGGACGACGGACATGTGGATGGAAACAGCGACCACAACCCCGACGAACTTCTGATCGACAGCGTGCGCCACGATGAGGTGCCGGGCATACACACCATCAGCTACGACTCCGAAGCCGACTGCATCACCATCAGTCACTCTGCCCACTCACGCAAAGGCTTTGCCCTTGGTGCAGTGCTCGCTGCCGAATTCACCCAAACCCACGAGGGACTGCTCACCACAAGCGACCTCTTCAAGTTTTAGACGGATGCCCTTGTGCGCCGCTTTCTTTCCCTTGTGAATATTCATTGAAACCAAATTAATTTTAGATAAATCATGATTGATAAAGAAAAGGCCAAGCTCGATCCACGGAAACAGTGGGCGAAGTTTTGCGTCGTTCTCGTTCTCTATTTGCTGTTTTTGCTTTGGGTGAAGAGCTGGTGGGGACTGCTCGTAGTGCCCTTCATCTTCGACGTATACATCACCAAGAAAATCCGTTGGCAGTGGTGGCGCGATGCCAACAGCGTCACACGGTTTATTATGTCGTGGGTCGACGCCATCGTATTCGCCCTCGTGGCGGTATATTTCATCAACCTCTTCTTTTTCCAGAACTTTGTCATTCCTTCTTCCTCGTTGGAGAAGAGCCTGCTCACGGGTGATTACCTTTTCGTGTCGAAGCTGAGCTACGGCCCCCGCATTCCCGAGACACCACTCACCATGCCGCTCACACAGCATACGATGCCTGTCATCAACGTGCAGAGCTATATTTCCTGGCCGCAGTGGGACTACCGCCGTGTGAAGGGACTCGGGCATGTTGAACTCAACGACATCGTCGTCTTCAACTATCCGGCCGGAGACACCATCCTCACCGAGCAGCCTTACCAGACCGAATACTACGACATGGCCTACAACAACGGTCGTGCCATCTATAATCAGCAGACGGCAAATCCCGCCGACCCGTCGGTGATGAGCCCACAGCAGCAGCTCGACTTCTTTGCCTACTGCTATCAGCTTGGCCGCACCTACTTGCAGGACCACCAGCTCAATTACGGCTCTATCCACTGGCGCCCCGTAGACCGCCGCGAGAACTACGTGAAGCGCTGCGTGGGACTGCCCGGAATGACGTTGCAAGTGAAGAACGACATCGTTTATCTCAACGGCAAACCCAACAAGGAGCCCGACAATGTGCAGTATGCTTACTTTGTGAAACTGCACAATGTCAACACCATGGATCTCATGAGTGACAGATATGACGACATGCGCAAGGAATTGGGCATCACGATGGAAGACCTCGAATCGTTGGGACGTCTGCATGGTACAGATGTAGAAAACGGACTCGTGCTCAACCAGCAAGTGCTGCAGCAGTACGACGGCTACATGCCCCTCACGTCGAAAGCGCTGCAGGGACTCAAGCGTGCCGGACTGATCTCCTCCGCACGCCGTGTGACCGACAAGGACCTCTATTCTGGAGCCGTGTATCCCCTCAATCAGATCTACGGTTGGACGCGCGACAACTATGGGCCTGTCGTAATACCGAAGAAAGGCATGACCATCCACCTCAACATGCACAACATCGCCGTCTACATGCGACCCATCGGTGTGTATGAGGGCAACGACCTCAAGGTGAAGAACAACCGCATCTATATCAATGGCAAACTTGCCACGAAGTATACCTTCAAGATGGACTACTACTGGATGATGGGCGACAACCGTCACAACTCAGCCGACTCACGCTATTGGGGCTTCGTGCCCGAAGATCATATCGTGGGCAAGCCCATCTTTATCTGGTGGAGCAGCGATCCCGACCGCCACGGTTTCTCCGGCATCAGATGGGGCCGGCTGTTCAAGATGGTCGACAACATCAAGTAATCATCCCTCATATCGTGACGTCGCATCTTTTCTCTCCCTCCCAACGTGGCAGAGATGGTGCGGCGCCTCGTCTTAAACCTTCCCACAACGCGTAATGAGACAGCTGTGCAGATTTCTTCTGGTCGTGGCAACATCGGCCGTCGTGATGTTGCTGCTGCGTCTCTTCGTGTTCGGCATCTACGAGTCGCCCGTCGACATCAACGGCAGAATCAGCAAAGGCGACTGCGTTTTTGTCTTTCGCCTCAACAAAGACCATTTGTCCAAAAACGACATTGTGGCCTTCCATGGCAAGGGAGGTTGTGCCTTAGGCGAAGTGATTGGACTCCCGGGCGACACGCTTTCTCTCTACCGGCAGAGATATGTCATACCTCACCGTCCTTGTCCCAAGGAATGCATGTGCGACGACTGCGACTTGTTTCTTCTCAATACGGGTTGCGGCGAGTGTCTTGTCTTCCGTCGCGACATTACCGGCAAAGCCTGCACGCTCTGGAATCTGCCTTGGTAAATATATCTACGATCAATGATTTCCACAGCCATACTCAGTACAACTTATTTCGGTCCCATACAGTGGTATCAGAAGCTCAACCGCTACAACTCGTGCCTTGTGGAGAAGCATGAGAACTTTGTCCGTCAGACCTACCGCAACCGTTGCACAATCGCCACGGCACAGGGGCTGCAAAACCTCTCAGTTCCCGTTGAAGTAGACAGTGACGTGCCTTTGACGAAGACTGCTGTCAAGGACGTGCGCATCTCCGATCATGGCAACTGGCGTCACCTACATTGGCACGCCTTGCTTTCGGCCTACGGAGAGAGTCCTTTTTTCGACTATTATGCCGATGACTTGAGACCTTTCTTTGAGAAGAAGTGGACCTATCTCATCGATTTCAATATGGAGATCACGCAGAAGATGTGCGAGCTGCTCGATATTCAGCCCCACGTGAGCTACACCCAACGCTACCTCTCTCCGGCCCAGTATGGCTCGCTGACCATGCTCTCGCTCGTCTTCGACGACATGCGCCGCCACATTGGACTGCAAGAGCATGACAATCCCGAAACGCAGACCCTCTATCACGATTATCGGGGGGCGATTCGTCCCAAGCATCCGATGGACGATGAATCGTGGAAGCCACGCCCATACTACCAGGTATTTCGGGAAAAATATGGTTTCCAAGCCAATCTTTCCATCCTCGATCTGCTCTTCAACGAAGGCAATGAGGCGGTGATGTATCTTTGAAACTGACCTTCCCTATTTGGTATTTTCCTCTACTGAAGTGATGTCTTTCGATCTATTGCGTTCTGAAATATCGTTGGATTCCAACGATTGATCGGATTTTCCTTTGAGTAGTAATAACAGACAGTTACGGTTCCTTGGGCGATTGTGCAAATGAGGCATGATAACCCTTGGCAGTTTTCTCGCCTTTGGGAGAATGTGTCATTTGCTGTAGGAGTAAGCGCTACAGCAAATGACAGACGCTCCCGGGCAGAGATCGCGCTACTCCTTTCATTTCCAACTCAAACATCTCTGCGGCCACCTTGCCTACCGACAGGCCGGTCATGTTGGAGAGCATGTTCACTTGCAGGTCGTTGGTCTTCTGCAAGGTTTCGACAATGCGTTGCTGATCGGGCGACAGATCGGGAAACATTTGCCGCTCGATGCCTTCTTTCTGTGCACGTTCCAACCTTCTGTCATCCAGCCAGCCCATCGACTCCGCAAAGTCTTTGGCCGACGTGATGAGTGTGGCTCCGTTCTTTCGGATGAGGTTGTTGCATCCCTCGCTGTATTCCTGGTTTATGTTGCCCGGAAAGGCGAATACCTCCCGCCCGTATTCCTGAGCGATGCCGCATGTGATGAGTCCGCCGCCATGAGCTGCGCTTTCCACGAGAACTGTGGCGTCGCACATTCCCGCCACAATGCGGTTGCGCCGTACGAAGTTCATCTTGTCGGCATTGGTGCGCGTCATGTATTCTGTCAGGAGTCCGCCTTGTGTCAGCATGCGTTTTGCTGTCTCTCGGTGTCGGGGAGGGTAGAGGTCGTCGAGGCCGTGGGCCAATACGCCTACGGTCTCAAACCCCTTTTCGAGTGCATTGCGATGTGCAGCGATGTCCACACCGTAAGCCAGTCCGCTCACCACGAGCATACGATTGCCACATATCTCGCGCAGACCGTCGATGAAGTGCCTCACGATATCCTGCCCGTAGATAGTGCAATGGCGCGTACCCACGATGTTGATGACGCGCATCTGGTTGAGGTCTGCCGTCCCTTTATAATAAAGAATGAGCGGACCGTCGGCGCATTCGGCGAGTCTTTGGGGGTATGCGTCGTCACCCCAGCGGAGAATTCTCACCCCGTGTTGCTGTGTCCACTCGTATTCCTCTTCGGCACGGTGGATATGCGCCTCGCAGTCGCGTATGCGTTCCACCAATTTTGGGGAGGCATCGGGTATGACCTCACGCACGTCTTTGCGGTGGTCGATGATGGCTGTGGCTGATCCCGCGTGCTTATAAAAGTCGAGAATGCCCGTCAGATTGTAGTAGCCCACTCTCGTGAGGGCCATCATGGCAATTGTTTCCTTTGTAGAACTGTCCATTGTCAGTCGTCATTGAGATATTTGGCAAAGGCACGGTCGTATTCCTCGCAGTTGGACAGTTGGCCGTTGATCAGGCATACGAGTGTGGCCTCGCAGTGGAAACACAATTTGTTGTCGCTCTCCCGGTAGAGATCGTGGATGAAAATGTAGCGTATGCCTTTTTTCACCAGTCCCATACGCGATATGATGGTGTCGTCGCATCGGAGAGGGACTTTGTATTCCAGACTCATGCGTGCCACGACGGCATCGATGCCTCGATTGTGCATTTCGGCGAAGCTAAGCCCCTCCTGCTTCATGAAGCGGTGGCGGGTGTGCTCGGTGTAATGCAGATAACGTGCGTTGTTGACGATGCCCTGGATGTCGCATTCATAGTCGCGGACCTCCATCTGGGTGGAGAAGATGTATTTTGTAGCTTTCATATTTTGAATGATTTTCCTTTGAGATATTCGTAGCCGATCCGGCAACGCATGCATTCTTTCTTGTCGCAATATTCCTTTTTGAGCTGAATCAGTGCCTGACTGTCGCCGGCGCTTTCCACGGACAGCCCGCATCCCTGCCACATTCTGACGATGTTGTTGTTCTCGGCCTTGAGTGCATCGAGAAAGTCGAAAGCCCGATTGCAGAGCCGGTCATCGTCTTTGTGTCGGCCGTAGGCAAAGAGCATGGGAATGGCAGTGTTGATAATGATAAGGTTGGCCGACGCAGCCGACAGCTTTTTGGTGCTTTTAGGTCCTGGGGCACCGAAGGTATAATGCGTGCGCCAATAGTCGGTCACTTCTGTTTGCAGCAGGTTGGTAACGTCCTTCAGCGACTCCTGCTCGATGAGTTCGCTCAGCCCCGTCTGCCGTCGGTAGTAGAGTGTCGCCAATTGAGATATGCGGATGTGTGGAAAGTTCTGTGGGCGGAGGCGAAGAAAGCGCCAGAGCTTATAATCCATGGGTTGCAGCTGGAACTTGTGGGCCATGTATCGGTATTCGTCGCGCAATCGGTCGAAATAGCCCTCTTTGTGAGCCGCCGCCTTATAACGCTCAGGCAGACAGTCTTCTTCGAGCAGTCCGGCCTGCCCCATGAAGATGGCTTCGATCTGAAAGATATCATCGCGGTGGTGTCCCACCTTGTCAAGCGGTACGTTGAGCGCCCACTGCTCGAATGCGTCACTGTTAGTGCCGAATCCGAAGTTGCGCGCCAATGTGACGAAATAAGCGTTTTCCCATGACCCTCCACATTGCTTGACACGCCTCACGATATCGTCGGTCTTGCGTTCCAGCCGTTCTGTCTCCATGGCCGACAGCCAGGAATGTATCATCAGTTTGGAAAGAGTGGGTATGATCTTGTAGCAGGGCGGATAGGTTTCCGTGCGCAGCAAGGCCTCATAGTTGTCGGTCACGCTTCGTGGAACCTCAAGTTTCATCTGTGGCAATATCGTCCCATTCATGGTTCTTGCCTCTGCGTCTACTTTGCCCACTACGTGGAGGATGACGCTGTCGTAGTTGGCATCCTTGTCATGCCCGTGCCGATACCAGTCACTGGCCTTGTCGTGAATCTCCACATTGCCCACCCACAGCGTATGGTCGATTTTCACCTTCGCATTGAAGAAGTCTGGACCGGCGTGCATGTTGTGCAGCCCAGGATCGATGACCTCAACACTGCGGCCGTCTGTAGTGGTGAGCTGAGTCAACTGAAATAGCTTATGTTGCCAGCAATAATGAATGAGTTCTTCCATGATGCGACATCTTTAGTTCGGATTGCTAAAAGCAAAGATACGAAAAATTCCGAACAATCACTGGCTATCAAGAAAAAGTTAGACGTTGGTGTGCAAAAAAAACATTCTTTGCCGTCTTTTTTTTCTTGTTATCCTCATCCTTCCATCTGCGTCTGCGAACATGCCAGACAACCTTGCGGTCACTGATGTGTTCCTCTTCTACGTTGACGACTTCGAAGACATTGAGAAGGCCTTCGGGGAGAATAATGCTTCGGAGTGCCTCGTGTGTGAAAGATGTGTTGGAGTCTTTTATTTTGAATGATGTACCGTTGCACTATGATATTTAGCTAACAGTTATTGTGTGGGCTATCCACGGACAAAATCTGTAGAGCCTAAAGTAGGGCGTACATAATTTTCACCTTAATACAAAGAAAAATCCTGTAAGTCGTTTTTTGACTTGCAGGATTTTTTTATGGTGGCCCAAATGAAAGAACTTTTTTCTTCGTCAGTAGTGGGTCATCTGTCGAGTATTAAGCACCGGAACCCATCCAGTGTAAGACTGTCATTTGGCAATGCACTTTATTACCCTTGCTCCTTGTCGGATAATATATAACCCTTTGTCAGGAGCCTTTTGCAGCTCTACACCGTTAACAGTGAAATATTGTTTTCGGTCTAATCTCTTGTCGTTAAGTGTAGATGAAATAGCATCAGTCGTATTTATCGTTACTGCGTCCCAATCAATGGCATTGCTGTTTGCTACTTCGCATTTAGGAACGGATGAAGAGTCATAATCCCAAATAAATGCTACAATGCCTAAATGATTTCTTACATAATCAGATCGTAGTGGTAAGTCACATGAATATTCATAGCTGTTACCATTCCATTCCAGAATATCTCCCCATACACTGTTGTATGCGCGCTCTACGTGCATGTGCATAAAGTCTGCGTCGGCACTGGCCTGATTCCGGTCTTCAATGCTGTCTTCATAGAGGAAAACGTTGATACGTGCTGGGTTTACAGTGAAGTTCTCCCGTACACGCTCGCCACTGACCTTTACATGTACATAGTTGTCGCTTGCAGAGTCCAAATAAGCTTTGATATTTAGATTTACAAATGCGGGTTCTTTCATGCGTTGTTTGGCGACACTGATTATATTCTCTGCTCCAGCCTCTGTCGAACCTGATGCCGGCATGAATATTGGCGATGTTTCTGTCTGGTTGGAGATGTAATCCCGTGTTGCTCTGTCAACGAGTAACGCTGGTGCAAACGTCTGGCCACCCATGTTATAGAACCACAGGTAATCGTTATCTGCCGGGAGTGTGAGCCAGTCTGTGTAATATCCCGAATGGTGACACAAAGCATGAGCCTTGCCTTTAAGTTCATTGCTTTCCAATGCTTTGGCAAGTTGTTTCGCTACACGCGGACAATTGGGACATTGCTCTGTCGTGAACTCCTCAAACAGAACGTGGCGCTCATAATCGTGCATGGCAACGTTGAAAGAGTCAGCCTGTACGTTATCATTCATATCCTCATCACTGCCATCTACAAGGTTGCAAAGCGTTACTGTTACCTGACGCTTTGCGGGAACATCGTTTGTGATGATGTCAGATGGGCTTACAGTGAACGTCACATATTTGCTTTCATTGTATGCCAATTGCTCGTTTATGTGGGCAGTGACGGTCTTGTCTGTTCCGTCGAATCCACACTGCATGTCAAACCCGTTGATAGTAGCTGTTGCAATGTTCTTCACCAATGCCGTGATTTCCATGTTGCCACGGTCAACAATATACATGTTTGGCGCGCTAATACTTTGCAGTGCAAGATTGTACTTAGGCAGATGCTCTCCGTATACAAGTGCTTCTACAGCCAATGCACCTCTGTCACTACAATCCTTCCATGTAGAATCAGTGCCCATTTTTACAAAAAGAGCGTTAGGCTGTGGGTTGTTAATTATAGACAGGCCAACCGATGTGCTTTTTTGTAAGAAACTGTATCCTATATAAAGACCCTCTCCGTGTTTGATAGTGTAGTGCTGATTGAGAGCTATTCGATTCCATCCCTTTGCAGCGCGTGGCGTACTGCCAGTCTTGCCGGAGATGGCCCCGTAAGCAAGATCACTGCCATCTAATGATGTGCGTACCCACACTCTGAGCGAGTCTATGTTGAGACGTGAGGCTAAGGCAGCGTTAATGCTGTCAATATGGTTGCCTGCATATACATTCAACTTTGCAGCTGGAAGGTATATGGCGCCGGAAATCCATGTGTTCTTGGCCGTAGAAGAAAAGCCTGTTGTTCCAGTTCCTTTATATCGTCCGTCAACATATCCTACATTCAGACCGCTAACTTGTGCTGTTGCCGCACCTACGTGCAGCAACAGCAGAAGTAAGGACATTAATAATATTTTAGCTGTTTTGTCCATATTCGTAAATTAATGTGTCCTTATTGACATTATTTCATTATCATCTTGTATGTCTTTACTGAGCCATCGGTATAAGTTGTCCGCACAATTGTTACACCTTGGCCGGGGACATTGAGCTTCTCACCGCTCAGACTGTAGTATTCGTTATGTGCAACAGTCCCGCTACCGTTAGTTTTCAGATGGTCTATACCCGTTGGATCAGCAGTTCCTTTCTTGTATGCGAATACATCGTCGAGACGCAGTATATACTGTCCTGTGCAGTTATAGTGGCGGAAAGCAAGATATACTTCTTTACCAGCATATGGTGTGAGGTCTATGGTTCGCTTCTGCCAGCCATTAATGTAACCTGTCTCGTCTTGTGTCGTAGCCACGTCGAGAGTTTCCTCGTAGGCAGGAGTTGTTGCAGCTAATACGCTGACGTCAGATATATTCTCATTGATGTAGAGTGCATAATGCTCTTCATATCTCGTAGGACTGAACGCAGATACATAGTAGGTTAAGGTAGCTCCATCCTCTGGGACATCAATTACAGGCGAGAATGTCCAGTTGTCGGGAGTAATGCTTCCTAAATTGTTGCTGTATGAAATAGAAGCTAAACAATTTTTCCCTGAGTGTACATAGTTTGGATTATCACCCCAAAGATTAGAGCCTAAGTCCCAGGTTTCACCGTCGCTATTTCCGTCGTAGGTTGTCCAACCGTAGGCTGCATTCTCAAAGTCGCCAATGAGCAACAGTCCTTCAGCAGTCTTGGTCTTGCCGTGACAGTTCACTGTAACAGCACCGCCATTAGTATAAATGGTTACAGAGTCGTTGTATTGTCCTTCTTTACCTGGATAGAACCATAGTGTAACGTCGAGTGATTGGTTGAAAGATGCCTTGTCGTTTGGTACGATCCCGTAGAAAGGACCGTTGCCATTGTTGCTGGCTGAAACTGAATCTACTGTAAGGTCTGACGAGCCTGTGTTGCGCAGGGTGACGGTTGCTGTAGTGTAACGCTGCGTTCCTACGTAAGTAGAGTCAAAGTATACATCCTTGTCGCTTTCCAGTTCGACGTTGTGTTCCTTGAAGTCTATCACGTGCAAACGAAGGTGTGAGAATTCAGCGCGGTTCTTGCCAGTGTACATCTTATCACCCATCTGCTGGTATGCGAATGTAAAACTATGCTCTCCAGGTATACATGCAAGATAATCTTTCCAAGAATCATCGCTTCCGAACAATGCTTCTGAGCTTACGTCTTGTTGTCCCCAACCTTGCTTGTTACCGGATGTCATAGGATGTTGTACATCTACCTCTCCATAATCGTGTGACCAATAATCATTAGGATAGTCGGCTTGGCTGACTGCATCTGCCCTGCCTTCCCATGACATGTATCCTAATTTGCCCTCCGGTATGGTAAAGCTTACAGTGAAAGATGATTTTATCTGTATGCTGTCAATGGTGTCTTTATCACAATTATAGTTGTAAGCAATTCCGTTGTCCACAACAAATGGATGACTATTGTCAGTTGTGAAAGTCATATACTCTGCTCCTTCGTCAACGATCTTTGTAAAGTCGGGCATGTCAATCACCTGAGCTTTTACAGGAACTACGAAGTTGCCGGCTGATGTATTCACTGTTATGTTGGCTGTCTTATTTCCAGATGTCGTAGCTGATAAGGTTACAGGAATAGTCACGTTCATTAATGAGGATACCGGTGATACGTTGTTGTTTGGCTGGAACTCATCGTTGTCTGTACTTACGCTATTTACTGTGAGATTATTCTTTCCTCTGTTTTGTATAATAATGCTTCCCTCGTTCGTCACGGTACTGCCTTTCTCTAATACAAAGTTGCCCATGTCAAGGCTCTTTGTTGTTAGCGAGGCTGAATCGGCAGGAAGTTTTGTGTTTGTCAGCTCAAGGTCGTATATGCACATACGATCCGTCTCGTTACCGGAATAGTAGTATTGATCGTATTGGAACCTTATCTGGTGAGTGCCTGGTGTAAGTTCGACAGATCCGGATATATCGTCGTCTAATGAGTTATACGCGCGTATGGCAGTGTTCATGTCGTCGACGAACATGCCGGAAGCTGCATAATAGTTACGTCCGGTTGCTGCACCGCTATTGTGGCTGGTTCCTTTCCAGGTAAACTTGCCGCTCATGCCTTCAGGTACGGATAAGGTCGCTGTGAGCTTGCTCGACGCATTTCCTGATCCGTTGCATCCTGATGCAGCAACTACTTGCCCTGATGCCAAAGTGTCAATGGTGAAAGGATAATTGATATCTGTTTCAAATGTAATGTCACCTTTCTTTACTATTGGACTGAAATCAGGTTGTGGAATGACTGTTCCCGACAATGTTACTGTTAACGGGTCGTCTTGTTCTCCTTCCACTGTCACAAGGCCTTCAGCTTCACCCGTTGCTGAATGGTTGAACGATAGTTTTATGTCTGTGCTGCTTTGAGCTGCAAGAGTTCCTGATACTGGAGTCGCCGTGAAAGCTCCTTCTGGATCAGCGTCAACACTAATCACATAGTCTGTGCTACTTCCGCCGGCGTTTACAAGTGTCAGCGTTCGTTCAATGGGCTGGTTGGGGAATGTACTGCCAAACTTACATTCAGACTGTGGCGTCATTAATAATGGCGTTGAAGTTGGTGCATACGCTGAGAAACTGTTATAGTCTGTGCCTGTACTCAGTCCGTAAGATGATGAGCCGTCGGCACTGTACATGGATACAGCGAAATCTTGATCTGTATAAATACGTTTGAAATCACCATCTACGTGAAATACGAGATTGTCGGTGGGCGACATCTTACCGGTCTCCCAGTCGACCGTTCCCGAAGTCAGTACGCCAGGATAAGAACCTTGGTAGAAACCGGCAACTATTGTGGCTTCGCTGAATACGGTCGATGTAGGAATGGTGATGGTATGTGCAGTAGCATCATACGTTCCTGACACGGGATATTCTATCGTTGGTGAGTAGGCCGTTGAGTCGTATAAGTTGAACAAGTTTTTGAGAGTGACCTTTGTGCCGTCTATTGCCACACCAATCTTATATGTCTTCACATCGCCATTGCTGGGATCAAACGCATAGCTGTGATGAAATGTCCGGGCTACAGCAAAGTACTCTACAGTGTCAACGGCTTCCCCTGTGCGTTTCAGCCCTTTTTTCATTATAGGCTGTTTCATGCTGTGGGCTGCGCGTGTCTTTGGAATCAGCATCTTCAAAGCTTCTGAAGGTGCGCACTTGTTTAGATTAAGTGGGTCCACGTCTGCTGCCATCTGCTTTGCTTCCGCTTCATTGGCGGGGATATGGGTTTGTCCCCATGAGCCTATCGCAAGAAAAGTAAATGCCAGGGTTAAAAGTAGTAATCTCTTTTCCATAAGCAAGATTAATTTGATGTTTTTTACTATGCAAATGTACGGAAAAGAATTCGAATAGAAGTGAAAATGTTATATTTACATGTCCTAAATCATGAATTTGTGCACAGGTTGTTATAAAAACCTTTGTATAGTTTAAATATTTAAGCAAGTCTAATATTGTCTCAAATACTGTTTTTACGGGTTCTTATACATCTAACCAGTGCTGTTTTCACCTTGTTTATTGTTTTCTGTCACTGTTTTTGCTCCGGTTGATTCGCAAATATTCTGATGGCGTTAGTCCGGTTATACGTTTGAAAGATGTGACGAAGGTGTTGCGGCTCTTGAATCCAACACTTGTCGAGTAGCCCTCTATCGTGTAGTTGCCGTATTTTTGTGCATCGTTCATCATCTTGCAAGCCTGACGGATTCTATATTTGTTCAGAAAGCTATTGAAATTGCAGTGAGCCTTCTCGTTAATCACCTGCGACATGTTTCGATAGTTGGTTCCTGCGAGCTCTGCCAAGCGTCGTATGGAGAAGTCCATTTCCAATATCTCATTGCTATTGTCCATCACCTCGCATGCCTTCATGTAAATAGCCGTTTTCTCTGCCTCATTCAGTCTGGAGTCCTTGTATTTTATATTCTTGTCTTCCACAGGCATTACGTCAACGGTGGAAATCATTTCTTGCACCTTGTTGTAGAGCGCTTCGTTAGAGTCGCTTAATTGTCTGTTCTTGCGTGCGAGTATTATTGCGAAGCCCGAAACGAGCACAACGATCAACAGTAAAATGGATGCTGCTATTTGTATCGTCATTTTCTCTGTGCGTTCTTCAGCAATCCTGTCGTTCTGCTTGCGTAGATTGTCCATGAACGATAGTTCTTTTAATCCTGCCACTTGTTGGTAATTCAGCATCTCTTCCTTGGCACTCAGATATTTGCTATGATATTTCTCTGCAGCCTGACCGTCGCCCATTAGCCGCATCACCTGCCATATTTCGTAGTATATTTGAATACTTACGTCTTTCATGCCGTAGCGTGTGGCTAACGCTTCTGCCTTGTGTAGGTTGATTAATGCCGCGTCGTATTCTTTCATTTGTTGTTGAATCTTGGCCATGTTGAAAAGACCTACTGCCGTATAGCGTACGTGCGAGTCATCGTCGGGCATCATCTTGGATTGCTTGTCAAACAAAGCAATAGCGGCTGTCAGATTACCTTTTTGTATTTGTTGGTAGGCTTCATAGTATAATAAGTTGAATTTTGTGAACTCTGGTTTGTCATTGTTTTTTAATTTCCTGAATATATTCCATTCCTTGTCTAATGAGTGCGGCTGATTTAACTCCCAAGCTATGGATATGGCATTGCCGAAGGCAGTGTTGAGGGTGTTGTAGTTCTTTTCGGCAAGAGCTGTATGAAATGCCTTTTTGATGTAGTACAGTGCCTTTCTTAATGCGTCATTTCCACCGCCCTGCTCACCTATGCTACTGAATAGATGACCATAGTCCATGTAGAGTGTAGACAACTCATAGTGTATTTCCTGGCATATGGCACTTGCGCGTAATAAGCTCTCATAAGCTCTGGAAAGATCGTAGTATCGAAATAGGTATACGTAAGCTTTTACAGTATAGCCTCTCACGATGATTTTCTTTTCATCCTCAGACAACTGCTTACTGTATCTTTCCGTTAGCATTGATGCGCAAAGCAATGCACTGTCGCTCATGCTTGGTGTGTTGGCATAGTGACGGGATGTGTTCAATAGCTTTTCTGAGTCAAAGGTTTTCCACACACTGAAAGTGTGCGGCTGGCTTCCGGCATATCCTGTTTTTGACCACAATAGCATTAATGTGATCATAAAAATAATTGATACAATTTGTATTCCCTTTCTCCTCATGACTGCAAAATTACAAATATTTTGCGTAAACTGTTGCATTCGTTTGCACTTTATCCGCTATGAAAATAAATTGATTATAGCCACTTGAGGTTGGGTAAAGAAAAAACAAAAATGGATATGGAGTGATGATCCATACAAAAGCCGCCTTGTCTTATCCCGTCGGGGGATGAAGACAAAGCGGCTGTGTATGGTTACTCAACTCTTGCAGGATCTCCTCCCGCAAGATGAGTTATCTGATCACGATTTTCTTGCCATTCTTTATGTATATGCCACGTGGCAGGCTGTCGGCGTTCATTCTTACGCCTTGGAGATTATAGACCGCGTTGTCGACATGCATGGCAGTTTTCATCTCACCAATGCTGTTGTAGGTGGCATCCATCAGCAGCACCTCGTCGAGGAACATGCGCTTCACCGGCGAGAACGTCAAAGCCAGCAGGCCTTCGCCTGTGATTGTGGCCGTGCATTCAGTCCATTTGTCCTTAGCCAGCTCAAAGCTTGATGGCGTGACGGTGAAGCCTCCGCTCGGTCTCAGCGTGAGTGTCGTGCCGTCCTTGCCGAATGGCGCAGCTAAGAACGTGAGAGTGGCGGTGCCGTTTATCTGGATATCGGGAGTCGTCACGTCGCCCGACTTCTTGCTGGTTCCTGTTTTCACACATTGGTCGGCACCCGAGATGGCATCGCCGTCCCAACCGTCGTTGTCGGCCACGAAGGCTGCCGTGCCAGCCTGCCCGCCGCTGAACAGACCGTCGTTGCCGCCACTGCCCTCACAGCCGTTGAAACTCTCGTAGAACAGCGTGCCGGGTTTGTGCTGAGTCGTATCGGTCTGATTGGAGAAATCGACAAAGGAGAATGAGCCCACACCGTTGTCGTCCACATAGATGCTGTTGATGGCCACATTCAGCATACGGCGGTTGTTGAGGTTGCGGTTGTAGGTGATGGCCGCTGGAGTGGAGTAGTTGGTCAGACTGTCATTGGCCAAATAGGGATAGGGGTCTGTGTCCTCGGTGGTCTTCCATTTCAACATGGTGTTGGGATTGAAATATTGCGAGTCGTCATCGTCGTCGGCATGTACCAGGGTGAGACGCTGATGATCGTTTTTTATTCCCTTCAGTCCATATTGCGTAAAGTCTCCCGTGGCGTTGACGAGGTTCAGTGCCCACAGTGTTGAGTCGTAGTCCACGTGAGTGACGAGCATACCGCTGCCCGGAAGGCCGGCATCCCATCCTTGCCGTTGCCGGTTCTCTATGAGATAGTATTCATCGCGGTGCCCTTTGTTGTAGATGATGAACGTCTGTCCACCGGAAATGCTGGGCTGGATGTCCGTCACCACGGTGTCGCCCAAGAGCTCCACGGGATCATTCCAACCGCAAAGCATTCGCTCATAGGCCGAATATCCGGCTGGGAGGAACGAGCCGCCATTGTAGTTGCCCGAATCCATCAGGTCCCAGTCGCCCATACCGAAGTTGCCTTGGTAGAGGATGTCGTACATGTCGGGGAAACCCATGCAATGGGAAAACTCATGGCAGATGGTGCCGATGCCTTCCAGATCGCCAAATCCATCCACTTCATTGCTGCATGCAAACTGGTCGATGGTGACGCCGTCGAGGCTGAGTGTCTTCCCGTAGTCCGACTCAGATAACTGCCATGACTGCGGCCACACGGTGCTCTCGGCATTCACGCCGTCGGCCTCGCCCATACCTGCATAGATCACGTAGACCTGGTCTACCTTGCCGTCGCCATTCCAGTCGTACTGACTGAAGTCCACCTGGTCGTCTATAGCCATACAGGCCTCGGCCACCATTGTGCCGGGACGAAGGTCGTTGCCGTTGGCATCGTTGCCGCCATAGTAGGCCTGGGGATGCCCAAGCGTCACAGGTCCGACGACATCAAACTGGAGCGTAAACTTGCCATAGCTCTGCGCGTAGAAATAGTCCTGCACGCTGCCCATAAACTTGCCTTCACGATAATCTTTGGCGTTGGCAATGTCGTCGTAGAGTGCCTGATTGTGGGCGGACTTGAAGGTGGTGTCGGTATATTGCACGAGGATGATGAGTCCACGCTGTGTACCCTGGAAAACACTCTTGTCCACATCGCCGATGCGCCGCGGACTGCGGCGGACCGCGGAGCGGGCTGCCATGCGGCGCACGCCCGTCGTGCTCAATTCGGATGCGGAGACCTGCTTCAAGCGCTGATTATCGAGGGGTAGATAGCGCTGACCTTCCGCATCGGCAAAGTAGTGGAAACGCTCATCGCCGATGAGCTGTACTTTCACCTGGGTGCCGTCGGCAAGCGTCTTCGTGCGCCATAATCCACGTTTGGCGGGAACGGCTGCGGCCAACAGAGGCAGACCTACCAATAAGGCCGTCTGCAAGAATCGTAATATAGAATGGGTTCTCATTGTCGTGTCGGATTATTTAACGATGATTTTGCTTGAACGGTTGCCTACCTTTATGATATAGATGCCTGCGGGAACATGGATGCGGCTGTTGCCGATGCCTGCGTAGACACGTGTTCCACCAAGGGCATACAGCTCAACGTGCTGTCCGGCTGCGTTGTCCACCACCACGAATCCCTTGCCACTGCCGACCAGCGGAGCCTGGGCAAGGATGCCATTGAGGCCCGTCGACACGGTATAAGGATGGGAGGCATTCGACTCGCCAGATTCGTAGACTGTGGTGATCTGGTAGTTGTGGCTCTCACCGTCAGCCTCGTTGTCGGTGTAGCTGAATTGCGTGGGTGCCACGGTAGCCAAGAGCGTGCTGTCGCGATAGATCCGGTAGCCGGCCACCTTGATGGTGTCGGGCTGATAATAGATGTCGTCGAGCATCAGCATGAACTTGTCGGCCGAAATGGTGTGGATGGCAAAATAGCGGACACCTTCAGGAATACTGACCGAATATTGCGTCCAGCTGTCGGGCACCTTGTCGGCATCGAGCAGCTTCTGGGTGAAGTCGGAAGTGGCCTGGCCTGTAGTGGAGCCCAATACTTCGAAATGTTCCAGCAAGCCGTTGTTGTCTCCGGCAAAGAGAGACTTGGCCCAAAGGGTGGCCGTCTGACTCTTGCCGTTGAGGGCGGGTGAGATGAGCCAGTCGTCGTTGTGGCCGCTCGCCACAAACTCAGGATCGGCAGCCATGCAGCAGAGGAACTTGTCGCCGCTGTGCGGGGCTATCTCCGGATCTTGCGTGAGGTCGAGGCCTGCGGCCGTGGGATTGAACACCATGTAGGCCATGGCATCGCCCCAGTGGGGGAAGCTCACGCCGTTGATGCCATAGGTGTAGGCTTGGTCGCCGTCGACGAGAGTCCACGGGCCGAGGTAGCTGATGCGCCAGTCGGGATAGTTCTCGAAGTCTTCGGTCACCTCTGTGGGCTGAACCACAGGATTCCATGAGAGCACAACCTTGGTGCCGTCGACGGTTCCTGTCAACTGGGTATTGGGCAGATAGTCGTAGTGGGCGGTGAGCAGCGTGTCCTTGCGGGTGGTGTTGTTGCCCGGCACCTCGTCTGCATCGTAGACCACTTCGGCATAAACGGCCGACTGTTCGGGAGTGAATACGTCGGGGACAAAGCTGAGCTGGGTCACGGCGTCTTGTTGCGGAAGCAGATTCCCGCCATTCTGCGTGGCCGCAAGCTTACCGTTGCAATAGAGATTCACGGTGTATTCGCCGGATGTCTCGCTGCCCTCGTTGCTCACTTTCACGCCAAACGAGCTCTCCTTGCCCACGACCAGTGCGTCGGGAGTGTTGTCGAAGCCGACCGAGAGGTCGTTTTGCTTGAGGCTCTTGAGCTGGATGTTGTCTACGATGGCAGGCTTGTTGATGTCGTTGATGATGGCATGGAGGCGCAGTACCACAAAATCGTCCTTGTCCATTCCCGTCACGGGAACCAGCACCTTGCGCCATCCTTCCTCGCCCTGCAGCGTGGAGAAGTCGATGGTCTGAACCACGGCATCCTCGTTTTGCATCTTGGAGATGATCAACTCTATGCGGTTGTCGGCACCGGGATAGGCATAATAGGCCAGCGACAAATAGGGGTCTTTCTCGTTCTTCAGACTGATTTTGCCCGACGAGAGCCAGCCCTCGTCGCCTTTGCTCTCACCGGCAAAGCGCAGGCATCCGCCGTCGTTGTCGTAGCTGAGATCGCTTGTGGCACGCCAGTTCTTCTGTGTGTCAAACTGCCACCACCAGAGATTGCCGTCGGCCGTGCTGCCCTTGACAAACGATTCTGCGAAGGGCAACCGTGCGGGCTTGCCGGTGCAGACGTAGTTGGAGGCGGCCTTTGCGCTCAGTCCGGCTGTGCTCTTGGCTGCCAAATAATACTGCATCACACCGGTGACGTTCTCCGGATGGGCGTCGTCGTCGACATATTCGGTGTCCTCTATGCCGCTGTTGATTTCATCTTCGGCAAAGTCGTAGAGGGTATAGGTCACCTTGTCGGGATCCACGTAGCCGCCGTTGGCTCCAATGGTGTCCACGGCTTCCCATGTGGCCGTATAGGTCTTGCCGTTGTCGGTGAGCTTGAATGATGTAGGTGGCTGAGGCACGTCGATGCCGAAGTACACATTGCGTGTGGCTTTCCGCCCCTCACCCGTGGAAGAAAAGGCTGTTACCGAGAATTTATTTATTCCCGGCATACCGCCCTTCAGCCGGCATTGCAGTGCCTGTCCGGGCTGTGGCTCACTGAAGGATTGCACGAGCGTGTCGTTGCGCGTCACCTCGATCTTGGTCAGCGCGCTGAGGGCGTTGCCGGTGGCGTCGTTGGTGGGAGCGACGAAGCTGAGACTCACGTCTCTGGCTCCCTTGGGGGCTCGCGTCAGCTTTAGGTTCGTCACGGAGTCGGGGGCTGCGGTCTGTGCGCCGGCTGTCACGTCGATGTCGTCAATTCCAAGATAGAAATTGTTGTCTTGGGTCGTGGCATGGAAACCGATGCGGTAGTCGCCGGTTGTGGTAGGAGTGAACTCCGTGGTATAGGAGGTGAATTCGTCCACGTTGACTGCCATGTCGGCCACAATAGTCTGATAGGCCGAAGGATCGTCGCCCAGTCCGAAGGCCACGCTCATCTGCTCGGGATAATAGCCATTGTAATATTTAAAGGAGAGCACGTAGCTGCGGTTGCCCTCAAGATGGAGAAGCGGAGTGAGCAGCCAGTCGTCTTTCCCGTTGTCGCCCGAGTTGCAACGGGCGTAGGGATTGTCGTCGTTGCGCCACACCCAGGTAGCGCCGTCGTTGTTGCTGTCGATCACCATGAAGGTGTTGAAGTTTTTCTGAGCGTCAAAACTCTCATGATAAGGAATTGCCGCGCTGGCTTTCTGTGGGCCAGGGCTTTGAGCCCATGATGTCGTACTCATGCTCAGCAAAGCCAATGTCAGTAAAGGTAAACTCTTTTTTCTCATATTGTCTGAGGGTTAGTTTGATAAAAGGATTCTATTTGCAAAAATAGCGGAATGGGGCCCTCACCCCAAGTTTTATGCCATTTTTCTTGTTTGAATTCGTCACGTTGTCTGTTTAAATCTGTCATCACCTGTCAGTTTGTACGGCTTTGCGGTATTCATTCGGGGTCATACCGTATTTCTGATAGAACAAAGTGTAAAGGGTGCTCGTCGAAGAGAATCCGCAGTCATGGGCCACGGCCTCGATGGTGTGGTTGGAATGCTGGCGCAGCAGCGAGCAGGCATGTTCGAGCCGCAGGTCGTTGACGAAGTGGGCATAACTGGTCTGCGCGAATTTTTTGAAGAGTTGTGCAAACTTGTTTTTAGGGATGTTGAGTTCCTCAAGCAGCTTGTCACGCGAGAGGTTTGGGTCAAGAAAGAGCTGCTGCCTAACCAGTCGGTCGTAGAGTCGGCGGTAGAGAATGGTGTCGGTGTCGTTTTCTCCCATTTCATCGTTGTTTGGCTGCTTTTCCTCAGCCATGAAGCCTTGGATGGGCTCTTTCTTCTGGAGTTGTTCGATGTATTTGGCCATGCGCTGGTTTTTCTTCAGTATGAGGGCGGCGTTGCGCTTCTCGCGCAGCACCAACAAGGTTCCCGCGGCCAGGATGACGATCACGATGACTATCATCTCTTTTTGGCGCATCTTGGCCAATGTGCGCTCCTGCTCAATGGCCTGGGCCTTGTTCTCGTAGTTGTTGGTGATCTCGGTGATGGCACTTTGTTCCTCGTTGTGGCGGAAGGCATTCTGCAGCGAGTCGAGCTGCCTGAAGGTGGCGATGGCCTCGTCGCGGCGCCCCGTCTTGTCGTAGGCGTCGGCCACTTGGCGGTAGAGTTGGCAGAGATCAAAATAAGGTTCCTGCCCCAGATCGATGATGTTGGGACGAATGCGGTCCCAAAGGCTGATGATGTCGTCCCATCGGCAGGCCTCGGTCAGATACTCCACGGCATGAAGATAGTCGTAACTGAAAGGATCCTTGGTCTTGAGAAAGTTGCCGTAGCAGGCTTCAGCCTCTTGTTCTCGTCCAGCGCGCAGCAGAAAAATGGTCTTGTGAATATCGATGTCGGCCTGCCACCGTGGGTCGGAAGCAGAGAAGGGGCTGCCCTTCGCGGATTGTGAGGATTTGACGAACTGCTCCAGCTCGCCGATGGTGGCCAGTCCGTCTCGGTGATCCTCCTGCATCATCTTGATGAGGGTGATGTAATAGTAGTAGATGTCTTCATATTTCTTTGGGGTCGTGCCCTTCTTGGCCAGGTTGATGGCTTGCCTGAGCATCTGATAGCTCTTGTCGGTGAAACCGCCTGAATGGGCGATTTTTCCCTCATTAAAGACCACTACCGACTGCATGTAGGGGGTGTTGCTGTCGGCTGTCAGCTTCTTGAGCATCATCGCATAACGGTTCATCTCGGCGAGATTGTGGTTGTTGTCGAAGCACATGAGCAGTTTACCGATCACTTTCTGCTGAAAGGCGATGTCGCCGCTTGCCCGTTCGTCGTAGAGTCCGCGCTTATAATACTTGAGGCTCTCGAAGAAATTGCCGCGGTTGTAGTAGAGGTCGCCCCTGATTTCGTTGGAGCTATACGGCTCTATTTGCCCTGCCGACTCTAATTGGCGGAGAAGGGAGAGCGATTTTTGCAGGTCGGTGAAGTTGTAGGAGTAAATCTTGTCGATCTTTGCCCGAGTTTCGGGAGAAACCTTTTCTTTGGCTTGAACATAGGCAAAGGCTGATAAGAGAAGGACTGCAAGCATCAGTCTCATTAAAAATGAGTATGCCCGACGACTGCTTATATTTTTGTCACCCATTTCTTACTCGTTTATGATGATTTTGTTAGAAACCAGCCACAAATATAATAAAAAAAATGTTTTTTCCCAATAGTAGTCGCTGTTTTCCTTTTTGTTTTGCTATGATAGAACTTCTTGGCGCGTGGCGCCGGTGGGCAGCTCATCTTGCGTGGCGAATGCCACGCAATGGCATGGCGTTTGCTGAAAATTGTTTTTCGTGGCGTTGATTTCTGCCGGTTTCATCGTGAAGAAACCGGCAGATACAAAAAATGCTGACCTCCAAAAACTCGGAATTCAGCATCTTCTTATATAAACCGTCAGTATATCTATAGCGGAATCTCATCTTCGCAGGAGATTACTTCTAAAATAGGATTCCGGTTTTCTATTGCCGTTTAAAGCAAGGCCAGTGCCTCGTCTTCGTTTTTCTCCATAATTTCTCGCTCTCCTGGGCCTTTGTCGTTGATGCCGCAAAGGTGTAGAATGCCATGGATGATGACACGGTGAAGCTCGTCGTCGTAGGATTTGCCAAATTGTTCCGCATTGCTGCGCACTGTGTCGAGTGAGATCACAATGTCGCCGTTGATGACGTCGCCCTCGTCGTAGTCGAAGGTGATAATGTCGGTGTAGTAGTCATGACCAAGATATTGGCGGTTTACCTCCAATATTTTCTCATCGTTGACAAACATATAACCTATAGACCCCACCCGGCGGTCATGCAGGGTTGCCACCTTGCGGATCCAAGCTGTTGTCTCCCGGTGCTTAATGTCGGGCATAGGGACACCGTCTGACTGATAACTAATCATATAATATAATGTATGTTTTATTTGTTCTCTTTGCTAAAAACATCCTTTTCATCGTTTTTTTTAGGTTTTGGGAGAAAGGCTGTGACATCCTTTCCGAAGTGTTCCAACTCTCTGACTAACGAGCTGCTGATCAGAGCCAGTTTGGGATCAGCCGGCAGAAAGATCGTCTCTACTTGGCCAAAGTGCCGGTTGAAGTCGGCCTGCATGATCTCATATTCGTAGTCTTTAACCGATCTTACGCCTCTGACAATGAAGGCCACGCCCTCCCGCTTGGTGAGGTCTATGGTCAGGTCGCTGTATGCCATCACGTCCACCCGTTTTTCGCCGGCATAGAGTTGGCGGATAGCCGTCACCCGCTCGTCGATCGTGCGGCTGGTATGTTTCAGTTCGCTCTCGGCCACGGCTATGATCAGCCTGTCGAAGAGTGGCAGCGCACGGTCTACGATGTTTTGATGACCAATGGTGAAGGGGTCAAAAGTGCCGGTGAAAAGGCCTGTTTTCATATTTTTCCAGATTTAAAAGAATGTTGGTTCCATGATGTTGCCACTATAGGGGTTGCGACCTAAATGGTCGTAGGCGAGTTTGGTCACCATGCGGCCACGCGGTGTGCGCTTGATGAAGCCTTCCATGATGAGGAATGGCTCGTAGACATCCTCTACCGTCCCCGCGTCTTCGCCGATGGCTGTGGCTATGGTGCTCAGGCCAACGGGGCCGCCGCGAAACTTGTCGATAATCGTCAGGAGGATCTTATTGTCGATTTCATCGAGACCGTATTCGTCGATGTTGAGGGCCTGCAGGGCCATTTTCGCCAAGGCGTGGTTGATGCTTCCATCGCCTTTCACCTGGGCAAAGTCGCGCACACGGCGCAAGAGTCCGTTGGCAATACGGGGCGTGCCACGGCTGCGGCGGGCTATCTCGGCCGCGGCGTCGTCGCTGATGGGTACCTTCAGCAGCTTGGCCGAGCGCCGGATGATCTTCTGAAGCGTCTCGGGGGCGTAGTATTCGAGATGCATGTTGATGCCAAAACGGGCCCGAAGCGGCGCGGTCAACATACCCGACCGGGTAGTGGCACCGATGAGCGTGAAGGGATTCAGGTCTATCTGTATGCTGCGGGCCGACGGACCCTTGTCGATCATGATGTCGATGCGGTAGTCTTCCATGGCCGAATAGAGATATTCCTCCACTACGGACGACAGCCGGTGGATCTCGTCGATAAAAAGCACGTCGTTCGGTTCCAAAGAGGTGAGGATGCCGGCCAGATCGCCCGGTTTGTCAAGTACGGGCCCGCTGGTGATCTTGATGTTCACTCCGAGTTCGTTGGCGATGATGTTGCTCAGCGTTGTCTTTCCCAATCCCGGCGGTCCGTAGAGTAGGGTGTGGTCGAGCGGCTCGTGACGGTATTTGGCAGCTTCAACAAACACTTCCAGGTTGTCAACCACCTTTTTTTGTCCGTTGAAATCGCTGAATCTGAGAGGCCGTAGGGCGTTTTCAAACTCCTTCTCTGCCGAGCCTTGCTGCTCGTTTCTTATGTCGAAATCTTCTGCCATGGGCTTTAGTAGTTACCTTGTTCTTGACCTGTCGAGAGCGTTCTTCTGCATTCTTCCAGGATGGCTGTGAGCTCCTCGACGGTGTTGGCGCGAAGCATGGCGATGCGTGTCTGGCGGAAGTTGGGTATTCCCTTGAATATGGGACTTGCCGCAAGGTGCCGCCGTGTATGCAATATGCCGCGGTATTCGTCGATCCGCTCCACGTTGATGCGGAGCTGTTCTTCCAAAATGTCGATTTTATCGTTCAAGCTGAGAGGTTTGCCCGCCTTGTCGGGATGCATGTAGTCGAGTATCTCCTTGAACAACCAGGGGCATCCGAAGGTGGCCCTGCCGATCATCACGGCGTCTACGCCATACTTTTCGAAGGCTTCCACAGCCCCTTCGGGCGTGGCGATGTCGCCGTTGCCAATGATGGGGATGTGTATGCGCGGATTCCTTTTCACCTCTCCGATGAGTGTCCAGTCTGCCTCTCCGGTATACATCTGCGATCGTGTGCGGCCGTGTATGGTCAGCGCTTGTATGCCACAGTCCTGCAACTGCTCAGCCAAGTCGGTAATCACGTAGTGCTCTTTGTCCCATCCCAGGCGAGTCTTGGCCGTAACGGGCACGTTGACAGCCTTGACCACATTGCGGGCGATGTCGAGCATCAGCGGAATATTTTTCAGCAGGCCTGCGCCGGCACCTTTTCCGGCGACTTTTTTCACCGGGCAACCAAAGTTGATGTCGATGACGTCGGGATGCCACTGCTCCACGATTTTCGCTGCCTCGACCATGGAATCCACGTCCTTACCGTAGATTTGTATTCCTACCGGGCGCTCCTCGTCGTTGAGGGTCATCTTGCTGAGTGTGGATTTGATGCTGCGTACGATGGCATCGGCCGACACGAATTCCGTGTAGACCATTGCGGCGCCGTAGCGCTTGCAGAGCATTCGGAAGCCAATGTCGGTCACGTCCTCCATGGGAGCGAGGAAAAGGGGCTTCTCGCCGAAGTCTATATTACCTATTTTCATTCTGATTGCAAAGTTACAAAGTTTTTTTCATTGTACCCGACAATAGGATTTATTTTTCTCTCGGAAGGCATCTTCGGTCCAAGGAGGGCCGGTCTGAAACTTCCCGCTTTAGAGAAAAGCAAAAGGCCGACAACAGGTTTTCACACCTCTTGTCGGCCTTCGCTCTCTATTTACCGGTAAGACTTAGACAAATCCACAAGACCCACCATGCATCAGGGCCTCTCCGTAGGGTTCTACTACGTCTTTCCAATAATTCTCCCAAATTTTCTGTGCTTTCTGCTTCAAATTCATAAAAAACTGTTTCATAATTTTTTCCTTTCTTTTTAGTGTTACATGTTTTTAACTAACTCTTTCTGCTTACCTTCACAGGCTCGCTCTTGTTATCCTGAATCTAATTACCTTAGAATACCTTTCGGCTTATCGCCTTATATCATTATCCTTGTTTCATCTTTCTGGGTGCAAAGTTAAGGCCATTTCAGTGAATAATCAAGAGATTGTCAGTAGAATTTTGATTTTTCTGTGCTACTTTTGACTTGAATCAAATCTTGTCAGTCGGAGGCTTGACCCAAGTCAATTCTTGTCATCATCTTTGCTTGTCGTAGCTGACAAAGGGCTGTTTTTGGGCCTTTCGCCGATCATCTGCATGGGCTTCTTCCCCCTTTTGCTTGGTCGTTTGATAAGAAATGAGTAACTTTGCGCCTGCGAAAGTATTCGGAATAACAATAATCGCATGAGAGAATTTTTTATTGTAGGTATGGGAAGCTTCCTTGGTGGCAGTTCCCGTTACGCCGTGTCGCAAATGATGAAAATGATTTTTGGGACAACTACACCATTGGGAACCCTCACGGTGAACATTGTGGGTTGTTTCCTGATCGGGCTTTTCTCTGCCTGGAGTGCCGACAGCCGTTGGCTCTCGCCCTCCTTACGGCTCATCCTCGTCACCGGATTCTGCGGAGGCTTCACCACATTCTCCACTTTCATGAACGAGAATGCCACGATGCTGCGCGGAGGTGACTATGCCCTTTTCGGCGGATATTTCTGTGCAAGCCTGCTCCTCGGTTTCGCCGCCCTCATCGGCGGACATTATCTCGTCAGTATATTATAATACTAAACCCCTTTTATTTGATGCAACAGCAACAATATAAAGTCATCGTGCTCGACCTTGACGGCACACTCACTAACGATAAGAAAGAAATAACACCCCGCACCCGGTCGGCCCTTACGGAGGCTATGCGGTTGGGAGTAAAGGTGGTGCTGGCTTCCGGAAGGCCTGTCTACGGCATTACGGCACTCGCCGAAGAACTTGACCTGAAACATTATGGAGGCTATATCATGGCCTTCAACGGTGGAAAAATCATCGACTGCGGCAGTGGAGAGGTGATCTTCAACCAGCAACTTGACGATCGTGCGATACCTTTGCTCTATCGGGAGGCAAAGGAAAGCGGCATGGAAATCCTCACTTATCAAGGACCAGAAATCGTGACTACAAAGCGCGAAAACAAGTATGTGCTCACGGAGGCCTTCATCAATAAGATGAAAGTGCGGCAACTCGACGACTTTCCCAAGGAGGTTGTCCCACCGTTGAACAAATGTCTGATTGTCGGTGATCCCAATCCCCTCCATCAGTTGGAATTACAACTCAGCGTCCTACTGAAAGGAAAAGTGGATGTTTACCGTTCTGCCGGCTTCTTTTTGGAATGTGTGCCGCCGGGTGTAGACAAGAGTCTGTCGCTTCAGAGATTGCTCGACCGTCTTCATCTCACCCGTGAAGAGGTCATCGCCTGTGGTGACGGATACAATGATCTCTCGATGATTCGCTTTGCAGGACTGGGCGTTGCCATGGCTAATGCTGCAAAGGAGGTGCAGGATGCCGCCGACTATGTCACATGGTCGAATGAGGAAGACGGCGTGGCGCATGTCGTAGAGAAGTTTGTGCTCAGAGCCGCGAAATAAAGATCGTTGTCGGTTATTCTGATCGTTGGCAAGCCAATATATGTAAACGGCAAGAAGGGCGGCATTCTTGTGTGAATACCGCCCTTCTTGCCGTATGTGGTTCTCCGTATGGATTTTGGAGCGGGAGATTATTCTCCGATGAGTTCCGTGAGCTGCTCAAAAGTGTTGGCCACAGGCATCAGCGTGTGATAGTCGCCACGTATCATGCCTTTGGCCTGCAAATAGTCGAGCAGTTTCACGAGGGGATCCCAAAAGCCGTTGACGTTGTAGATGATCACTTGCTTCTTGTGGTAGCCAATACTGCGCGAGGAAGCTACGGAGAATATCTCGTCGAGCGTGCCTACTCCGCCGGGGAGGGCCACCATGACGTCGCTCTGGGCCAGCATGAGATCTTTGCGCTGTGAGAGCGAGTCGCAGGGAATGTCTACGTCGACGCAGTCGCTCCTTCTTGAGCCCCGTTCCACAATGTCGGGAATCACGCCAATGGCTATGCCGCCGCCTTGGTGCACGGTCTGCCCGATGCACTCCATGAGACCGCTGTTGGTGCCTCCGAAGACGAGCGTGTGGCCCCGCTCGACCATCCACTGGCCCAACTGGCGGGCCGCAGCGAAATAGTCCTCGCCGATATTGTTGTTGGCCGAACAGAAAACGCCTATCTTCATTGCAGCAGCCTTTCTGCCATAGCCTTGCCCAAGGCCTCACAACGGGCCACGACTTCACTATTGAGTCCCTGTTTCATCTCGACGGGCTGCCCCACTGGCTCGAAGTGGATGGCCTGTTCGTTCCATTCTCCAATCTTCTTCACGGCCTTGCCAGCCCAGCTGTATGAGCCAAACCATCCGATGAGATGATTCTTGATGTCGCGGTTGGCCACTTCTTGCAGCAACACGTCCATTTCGTGATAGAGACCGGCATTGTAAGTGGGGGCGCCTACGATGAGTCCGCGGAAGCGGAAGATGTCGCGAAGAATGAAGGAATGGTGCTGTGTGGAGACGTTGTACATCACGATATTCTTCACTCCTGCCTGCGATGCGGCACGGGCAATATATTCAGCCATGCGCTCTGTGTTGCCATACATGGTGCCGTAGCAGATGACGAGGCCCGGGTCGGTCTCATAGAGCGACATGCGGTTGTACATGTCCACTACACGGGGGATCTCCTTGTGCCATACAGGGCCGTGGGTAGAGCAGATATAGTCCAGTTGCAGGCAACCTAACTTTTTGAGAGCGTTTTGAACGGGCACACCGTATTTGCCCACAATGTTGCTGTAGTAGCGCGTCATTTCCAGCCAGCACCATTCGGTGTCGATTTCGCTGTCGATGATTCCGCCATTGAGGGCACCAAAGCATCCGAAGGCATCGCCGCTGAAGATCACGTGGTCGGTGGCGTCGTAGGTCATCATGGTCTCGGGCCAGTGCACCATCGGCGTGAGGAAGAACTGCAAGTTGTGATGGCCCAGCGAGAGCGTAGTGCCATTACATACCTCAAGCCTGTTGTCGTCGATGTGGTAGAAACCGTGAAGCATGTCGAAAGTCTTCTTGTTGCCCACGACCTTCACATTGGGATAATACTTGCGAAGCAGCGAGAGCGAGCCACTGTGGTCGGGCTCCATGTGGTTGATGACAACATAGTCGATGGGGCGGTCGCCCAACACCTCGCGCAGCCGTTCGAGGAACTGCATGAAGAAGCCTACCTCCACCGTGTCGATGAGACAAACTTTCTCGTCGTCGATGAGGTAGGAATTGTAGCTCACGCCATAAGGCAGCGGCCATAGTCCCTCGAAGAGCGCTTTCACGCGGTCGTTGACACCCACGTAATACACCTTGTCTGTTATTTCTATCATAATTGCTCGTTATTGATGTTTCATTTTCTCTCCAAATTCTTTCGAGACATAGTTGCTCTCGGTTTTGCAGCATTCGTTGGAGAAAAGCTGTGCCGTGGCGATGAGATTGTCCCATTGGCTCTCGGTAAGTCCCCTCTCGATGTCGCGTCGGGTGATGTTGTGCTTCAGCAGTCCGTAGACGAATCCCGCATTAAAGTTGTCGCCTGCGCCGATGGTGCTCACGGTGTTGGTCTTCTCTACCGGATAGCTCTTGGAAAGGCCATTGTCGGATCGCACTTCTACGGGGTCTTGTCCCTGCGTATAGATAAACTTGCGGCAATAGAAGCTGACCTCTGCATTGTATACCTTGTCGGCCGAATCTTTCTTGTAGAGCACCTCAAAGTCCTCGCGGCTGCCGCGCACGAAGTCGCTGTAGCCTAAGTTGTCGAGCAGGTTGGGTGTGATTTTCATGATTTCGTCGCTGTGGGATTTGCGGAAGTTGACATCGTAGTAGAGAATGGCTCCACGTTCGCGCGCATATTCCAGAAACCCGGCCACCTGCGGGCGCACCACGGGATTGACCGAGAAGAATGAGCCGAAGATCACCACGTCGTCGGGATGGATTTCTGGATAGCTGAATTCCAGCCGGTCGTGGGGATGGTCCTTATAGAAGATGTAGTCGGCGTTGTTGTCATCGTCGAGGAAGGCAAGCGATATGGGCGACTTGCTGTCGGGAAACACGTTGACATCGTCGGCGTTGACACCGTTGGCGCGCAGAAAGCTGATGATTTCGTTGCCAACGCGGTCGTTGCCGGCCTCACTGATGAATCTGGTCTCTATACCGCAGCGTCCCAAAGATATTGCGGCATTGAAAGCGGAACCGCCCGGGACAGCGCAGATGGGCTGTCCGTTCTTGAAGATGATGTCGAGCACGGTCTCGCCAATTCCAATTACTTTTCTCATGATGTAAAACCGTTCATTATATAGGCCTTCGTTGTCGCTATGGTGGCGACTGAGTGCCCGACAGCAAAGGCCGAGGGTCTTCTTTTGTGCAAAGATACAGTAAATTGGCGAAATAACAAACTCCCAAAGATTTATTTTTCGCAAGCGGGCCAAATCTCAACGCGCCACGCTCTCCATTTCGCGGTGGTTTCCACGCCCGCATGGAGTATGGAAGTGTTCACTGATCTGATCAGACGGCAGGGTAGTCGACCATGGCAGTCTTTCTATATTCGCTCTGACTCAGGCCAGTCACCCGCTTGCAGGTAGACGTAGTTTGTATTGGGATAAAATGAATTGTCACCTAATGAACAGAATTTCACCCGCATTGAACGGCGGTATCCTTACGGTGCGGGGTATAGCCTTTGCTCTGCACTTTCCTTCGCATCAGCATATAGCCGAAAAGCCTTGCAGGACTCATAGACAGTACCGCCCACATCCAAAGCCAAAAGCCAAGATGGGCAGCATAAAGAAAGGTATAAAGATCCTTATGCAGGGAGTAGCCGATGGAACTCTCCAGATAAGCATGGTAGAACAGATAGGCAAGATACACAGCTTCCACTATTCCCCACTTTTTTATATAATAAACCAACCAGTCGAGGAAGTTCTTTGCCAGACTCTTCACAGCCTTATGATCAAAGGAAAAGGGAACATCAAAAAGTCCGTTTTTGGCATAAGGTCTATAAATAGTGATATAAAAAGCGCATAAGGAAAGTATGTTGATATGATTCAATGTGCCAAAGGAAACAGAATCATTGAAGATGTACCTCAGAATCAAAACAGCAACGGTGCAGAAGACTACGTAAAGTAGCACAAAGCCTGATAAAATCTTTAATTTCCCCATCATTTAAACATTTTGCTATTCAACAAACAACTATCTTCAACACAAAGAGAACAATATGGAAGGCCACAACCTTTAATAAAGGTGTACCTTCCAATGATAAATACTAATCTTTTCATAAATTTAGGTTTAATTTAATCTCTGTGCAAATTTACGAAAAAAAATATCGCAATCAATACTTTCACAATATTTAAATATACTTTAACTTATTTCGGATCACTGGATATTTTCCGTGGGTTAACGGTAAAGAGATCCAAGATTGCTACCATGCAATTTACCTGACTTCGGTAATGTGCCTCTATAAACCACTCTAAAAGATTTAGTGTCACCCTTTCACCAAAGGTGTTGTGTCACCCTTTCAGCCCAGAAGATAAGGAAAATAGTCACGAACGGGCTTTAGCTGCCGATGGAGCTCTGGGACTGAAGTTATGGGGATAGCCTTACGAGCAAGCTCGACGGCTCCCCC
>ONYL01000040.1:0-473 GCA_900322035.1 uncultured Prevotella sp.
ATTCATGCCGCAAGATAGAGAAAGCCCTGAAGCGTGACATACATTTTATATGGCTGGCAGGCTACGAACAGCCGGACTTCAACACCATCAACCGTTTCCGCAACAGGGTGAAGAATGAGAATGAAGGAAGACGCGATGATGAACGGACAGACAAAACCGGGCTACAACCTGCAAATAGGGATAGAGAACCAGTTTATCCTTGACTTCGGGCTGTTCCAGACACCTGGCGACCCGCTTACGATGATACCATTCCAGGAATTATGCCATGAGCGCTATGACAGGCTTCCCTCAACGGTGGTCGCCGACTCCGGGTATGGCTCAGAGGAGAATTACCACTTTATGGACAGGGCCGGGATTGAGGCTTACGTGAAGTCCAACCGCTTCCACATAGAGCAGCGCATGCACTACGAGCCGGACCCTTTCTCACAGCAGGCCCTTTACTACAACGCGGACGAGGATTACTACGTATGCCC
>ONYL01000040.1:484-19848 GCA_900322035.1 uncultured Prevotella sp.
GTCGCGGAGAAGGCGAGATACAGAGCCCAAAGGTGCGACGGATGCCCGCTGCGGTGCAGATGCTTCAGGAGTAAGGGCAACAGGATCATCGAGGTCAACTACCATCTTGCCAAATACAGAAAGCAGGCCGCGGAAAGACTTACTTCGGAAGAAGGAATAAAGTATAGGGGGGAAAAGATGCATAGAGCCAGAGGCCGTCTTCGGACAGATGAAGTACGACATGAACTACAAACGCTTCAGGCATTTCGGTATGGACAAGGTCAAGATGGACTTTGCCTTCTTTGCAATTGCTTTCAACATAAAGAAAATGTGCTCGAAAATCAACAAAAAAGGCAAGGGAAAGAAAGAAAAGAGGATGCACCATAAAACTTAATTATGATACACCCCCCTTAATTTATGCGGTCATCTGCCGTTTACTTGTTGCATGAAGCGCAGTTCCAAGGCTTCAGTTCCTTGAAGAAGTCGTGGCCCTTGTCGTCGACGAGAATAAAGGCCGGGAAGTCCTTAACGGTGATTTTCCAGATGGCTTCCATTCCCAATTCGGGGTACTCCACACATTCGATGCTCGTGATGCACTCCTTGGAGAGCACAGCTGCCACACCGCCGATCGTGCCGAGATAGAAACCGCCATGCTTCTTGCAGGCGTCTGTGACCACTTGTGTGCGGTTGCCCTTGGCTATCATGACCAGTGAGCCTCCGTGATCCTGGAACTCATCCACGTAGGGATCCATGCGGTTGGCCGTGGTTGGTCCCATAGAGCCGCAAGGCATGCCCTCTGGGGTCTTTGCCGGTCCAGCATAGAGAATGGGGTGATCCTTGAAATACTGCGGCAGATCTTCACCAGCGTCTAAGCGGGCCTTGAGCTTGGCGTGCGCGATGTCGCGTGCCACGATGATGGTGCCGTTGAGGCTCACACGCGTGGAGACAGGATACTTAGTGAGTTCGGCGCGCACGTGGTCGATGCCCTTGTCGAGGTCGATCTCCACACCCTTAGCGCCCTCGCCCGGCTTGCGGTATTCCTCGGGGATGAGTTCTGAGGGATTGCTGTCCATCTTCTCCAACCAGATACCGTCCTTATTGATTTTGCCCTTGATGTTGCGGTCGGCAGAGCAGCTCACGCCCAAGCCAATGGGGCAGGAAGCGCCGTGGCGGGGCAGACGGATAACGCGGATGTCGTGGGCAAAAGCCTTGCCGCCAAACTGTGCGCCGAGGCCGATCTTGTGGGCTTCGTCGAGCAACTTGGCTTCGAGATCCGTATCACGGAAAGCGCGCCCTGTCTCGTCGCCCGTTGTGGGCAGGTTGTCATAATATTTGATGCTTCCCAACTTCACGGTGAGCAGGTTCTTTTCGGCAGATGTACCACCGATAACGAAACAGATGTGATAAGGTGGGCAGGCGGCTGTGCCGAGACTCTTCATCTTCTCTACCAAGAAGGGAAGCAGTGTGCCCTCGTTTTGAATGGTGGCCTTGGTCATCGGGTAGAAGTAGGTCTTGTTGGCCGAGCCGCCACCTTTGGCGACCATGATGAAGTGATACTCTGCGCCTTCTGTAGCCTCAATATCTATCTGGGCAGGAAGATTGCAACGTGTGTTCACCTCATCATACATGGTCAGAGGAGCATTCTGTGAATAGCGGAGGTTTTCCTTTGTGTAGGTGTTGAACACACCACGGCTCAAAGCTTCTGCGTCGTCGAAGCCCGTCCACACCTGCTGGCCTTTTTCACCATGAATAATGGCCGTACCCGTGTCCTGGCAGAAAGGCAGTACGCCCTTGGCTGCTGTCTCGGCATTGCGGAGGAACTGCAGAGCCACGTACTTGTCGTTCTCTGAAGCTTCAGAATCTTTCAGAATGGCTGCAACCTGTTCGTTGTGTTGGCGGCGCAGCATAAACTCACAGTCGTGAAAAGCCTGCTGAGCCAATAGTGTTAAGGCTTCGGGAGCAACCTTAAGAATCTCTTTTCCTTCAAATTCACCTACGCTGATGCCCTCCTTTGAGATAAGGCGATACTCTGTGTCGTCCTTACCCAATTGGAACATGGGAGCGTACTTGAAATCAACTTGTTTTGACATTGCTGTTTTGTTTTAAAGTATTATCTGTATGATTGGGCATCGGCCTGCCGGGGCTTGGCGATGACAGGCCGATAGCGTTTCCTTTTAATAGCCGAAGGCCTCTTCGAGCGATACGCGCTTCACCTTGCCATAGCTGCTGATCGTCTTCATGTCGAGATCAGCCTCATTGCCGAGAATGATATAGGTGTAGGGCTTGCGGGCAATGCGCTCGTCGGCGAACTTCGCCAGCTGTTGCAGCGTGATGCCTGGAATCTCTTTGTAGATACGGCTGTTTATGTCGTAGTCCAGGCCCATGCGCTGCGCCCAGTGGTAGTTGGAGAGGATAGAAAATTTCTGCACTCTGCGCGAGGCAATATTCTTCATCACGTATTGCTTGGAATTAGCGAATGTGGCTTCGCGCTGTGGCATGCTGTCGAGGAGCGTGTTGAACTCCTTCACGCAGTCTATCATCTTGTCGTTTTGGGTGATGATATAGGTGTAGAATTGTTCTTTAGCAGTCTTGCGCCAGGCTTCATCGTAACTTGCGAAAGCCGAGTAGGCAAGTCCGCGCGCCTCCCTCAGTTCCTGGAACACGATACCGCTCATGCCACCACCGAAGTAGTTGTTGAAAAGTTCTATGATGGCCGCGTGTTCAGGATTCCAGCCGATGTTCTCATTGTAATATTGTATCATGTAGATATTCTTGGCATCGTAGGGAGCAATCAGCACCTTGGGTTCGTTGGTCTCCACCTGCTTGTAGGGATGGGCCTCATAAGCGAATTTCCCAATGTTCTTCTTGCGTGGCATGGTCTTGCTGATGAGCTTCTCCAGTTCTGCCATGGGCGTGGGACCATAATACATCACTGTGGCTTTGAGCTGATGACGAAGATTGCCCACGAGGCGGAGCAACTCATCGGGATTGGCTTCGCGCATTTCCTTCTCGCTCATGATGTCGTTGAAGTTGTTGTGCGGGCCGAAGAAACCATAGCTTTGGACTGCGCGGAAGCAATTCTGCTGAATGTTCTTTGCTTCCTTGCGGCTTTTGACCACGGCATTCACGTAGTTGTCGTAGTCGCCCTGGCTCACATGTCCCGACTGGAGCAACTCGTTGAAGAGTGCCAGGGCCTTGGGCATATTGCTGTTGAGTCCAGAGAGATAATAAGTGGTCTCGTCACTTCCTACAGAAACGCTGTAGTCGCAAGCCAGTGTGTAGAAAGCCTTTTGCACTTCGGCCAGCGACATCTTCTTGGTTGAGGCATAATCAAAGAGTCCGGCACCAGCGACGAGGCGCGGGGTATTTTCTTTTCCCACTGGGAAGGCGATGGCGAGTGTGAAGAGATCGTCGCTCGTGTTCTTCTTATACAACAGGCTTGTCTGTCCATTCTCGAAAGTAGCCTTGTCGAGGTCTTTATTGAAGTCGACAAACTGTGGTTGAATGGGCGTCACCTCTGCGGAGATCATCTCTTTGAGGAATTCGCTCTGCTTGTCGTTGTTGGTGGGGATGGGCGTGATGGCGGGTTTGTCGATTTTATGGATAGTGGTGTCGTTGCCCTGGGCCTTATACACTGTGATCAAATTGTTGTCGAGCAGATGCTGATTTGCGAATTTTACGATGTCGGCCTTTGTGAGTTTTGAGATTCTGTTGATCTCTCCGGCCACTTGTTCCCAGGGAACGCGGTTGATGAAGGCATTGACAAACTGGTTGGCCCGGAAACTGTTGTCGTCCAACTGCTGATAGTAATAGCGCTTGTAGTTGTTGACAATAGCGGGCAGCAAGTCTTCCTCAAACTGGCCGTTTCTGAGTTTTTTCACCTCGTCGAGCAGGAGTTGGCGCACTTCCTTGAGGCTCTGGCCCTCTTTGGGCAGACCGTAGAGATAGAACATGGAGTAGTCGTTCATGGCATCAAGCCCATCGTCGGAGGCTTGCACCTTCAGAGGCTGGTTGAGGTTTACGTCAAAGAGTCCGGCCTTGCCGTTGCAGAGCAGCTGGTTGATGATGGTGAGCGTGTCTTGCTGCAGACTGTTGCCACGGTCGAACCGCCATGCCATCATCACGTTCTCAGCCTCCTGTCCGTAGACGGTGGTGTCGCGCGGTTGGGTGATGGGTTTCAGTGGAGCATACTGAGGCTCAGTGAGATTCGGATCAGCCTTCCACGAGGAGAAATATTTGTCGATAATGGCAATCACCTCGTCGGGATTGAAGTCGCCGGCCATACAGATGGCCACATTGTTGGGCACATAATAGCGCTTGAAGTAGTTCTTGATATTGGTGATACTGGGATTCTTCAGGTGCTGTTGTGTGCCTATGGTAGTCTGTGTGCCATAGGGATGGGTAGGGTATAGGAGCTTGTTGACAGCGGCCCATTCCTTTCGGGAGTCCTTGGCCAGTCCGATATTGAATTCCTCATAGACGGCTTCGAGCTCTGTATGGAAACCTCTGATCACCATATTCTGGAAGCGGTCGGCCTCCACACGTGCCCAATTCTCGACCTCGTTGCTGGGAATATTCTCCACATAGCAGGTCACGTCGTTGGAGGTGTAGGCGTTGGTGCCCTGGCTACCGAAGGCTGCCATCATCTTGTCGTATTCGTTGGGAATGTTGTATTTGGCAGCCAGTTGCGACACAGAGTCGATCTCGTGGTAGGCCTGCTTGCGCTGTGCAGGGTCGGTAAGTGTGCGATATTTCTCATAGCGTGCCTCGATGTCGTCGAGATAGGGCTTTTCCTTTGCCAGATCAGAGGTGCCGAAATGGGTCGTTCCCTTAAACATCAAGTGCTCCAGGTAGTGGGCCAGGCCGGTGGTCTCAGACGGGTCGTTGCGCGAACCCGTGCGGACGGCAATGTAGGTTTGGATGCGAGGTTTTGCCCTGTTCACCGAAAGGTAGACTTTCAGGCCGTTGTCGAGGGTGTAGATACGTGTCTGCATGGGATCACCTTTCACCGAAGTGTAGGTGTAATCCTTGGCTCCCACTCCTAAGGTGATGAGCAGAGTCAGCAATAAAAGATTAAACTTTCTCATTCTGTGTGGTTGTTTATGATGGGTTAGTTTTCGTAGTCAATCTCATGGTCGAGCTTGTCGAGGAAGTTGTTCAGCACGCTGTCCTCAATATCTCCCATTCTGTATTCCCGCTCAGCGTCTTTTCGGATCTCGGCAATCCAGGCGCGGCGTGCGGTGACATAGTCCTGATGGATGCGGTCGGCGAGGGTGTCGTCGATGCTGTCCACACCGTAGTAGTCGCAGATTACCTTGTAGGTCCACGTCCACTGGTATTCGCGGTAGTTGGCGTTGATTTCTTCCATGCGGTCGATGATCTGCTGTGTAGAGCCCAGCGCGCCACTCTTGATGTCGTCGACGAGACGCTGCTCCTCGGTCATAGGCAGAAGCATACCCGAGAGATCGTCCCACTCTCCCTCGCCCACGGTAGCCCGCGGAGCAGAGAAGAGGTTCCACTTTTGAACGCGCTTCAGCACGGCGCCCATATAGATTCTCAGCGCTATGTCGTAAGACTGAATGCCCTTTTGCAGATTATTGCTCTTGATGACATACTCATGATAGTTGTAGGACGAGACGTCCTCACCCGAGGCATCACGCAGGTCTTCGAGAATTTTCTTGCCTTGCAGGATTTCTCCCACGGAGAATGGCGACAGCCAATCGAAGTTGACAATGCTCTTTTGGCTACCCTGAGGACGCGTGTCACGCTTTGGCCATTTGCGGATATCGCGATAGAGTCCAACGGTGGTGATGTTGCGGCCCGGCACCAGATACATCGTGTTGCCCTCAGCGATGAGATAGGAGAAGGGCAACTTGCGGGTGTTGGGGTGGTGCATCAGCTTGCCGAAGCAGACGCTGAAAGTGCCGATTGTGGCGGGCAGCAGCAGGTAGGCACCGCTGGCCGTCTTGGTACCCCGCTCAAGCAGTCCCCAGTGCATGGGGCCCATCTTGTAGGCATGATTGGAGAAGTTTGTGGCCGAACCGGCATTGTAGAAGCTGAACTGTGCGCCGATGAGCAGCGAGCTCTTGTGGTGGCTGGCGGAGAATGGACCGCAGAAAGCGGCACAGGCCTCACCGTTGCTCATATAGCTGTTGGCAAAAAACAGGCTCTGCGAAGCCGTGAAGCCGTTGCTGATCTGGCAGGCCTCGCCTACAAAGCAGTCCTGCATCTTCACGGAGTTGATGATACGTGAGCCCTCGCTGACGATGGTGTTCTCGATGATGACACCGGTGCCCACATAGACATTGCCGTTGTTGGTGCTCAGCAACGTGCAGTCGCTCAGTCGGCTGGCACCGTTCACCTCACATTCATCCTCGATGATGGCATTGGTGATCTCTTTGGTGTTGATAATCTTCACCCGGTCGCCGATGACGCCACACTCGGGCATGCTCTCTTTCACCTCGCGCGAAATGATATGGCGCAGTTGGTTGCGCATCTCCTTGTTACCCGAGTTCTTCACCATGAAGGCAGCGAACTGAGAGTTGAGGTTGTCGAAGAGCATCACGTTGCCCTCGCCCACCTCGTTGAGCACGCTGATCAGGTTTCCCTTGCCGTAGGTAGCTCCTTCCGTGGTTTCAAGGGTGCATACATTGGAGATATAGCAGTCGTCGCCGATCTTGTAGTTGTTGATATAGTTGCTTATGTTCTCTATCAGGCAGTTGTCGCCAACGGTGACGTTACGCAACGTAGAATTGTTGATGCCGCTGTGTTTGAAGAATCCATTTGTGATCTCAACGTTTTTTTCCGTGGCACCCAAACGGATCTCGCCATAGAATAAGACGCGATGGAAGAAATTGGGCTTGAAGTCTTCATCTACAAGGACTGCTGTCCAATCCTCGGCCCAACAGCTGTTGTCCTCCAAGATGTTGATCTCTTCTTCTGTAAGTTGTCTGTAATTGCTCATAGTTTATAGCTTAGCGTAAGTGATTAATCATTAATTACGGGGTAGAGAAAATCGTTGTAAGGGTACTTTTGTACGTGGAGCTCCCTGACCCGCTTGTATAGGGCTTGCTTCAGTTCCTCGATGTTCTCATGTTTTTTGGCAGAGATGAAGACACAGTTTTCGCCCTCACGCGCCATCCACGTGGCCTTGAGTTGGTCTAAAGTGATATTCTCTTTGGTCTCAGGCGTGAGATCGTCGGGTTCCTTGTCCACCCAGTGATAATTGTCGATTTTGTTGAAGACAATGATTTCCGGCTTGTCCATGCAGCCTAACTCCTTGAGAGTAGTGTTCACCACCTCGATCTGTTCCTCAAAATCGGGATGTGACAAGTCTACCACGTGCACCAACAGATCGGCTTCCCTTACCTCGTCGAGTGTAGATTTGAACGAGTCGACAAGGTCGGTCGGAAGTTTGCGGATAAATCCTACGGTGTCGGCTAACAAGAAAGGCAGGTTCTCGATCACCACCTTGCGCACTGTCGTGTCGAGGGTGGCAAAGAGCTTGTTTTCGGCAAAGACCTCGCTTTTGGCCAACAGGTTCATGATCGTGGACTTGCCCACGTTGGTATATCCCACGAGCGCCACCCTTATCAGTCGTCCGCGGTTTTTGCGCTGTGTGCTCTTCTGTTTGTCGATTTCGGCCAGACGTTGTTTCAACAGGCTCATGCGCTGCAGGATGATACGGCGGTCCATCTCGAGCTGGGTCTCACCCGGTCCACGAAGTCCCACGCTGCCTTTGCCGCCACCGGATCCTGAACCGCCACCCTGACGTTCCAAGTGAGTCCAAAGTCGCTGCAGACGCGGCAGCATATAGCGGTATTGAGCCAGCTCCACCTGGGTCTTGGCGTTGGCCGTTTGTGCACGCATGGCGAAGATGTCGAGGATCAGCGAAGTGCGGTCGAGAATCTTCACTCCCAACTCCTTTTCAAGGTTGCGGATCTGTTTGGCAGACAGTTCGTCATCAAAGATGACCATACCAATCTCTCTACCGTTCTCCTCTTCCTCATCTATATACTGTTTTATTTCTTGTAGTTTGCCTTTGCCGACATAAGATGTTTGGTTGGGCCCCGCCACCTTTTGGGTGAATCTTTTAACGGTCACGGCACCTGCCGTGTCGGCCAGAAATTCGAGCTCGTCAAGATATTCCTTTGTCTTGGCCTCATCCTGGCTTTGTGTGATCAGCCCCACCAGCACAGCCGTCTCGGCTTTGGCTTCGGAGATTACAAATTCTTTCATTGAATATCGATATTCATTTTTCTTTTGCAAATATAAATCAAAAACGGCTAACGGCAAAATAAACGCCTTAGAATTTATCCTAACGGTGAATCAAATGGGACAAATTTGCGCAAATGAGTTCTTTTACACGAAGTTCCTTCGATATCAGCACGTGTTTCCTGAAAAAGTATTACCGCCTACTCGTGCCATCCCCTATATGCCAGCCAGCGGGTTTCCAACTGCCATCCGGCCGGCACCCATGTGCATTCCCATGGGCTTTCATTTGGGGGCTTGCGTGAGAAGCCCATATTTGAAAGGTGAGTTCTTATATTTTATTACGCTACTTTCTGCCTGATTTCCATGTTCAGCCTATCGTTTTTTTGTGGAGAAAGCGAGAATGGAGCTGTCTTCATCCCCAAATAGGGGGGCTGGATATATTCGGATCACTGGGTATTTTCCGTGGGTTAACGGTAAAGAGACCCAAGATTGCCACCATGCAATTTACCTGACTTCGGTAATGTGCCTCTATAAATCACTCTTAGAGATTTAGTGTCACCCTTTCAGCTCAAAAGATAAGGAAAATAGTCACGAACGGGCTTTAGCTGCCGATGGAGCTCTGGGGTTGAAGTTATGGGGGATAGCCTTACGAGCAAGCTCGACGGCTACCTCCATAACTTCAACCCCACCCCTACCGGGGAAAAGCCCGTCCATGACGAAAATCGCTATCGCATAAAATTGCACTAAGGTGCATAAAATATATCACATCCCCCCCTAAATCTTCCCACAAGCAGTTTAGAAAACCTTGATTGTATCTTCGTGAATAAATCAATTTTATGTTTTTCTTACAAACGAACTCTTGTGCTGCTCTATTTTATGCCATAAGGCAATTTTACGCGATAGCGATTTTCTTCATGGGCAGGCTTGACACCTATGGTGTGTGACAGAAGCTATGGGGTGGCCTGCGAGCTTGCTCGCAAAGGCTACCCCATAGCTTCTGGCACATTGCTCCAAGGAGCAAAAGCCTGACCATGATTTTCCTACCATCTTAAGGTAGTAAACGTCTATGCCCGTTCTCATTCCTCTTGTGGAAACAAACCCTCAATTTCAGATTACACCATCCACGGAAAATATCCGCTGTGCCATATATTCACTGTGGCCGAAAGGCAAGTTGCCTGCTGGTATTTCCCGTCGATGATTGCTCACTGCTACCTTCCTTTGATTGTTCACCTCTGTGAGGCTGGTAAAAAGATAAGGCGTTTTTGCTTTTGGATTTCAAAAATATTCGTAACTTTGCACCTTTGAAAAGTTGCCGGTCGGAGCTGGGGGCACGGTACAGAAGAGCATGTGGCTTGAGTCTGGCACAGGCGACAACATCGTTGAAACAAGAAAAACATTTGCAATGGAATTTATGTCAAAGGAAGGTTACGACAAACTCGTATCCGAACTTAATGAATTGATAAAGGTAGAGTTGCCTCGGGTGATCAACGCTGTTGCGGAGGCTCGCGATAAGGGCGATTTGAGTGAAAACTTTGAATATCATGCTGCTAAGCGCGAACAGTCGAGGCTCTTGGGCACCATACGGTTTAAGCAGAACATCCTGGCTCATGCCCGGGTGCTTGATCATTCGTCGCTCCCTTCTGATTCGATTCAGTTGCTCACAAAGGTGGAGCTTACCAATTTAGGGAATCAGTCAAAAATGGCTTATACTATCGTCAGCCCTCACGAGGCTAACCTTAAGGAAGGGAAGATATCTGTAAAATCCCCTATAGCCAAAGCGTTGATGAATAAGAAGAAAGGAGATATCGTGGAGATTCGTGTGCCAGCAGGAATGCTCAAGCTACGAATAGACGATTTTCAGTAATTTCTCTGAAAGGCTGGTATAAGGGACGATGTTCTCTACTGAGTTGTTTTTCTATGACTGCTTCCAAATTATCTTTTACCCATGGCGTTCTGTGACAACATGGGGCCCGCTTGTTGCACAGAGAAAGGTGGTGATAAAAGATAAAGAAAATTGCTTATCGATAAAAAAACATAAATACTTGGTGTGTTACCTCCCATAGAGGATGATTATTGCTATCTTTGCCACTATGAAAAAAATACTGATCATCCTATTTGTGGTTGGTGCAGCCATGCCGGCTGCTTCCCAGAGAAATCCACTTCGCGACTCGCTCTCACAGGCTATCCGGCTGATGGAGGAATATCCCGATTCGGTAGATTTGAGGCTGAAGAAGGCCGGGTGGAATATGCAGTTGATGGAATGGCAGTATGCCAAGGACGAATACGACGTGATATTGCGCCGCCATCCGGAGAATGTCACAGCACTGTTTTTTCGTGCCTATGCCAATGAGCGTTTGGGACGTTACAATTTTGCCCGCCTCGACTATCAGAATTTGCTTGCCTTATTGCCGGGTGACTTTCATGCGTCGCTCGGCCTGTCTCTGCTCAACCAGAAGGATCATCACTATACGGAGGCTCTCGACGGTATCAATCGCCTCGTAGAGGCTTATCCCGACAGTGCTGTGGCCTATGCCGCCAGGGGTGGAATGGAAAAGGAACGTGGCAGTCTCGAATTAGCCGAAGACGACTACGAGCAGGCTTGGAAACTCGACCGCCACACCACAGACTATCTGATCAATCTCATCGATGTGCGCATCCGCATGGGCAAGCGGGAAGAGGCGCTTGACAGCCTGCATGAGCTGGAGCGCATGGGATTTCCGCGCAGAAGTTTAGACGCCTTCTATCGGAGGCTGCGCTGACACCGGTCAGTCTTCACAGATGCCAGCCTCTATCCATGATTTGGCGAGTGCCTGCGCGTCGTGGAGGGCTGTTGCGTCGTCGACTTCGTATTCTTCGGTGAGCAGACGGGCCATGTCGGCAGTTGTGAATTCTTTATCTTGGAGCTTGTTCCAAAGGTAGGCAGCACTCTCGTTCATGCTGATCACCTTCGAGAAGTCGATGTTTTCCTTTCCTTCAGCGATGAGAATGCGTTCGCCGCAGATTTCCCGGAGATTAAATCCTTTTTTTGCTTTCATATTGTTCTTGTATTTTTGTTTTTAATGTTTATTTCCCGTTGTGTCCGCGTGGAAGAGCTCCAATGCGGAAAAAGGGATGTATCGCGTTTTTTCTTCCTTTTATATTTAAATGGGCCCGAATATCGGCATCCATATTCTGCGGTAGGCCGCAAGCAGATAGCGGCGTATGGGGTAGAGACGGGTCCATAGGGCTGAATACAGTTGCCATTTTCTGCCTGTCAGCGGATCCAAGGTGTCGCGCCCCTTGCGGTAGAACCCCACTACGCCGGCCTTTATATCCTTCAGCCTGCAATGCTCACAGACCAGGTTTCCGTCACCGAGGAGCGTCACCTGTTCTCCTTCTATCTTGACGATACGGTGGAGGACATAGCGGCCGGGACTTATCTCGGCCAGCACGGGGTCGCCCACTTGTGGATTCTTGGGCAGAGTGAGCAAGGCCTTGTCACGTCCATCTTCGAGGAAAGGACGCATGGAATAGCCCTTCAGGCGCAGGGTAACGGTATGTCCCTCGTTGATCAGTTTGATGATCTCAGGCAGGAGAACCGCGTTACTGTAACAAATTTCTTTCATAGCTTTCGATTTTCTTCACGTCCACTTTTTCCGGTCTTGCTATCGCGCGGTTGCAAACCATTGCGGCTTCCTTGTCGGGAAGGCAGTGAAGGGTATGGATGGGAACTGTCTCTACCACCCGTGTCACGGTGTCGCAGATCTTCCGGTAGATGTCGATGTCCCATTTCATGGAAGAGCAGGAAGGGAGAAATGACGTGAAAGCCTCGACGGGATTCAGTCGCTCCACCCAGTTTTTGTCGTCCCTGTCGATCCTGGTGACAGCGCCGAGTGGTGCCATGACATTGCGGTAGCAAGGTGTCTTTCCACTCCACGGGCTCCCGAAAATATAGGGTTTACCGTCGTCGAGAATGCGTATTATGGGATTGTCGTCGTTCATCAGGTCGCAGTCGGGGATGTAGCGCAACCAGGAACTCACCTGCGTGCTCTTGCCCGTGCCGCTTTTGGCGATAAAGGGATAGCCCCATCCCCGGTGGCGCACCAGAGAAGCATGGATGAGCAACACACTGCGGCTGGCACCCGCGAATGCAAAGGCGAGCATGAGAACAGAGTTGAGACCAAAGGAACGCATGTCGTAGTTGCCATTGAGCGCGCAATGGCAATGAACAAAATTCTTGTTGGTTATCAACAGAGCGCAGCTGTATCCATTGATATCTTTGATGACATATTGATAGCCCCCGTCGGTGAGCTGGTAGACGATAATATTGCCGTTGCCTGTGTCGAAATCCCGGATGAGCGACCGTTGGTCCTTTGGGACGGGTCGCAAATTGTCATCGACATCAATTTGAAAAAAAAGGTCGCTGTCGGCCACTTCCTTACAGGCAAAAGGCTGGAAAGAAGGAATCAGGCTGACAGAATTCCGTTGGGAGGGCAGGAAGATGATTTTGACATACAGCCCCGCTATTCGGAAATAATAAGCTGTCGGCGTTGTCATTTTTTCTTTTTCGACGTTGTTTCTTTTCTGTTCAAAAGACTTTCGTCGGGCTTCACTGTGGTGAACAGGAAATCCTGCGAGGTGAGATACTTGAAGTTGTAAGCCCCATCCTTGGAGTAGCGATTCTTCAACTTGAGGTATTTCTTCTCAATCTCCTTCTTCTTGTCAGAGAAGAAAATGATTGCTGTGGGTGTAGTGAATCCTAATCCCTTCAAGTGATTTTTGAGCTGCTGGGCATAGCCGTCGCGCCCGTAGAGAAAGACTTCGTGATTGTAGAAATAGGCACTGTCGAGTTGCTGAATGTCGGTGATATAAACAGTAGAGTCGTTGAACGATGCGGCAAACCCGAAAAGGTAACAAGAATGTTCTTTGATGGTCTGGGAAGAGGCCGACAAACTTGTTGCCATTGTGATGATCAATAATAGTGCGAATCTTTTCATTATTTTTGGTCTTGAATCTTCTACATGATGTTTATTCCATGCAAACTTACATATTTTTTTCCAGATACCGTCTACGGTGCCCGAAAAAATAACATTCATTCAGTAGTTCGCAAGTCTTTGCCCTCAAACTTGTTCATACCGTCGATCCATTCTTGCGGTATCAGAGCCGACTCGTTTTTCTCCAAGTCGTAGGCTACCATGATGGTTTTGCCCACGCATTTCACCTCTCCGCTGTCTGAGTCCACCAAGCGTTGCAGCAGAGTGAAACTTTTGTTGCCGATGTGGGTGACGGCAGTTTGAACCTCAACATGGTTGTCGGTGTGTACTTGCGAGAGAAAATCCGCCTCAATGTGAACGACTACGATCGCGTAATGAATAGACATCTCCGGACATGCCTGGTGCAGATAGTCCATCTTCGCAGTATCGTAATATTGGAAAAAAATGGAGTTGTTGACGTGACCGAACTGATCAGCGTCGAAGAATCTCAATTGTATTGGGAATCGATGATGAAAAGTAACCTCTTCCATTGTTTTTTTATGAATTAGTCGGTGTTGGCTTTTATTCGGCTGTCGGAGGGAAACAAGTTAGCTCACTCATTCGCATGCACAAATCAGCCAGCTTCTTGATCTACTGCTCCAGACAGAGAAAACTATTATTTGCTATCTTTTTAAAAGGAACTCTCTGAATTGGTTGTAGTCATTCCTCATGGGCACGGTTTTCTTTTTCCCTCTCATGAAAGCTGTTAGACGTTCGGGAATGGCTATGTCGCAGCCGATAATAGCATCCACTTTCTCCTTGAACTTCGCGGGATGAGCGGTCTCGAGAAAGACACCGATCTCGTCGGCTCTCAATTGTTGTTTCAAGGCTTGGAATCCACATGCTCCATGGGGATCGAGCGTGTAGCCATCGGCGGCAAAGCCGTAACGCATCGTTTCACGAATTTCTTCGTCGGTATAGGTCGCACCGCTGATGTCGGTCCTGATGCCTTCCCAACTGTCATGATACAGGTCAAGAATGCGCACGAAGTTGCTCGGATTGCCAACATCCATGGCGTTGGCCAGTGTCTGTTTGCTGTGGGTGGGATGGTATTCGCCCGTTTGCAGATATTGATAAAACACATCGTTGGCGTTGTTGGCAGCAATGAATCTTTTCACGGGGAGTCCCATGCGCTTGGCGATGAGACCTGCCGTGATGTTGCCGAAGTTTCCGCTGGGCGTACAAAATACGAGTTGCTTATTCTCAGCCAACAGTTTCTGCCTGAGTTGGGAGTAAGCGTTGAAATAGTAGAATGCCTGGGGCAGGAGACGGGCCACATTGATGCTGTTGGCACTTGTCAGGCGCATGTCTGCGTTGAGTTGCTTGTCGAGAAATGCCTGCTTCACTAAGGCTTGGCAATCGTCGAAAACTCCGTCTACTTCAATGGCTGTGACGTTGTGGCCTAAAGTGGTGAACTGACTCTCCTGGATCTGGCTTACCTTTCCTTTGGGATAGAGCACATAGACCTGAATCCCGTCTACTCCGAGGAAGCCATTGGCGACAGCCGAACCGGTGTCGCCACTTGTCGCGACGAGAACGTTCACTTTGCGGTCTGTTCCAAGGAAATGGCGCAACATTCGGGCCATAAAACGGGCGCCCACATCCTTGAAAGCGAGCGTAGGTCCGTGAAAAAGTTCGAGAGCGTAGATATTGTTCTCGACTTTCACTACGGGCGTAGGGAATTGAAGGGTGTCGTAGACGATATGGCGCAGTTTGGATTCGGGAATATCCTCACCAAAGAGACACTTTGCCACTTGGAACGACAGCTCTTGAAAACTCATCCTGCTGATGCCTTCGAAAAAAGATTCAGGCATTCTCTCTATCCTCTCGGGCATATAAAGTCCGTTGTCGGGAGCCAAGCCTCTGACAACTGCTTCCTGTAGAGAAACCTCAGGACTGTGATGATTGGTGCTATAGTATTTCATTGTAACTGCTTCTCCACTTTATTCTATTTTCATCAGTTCATCCATGAATTCCGTGAGATAGAGCATACCATAACTGCCTCTGACGCAACTCACTTCATCGAATGTGTTTACTTCATCGGGTGTGATGCCCTTGTACCAAATCAGGAAGGGCACGGGTTCCTTCACGTGGGTCCGTATCTCCACCGGAGTGGGGTGATCGGGCAGAACGGCCATGCACACGGGTTCTTCCCATCGCTTGACTGTATTGAAAATCGGTCCGACAATACGGCTGTCGAGATCTTCGATCGTCTTTAACTTCAGGTCCAAATCGCCGTCGTGGCCGGCTTCGTCGCTGGCCTCCAGATGAAGAAAAACGAAATCCTGCCTTTTCAAGGCTTCGATGGCGGCCTGGGCCTTGCCTTCATAATTGGTATTGGCCAGTCCCGTGGCTCCCGGCACTTTCACAATATCGAGGCCTGCATAATGTCCAATGCCCCGAATCAAATCGACTGCGGAGATACAGCTGCCCGATGTTATTTGCGGATACTTTTCCATGAGTGTTTTCATCGACGGACGATAGCCTCCGCTCCACGGCCAGATGCTGTTGGCTTTGCTGCTCCGATGCGCATTGAAGGGATGGACCGCTAATAATTCCTGACTGCGGATGATGAGCTCATTGATGATTTCGGCAGTTTGCTCAGCCGAAAGTTTATGTAAGGTGTCAGCGTCCTTCTTGGCTTCATTCTCTTTCTCAGCTTTGACGAGCAGTTTTTCCCAATCCTCATTGGGATGGTCGTGGGGTGGAGCACATACAATATGCTTATTGCCACCGCGTATGATGAGTAGATGACGGTATTGGATGCCTGTGATGAAACGTATGCAGTTGTCGATGCCATATTTTTCTTTAAGATCTTCGTTGATGGGCATAGCCAACTTTTCATTGAGAAAGTTGACGAGCATGTCGCCCTCTACTGTGGTCAGATGTCCACCGTGATGGTTCTTGATGATTCCATCCTCTATTTCGATGATGTTGCATCGAAGGGCCAGGTCTTCTGGGCGCATCTCGTAGCCAATGCTCGCAGCCTCCAATGGGCCGCGGCCCTCGTAGACTTTGTTTTGATCGTAGCCGAGAATAGTAGAATTGGCCACTTCTGATCCCGGCTGAAACCCGTCGGGGATGGTCAGGAGTCTTCCGCAACAGCCTTCCTCGGCCAGATCATCCATGTTGGGTGTATGGGCATATTGCAGCAAAGTCTTGCCCCCCAAGCGCTCTACGGCGTGGTCGGCCATTCCGTCGCCTAAGATAATGATGTGTTTCATAAGCTTTATGGGATTATATATTGGCGATGCTCATAATATTGGCCAGTACACCGGCAGCCGTGACGTCGGCTCCGGCACCATAGCCTTGAATCTGCATGGGATATTCTTTGTAGCGCTCTGTGGTAAGGAGAACCACGTTGTTGCTTCCTTCAAGATTATAGAATGGGCTTGTGCGGCCTACAGCCTTCAGGCTGACCTTTGCTTTTCCTGTTTCCATTTCTGCCACGAAGCGCCAACGTTTGCCTTCTGCCTCTATCTTTTTTCTCTTCTCTTCAAAGCCTGCATCGAGCAGGGGCAGTCGCTTCCAGAAGTCTTCAACGCTCCCGTTGAAGTAGTCGTCGGGAACAAAGAGATCTTTTTCCACATTTTCCTGCTCAATACGGTAGCCGGATTCGCGTGTGAGGATGACGAGTTTGCGGACAACGTCGGTTCCACTGAGGTCTATACGAGGATCCGGCTCGCTGTACCCCTCTTCTTTGGCCCTGCGTACAGTCTCAGAAAACGGTACATCGGCACTTATTTCATTGAAGATGAAATTGAGTGTTCCGCTTAAGACAGCTTCAATTTTCAGAACCCGGTCACCAGAGTTGAGCAAGTCATTGATTGTGCCGATGATGGGCAATCCTGCGCCGACGTTGGTCTCGAAGCGGAATTTCACGCCTCGGGCGATGGCTGTTCGTTTGAGTCTGATATAATCTTCGTAGTCGGAACTGGCCGCAAGTTTGTTGGCAGCGATTACGCTGATGTTGTGCTCAAGTAGATCCTGATAGAGATTGGAGATTTCTTTTGAGGCCGTACAATCAACAAATACCGAGTTGAAGATATTCATTCCAATGACGGTGTCATGAAGCTTCTTGGGGGTGCTCTCCTCTGATGTGTCGAGTTGCTTGCGATAGTCAGCAAGGTCGAGACCGTCTCTGTCGTAGATGGCATGGTGAGACGAGGCAATTCCAACCACGTTGAGTTTCAACCGCGATGTTTCTTTCAGCCGGTCGTATTGTTGTCTAATCTGTTCGATTAGCTTCCCGCCCACGGTTCCAACTCCGCAAATGAAGAGGTTGAGCACTTTATATTCTGATAGGAAGAATGAGTCGTGAATGACATTGAGGGCTTTTCTGAGATATTTGCTTTGAATGACAAAAGAGATATTGGTCTCAGATGCACCTTGAGCACAGGCGATGACTGATATGCCGGATCGTCCCAGAACTCCAAAGAGCTTACCGGCAATGCCTGGCGTGTGCTTCATATTCTCACCCACAATACCGATTGTGGCCAGTCCGCTCTCAGCGTGCATGGGGAACATTCTGCCGTCTTCGATTTCCTGGGCAAATTCTTTGTTGAGAACATCTACTGCCTTGTCAGCGTCGGCATCTTGTACGCCGATGGACGTGGAATTTTCGGATGATGCCTGAGCGACGAGAAACACGCTGACGCCTTCCTTGGCCAATGTGGAGAAAATGCGGTGGTTGACACCGATCACGCCCACCATGGAAAGACCTGACACGGTGATGAGGGACGTTCCTTTAATGCTGGAGATGCCTTTGATGGGTTTTTGGTCGTTCTTTATCTCATCCTTGATGACGGTCCCTTTGCTGGAAGGATTGAAGGTGTTGCGCACTCTGATAGGAATGTGCTGGATGCAGACGGGATAAATCGTAGGCGGGTAGATCACCTTGGCTCCGAAGTTGCAGAGTTCCATGGCTTCCACGTAGCTGAGTTCGTTGATCGTGTAGGCTGTTTTGATCACCTTGGGGTCTGCGGTCATGAATCCGTCGACATCTGTCCAGATCTCCAGGGCCTCCGCCTTGAGGGCTGCGGCGATGATTGAGGCTGTATAGTCGCTTCCTCCGCGTCCTAAGTTGGTGATCTCGCCCGTCCGACAGTCGGTGGCGATGAATCCAGGTACGACGGCCACACGGGGAGCGTCGTGGAACGTCTGACAAACCAAATCGTAAGTCACCTCGGAGTCGAGGATATGTTTGCTGCCCACATCCGTAGTCTTGATGAACATGAAGGGGTCAAACCATTTGCTGCCCTGGATGAGACGGGCGACGATGCGTGAAGAAAGGCGCTCGCCATAGCTGACGATGACATCTTCGGTTCGTTGGCTCAAATCCTGAATGAGATTCACACCAAAGAATATCGATCGCAGTTGCTCCAAGAGAGCGTCGGTCTGATTGAACAGTTCTACCTTGTCGATGGGATCCTGGAATATCGTGTCTATCATGGAATGATGGCGCTCTACCATTTGTTGGTAGGATGCTTTCCATCCATTATCACCCTTGCAGGCCATTCGAGCCGTGCGCAGAAGCTGGTCGGTGATGCCGCCCAAAGCGGAGACGACAACGATTACGGATTGCCGCTTAGCTTCTTTTTCAACAATCTGTTTTACACTTAAAATGCTTTTTACGGAACCTACAGACGTCCCTCCGAATTTCAAAACCTTCATGCCTTATCGTTTTTGATGGTTAATGTCTGTGTATCCACATTACTACTGCGGCCATACTCAAACTTGGGGACAAAAGTAACAAATTAATTTTATATACCCATCAACTCCTAATAAAAACTTGTCTGCGCCGGGTAAAATAAAAAAATCCCCTGACTTCGTCAATGCGTCACCCAGAATTGAGAATAAATTTTTGGAAAATAGTCACGTACAGACTTTAGCTCCCCATGGAGCTATGGTGCTGAGGTGATGGGGACAGCCTTACGAGCAAGCTCGTCGGCTGCCCCCATCACCTCAGCACCACCCCCTACTAAGCGGGGGACTAAGCCTGCCCGTGACGAAAATCGCTATCGCGTAAAATTGCGCGAGCGCATAAAATATTCAGCACCTCCTAAATCTGCTCACAATTATTTTAGAAAGCCCTGATGATATCGTCGTGGTAATAATAACGCTCTATCTGTGCTTTGGGCCATGTACCGAAGTTCACCA
>ONYL01000107.1 GCA_900322035.1 uncultured Prevotella sp.
GCTTCAAGTCAAGGCATTCCCCGCTTTTGGGCAGATGCAAGGATGCGCTGATTTTATGCGCCTTTGGCGCAATTTTATGCCCAGGCAATTTTCGTCCATAATTTTCTATTACCATTTATTCATTGGCGAAGTCTGGACTATACGAAATGAATCAACATATTCAATCCACGGAAAATATCCATTGAACCAAGTTAGGAATTTGCGGAACTTGAATCTCTTGAAAAAGGACCGGCCTCGCTTGTTTTTTTCGGCCCATAGCGAAAAATCATTCACGGGCTTTGCTGCAATGCCAAAAAATGTCTACTTTTGCACGTAAATTCATAAATCAGAAAAAGATGACTTTAACCATTGAGCAAGTAACAACGCTCGTCGGCGCCCACCGTTTCGGCAGCACCGCGGCAAAGATTGGTTTTCTTCTCACCGACAGTCGTTCCCTCTGCTTTCCCGAAGAGACGCTCTTCTTCGCGCTCCGCTCTGAGCGCAACGACGGCCATAACTACATTCCGGAGCTCTATCGCAGGGGCGTCTCCAATTTCGTCGTCGTCGATGTGCCAAAGGATTATGAGCGGCTCTATCCTCGTGCCAACTTCCTGAAAGTAGTCAGTCCGCTGAAGGCTCTCCAACGGTTGGCTGAGCGCCACCGTGACGCCTTCAATGTTCCCGTTATTGGCATTACCGGCTCGAACGGCAAGACCATGGTTAAAGAGTGGCTCTATCAGTTGCTCTCGCCTTCAATGGTGGTCACCCGCTCCCCCCGCAGCTACAATTCCCAGATTGGCGTCCCGTTGAGCGTGTGGCTCATGAACGAAGAGACCCAGGTGGGCATTTTTGAGGCAGGAATCAGCCAGCCTGGAGAAATGCAAGCCCTGCGCGACATCGTCCAGCCCACCATCGCCGTGCTTACCAACCTCGGCGCAGCCCATCAGGAGAACTTCGGCTCCATGGAGGAGAAGTGCCGCCAGAAGATGCTCCTGTTCCACGATGCCCATACGATGGTCTACGATGCCGACGACCCCATCGTGGCCAAGATGGCCGCCCAGCTCGATGAGAAGGGCGAGCGGCTCTACTGGTCGGCCACCGACAGGCAGGCGCCGATGTTCATCAAGGGCATCAACAAGGGCGAGGCCGCCACTATTATAGAATATGTATATAAGCAGGGCGAGAGCCGCCAATACACCATCCCCTACATCGACGAGGCCAGCATCACCAATTCCATCATCTGCATGGCCGTGTGCCTGTGCATGGGCCTCGACGCCAAGACCCTTGAGGAGCGCATGCAGCGCATGGAGCCCATCGCCATGCGCATGGAGGTGAAGGAGGGGCAGCGCGAGTGCACGCTCATCAACGACTCCTACAACTCCGACATCAACTCGCTCGACATAGCCCTCGACTTCATGAACCGCCGCCCCGACCACCAGGACCGCCGCCACACCATCATCCTGAGCGACATCTGCCAGAGTGGAGAGGATCCCCAAAAGCTTTACGAGACCGTGAGCGAGCTGTGCTCGAAGCGCGGTGTGAACAAGTTCATCGGCATTGGCCCCGACATGTGCGCCAACGCCGGGCATATCCACGTGGGCGAGAAGTACTTCTTCCGTGGCGTGGAGTCGTTTGTCCACAGCGAGGTGTTCCACCATCTCCACAACGAGGTGATACTGGTCAAGGGCGCGCGCTCTTTCGGCTTCGACCAGATTACCGAGCTGCTCGTGCAGAAAGTGCATGAGACGACACTCGAAGTGAACCTCGACGCTGTGGTGAAGAACTTAAACTACTATCGCTCGTTCCTAAAACCGGAGACCAAGCTGACCTGCATGATCAAGGCCGATGCCTATGGAGCCGGTGCCGTGGAGATTGCCAAGACCTTGCAAGACCATCGTGTGGACTATTTGGCCGTGGCCGTGGCCGATGAGGGAGCCACGCTCCGCCGCAATGGCATCACTGCCAACATTATGGTGATGAATCCTGAGATGACGGCTTTCAAAACGATGTTTGACTACGATCTGGAGCCAGAGGTCTACAGCTTCCGCCTGCTCGACGCACTGGTGAAGGCGGCGGAAAAAGAGGGTATTACCGATTATCCGGTCCACATCAAGCTCGATACAGGCATGCACCGCTTGGGATTTGATCCGAAGAAGGACATGGACGAGCTGATCAGCCGGCTCAAACATCAGACAGCCGTCATTCCGCGCTCGGTGTTCTCCCACTTTGTCGGTTCCGACAGCGACGCCTTCGATGAGTTCAGTGCCCATCAGTTTGCTCTCTTCGAAGAGGGAAGCCGCAGGCTGCAGGCTGCATTCAGCCATAAGATTCTGCGTCACATCGACAATTCGGCCGGTATCGAGCACTTCCCCGAGCGCCAGCTCGACATGTGCCGTCTCGGACTCGGCCTCTACGGCATTGATCCGCGCGACAATCGGATATTAAATGTAGTCTCAACGCTGAAGACCACCATTCTCCAAATCCACGACGTGCCTGCCGGCGAGACCGTGGGCTACAGCCGTAAAGGTAAGATTGACCACGACAGCCGTATCGCGGCCATTCCTATTGGATATGCCGACGGACTCAACCGCAAGTTGGGCAACCGCCATTGCTATTGCCTGGTCAACGGGCAGAAAGCCTACTATGTGGGCAATATCTGTATGGATGTGGCCATGATCGACGTGACGGGCATCGACTGCAAGGAGGGCGACAGCGTGGAAATCTTTGGCGAGCATCTGCCCGTCACGGTGCTGAGCGATGTGCTGGAGACCATACCCTATGAAGTGCTTACCGGTATCAGCAACCGCGTGAAGCGAGTATACTTCCAAGACTAAAGAAGTTATCCTCAAATCCGCAACTACGCGCCTAATATGATACAGAAGCGAAAATAATCTGCATCGTTAGTAAAAAGGGGGCACAGTGCATCGAATGTCACCATAA
>ONYL01000023.1 GCA_900322035.1 uncultured Prevotella sp.
TGTAGACACCATAGTGGACCAGCTCAAGCTGGACTTTGCCTTCTTTGCAATTGCTTTCAACATAAAGAAAATGTGCTCGAAAATCAACAAAAAAGGCAAGGGAAAGTCTTTTGGAGCCGCTAATACGGCCTATTTCTGCCTATTTGCGGTCCTGATGACTATAGAAACAACGGAAAATGGAATTTTAACTAAAAAGTCGGCCTAATCCTAATTTTACTACTATCATTGTAAAAGAAAAGAGGATGCACCATAAAACTTAATTATGATACACCCTCACACCATAGGTGTCAAGCCTGCCCATGAAGAAAATCGCCATAGCGTAAAATTGCCTTACGGCATAAAATAAAGCAGAAAAAGAGTTCGTTGGTAAGAAAAACATCATGGCCCAAAGCAAAGATTGAGCGTTATACAGATTGAGCGTTATGATGATCACGAGGGTATCATCAGGCTTTCTAAACTGATTATGGGAAGATTCAGGGGATGTAAGGGGGGACACTACTGCTTTTGGGGTTGAAGGGTGAAACAAAATCTTTTTGAGTGATTTATGTTGACACATTGGCGATATCACATACGTTCAATCTATGTCTCCTCCAATCACTATCCATTAGATGGAAGCCGGCGGGCCGCCATGTGGAAGCCGACGGGCCGCCATGTGGAAGCCGACGGGCCGCCAATTGCCAGCCTACAGGCCGCCAGATGGAAGCCGCTGTCAAATGCCACAAATTTGGGGATTAGTAAGCCGTGCCGGGCACGGCTGGACCCCATGCGGGACATAGTGATCTTCGAAAAAAGAAATTTTCAGCTATTTATTTGCTTTTATCAAAAGGTTGATGTATATTTGCACATTGCTACAATCCTAACAAGCCACACACACATCATGAAGAAAATCAGCATCGGCCTTCTGCCAAGAATCCTCATCGCCATTGTCTTGGGTATCGTCCTGGGCAATGTGCTGACCGCCCCGTTGGTGCGCATCTTCGTCACGTTCAATGCCATCTTCAGTCCGTTTCTCAACTTCCTCATCCCCCTCCTCATCGTCGGCCTGGTCACCCCAGCCATCGCCGACATTGGCAGAGGAGCCGGCAAACTACTGCTCGCCACAGTGGTTATAGCCTATGTAGACACCGTTTTCGCCGGACTGTTGGCCTACGGCACCGGCTCATGGCTTTTCCCGTCGATGGTCTCTGCCACGCAGAGCGGCGCGGCCCCACCATCGGGTGCCGACCTGGAGCCCTACTTCTCGCTCAACATTCCGCCCATGTTCGATGTGATGTCGGCACTCGTCTTTGCCTTCGTGTTTGGTCTGGCCATCGCCTACAGCAGCCTGCCAACACTGAAAAGTTTCTTCTGCGATTTTCGCGAAGTCATCGTCAAGACCATCAACGTGGCCATCATCCCGTTGCTGCCGCTGTATATCTTCGGCATCTTTCTCAATATGACCTACTCGGGCAAAGCCTACCGCATGATGGTCGTCTTTGCGCAGATCATCGTTGTCATCTTCATCCTCCACATCCTCATCCTGGTCTATCAGTACCTCATCGCCGGAGGCATCGTCCGCCGCAATCCCTTCCGCGCGCTGTGGAACATGCTGCCCGCCTATCTCACCGCCCTGGGCACGAGTTCTTCGGCTGCCACCATACCCGTGACCGTCAGGTCTACGCTGCGCAACAAGGTTTCGAATGACATCGCAGGTTTCGTCATTCCGCTCTGCGCCACCATCCACATGTCGGGGTCCTGCATGAAGATCACAGCCTGCGCGCTCACCATCTGTCTGCTCGACGGTCTGCCCCACGATCCCATGTTGTTTCTCAACTTCATCATGATGCTCGGAATCATGATGGTAGCGGCTCCCGGAGTGCCGGGAGGGAGCATCATGGCAGCACTGGCACCCTTGGCCATGATTTTAGGCTTCGGCAAGGAAGAGCAGGCATTGATGATCGCCCTCTATATCGCTATGGACTCTTTTGGTACAGCCTGCAACGTTACGGGCGACGGTGCCATTGCCATGGTTATCGACCGGATGTTCAAGGGTAGGCATAAGGATGTTGAAACGCTTCATGAAGCCTAAACGCGAACATGCCCGTTCTGCCATGGCGGCCATACACTGTTTGGGGCCTGGTGAGGTCTTTGCCGGTGCCCCATACAGTTTTTTTCAGAGGAAAAACAAAAAAAGTCGGCAAAACATTCGTGAGTCTACAAGATATTTCGTACCTTTGCGCCCACTTAACGTTCCTACTGTCGGCATAGCTCAGTTGGTTAGAGTATCACCTTGACATGGTGGGGGTCCTTGGTCCGAATCCAAGTGTCGACACAGTTCCCTTCAAATCAAAATCACAAGCCAATTATCTCTCCTTCGGAAGATAGTTGGTTTTTTTGTACACTGCTGTAATGAGCAACCAAACAGAAGGCCTGCCACACCGATCGGTGTGACAGGCCTTCTCATGAGAAAAGAGTTTTGGCGACTTTTTCTTTCACCGCGTTATGATGGGATTGATCTGCACCGGCAGCCCTATCTCACAAATGTCCGGCTCTCAAGACCTTTCTTCATCACATATACGCCTTTTGGCAATGAAGCGATACGGCTCTTCAGACGGCTGGCTACCGTGCGAAGTACGAGACGTCCGGTGGTGTTATAAACGTACACGTCGCTGTCTTCAGCTGCAGCTTCAGCCTTCCTGATACCAGTGGCCTCTCCCATGGTGAAGTTGAGTCTTGCAAAATACGAAGGAATCAGCCACGACTGTGCCGTCACGTTGTACATCTCTATTTCATACGTCTTGCCTGTCTGGGCATTGAGAAATTCTCCATAAAACACGATGGTGTCGGTCTTCATGCGTCCGATGTTTACTTCTATGGTATCCATTGATGCAACGGGAGTCCAGTCGTCGTCAGGATCGAAGATGAGGGGTACGATCTTTGCAGTCATGTTTCCGCCCTCGTTTTTCAAGATGGCATGGAGTCTCATGTCGTCTTTGGGCACGTTATCATTGTCGGGCTCAAACCACATGTCATCATCCACCAGGATATCAGCTGGCTCTTGTGGACCCTTGATGGTCACGGTATCGGTTTTTCCAACCTTCTCCCAATATAAGTCGTCGTGTGCCACATAGAAGCGCAGCTTGTACTGTCCGCCGGGAAGTGAGAATGTCTGCTTGAAATCTACGTCCGTTGTAGCCTCGCTGGCCAAGGTGGCCTGCACGGCAGGACTTGTGTAAGTCTTGTAGCTCACGTCGTTGTCAACGGGAGCGAGTGAGAAATAGAGGTTGCCTGAGAATTCTCCTCCTTCATTATGGATCTTGGCGATCACTTCGCTCTCCTTATCGCTCTCCATCGGGGTGGGGTTGACCGTATAGTCTTCGAGGGAGAAAGCTGAGGCACCGGCCTCACTGTAGACAGCGGAGTCGCCCTTGACAGTGATGCGGTAGTAATTGTTGTTTTGAGGGATAACGTTCACCAATTGGTAGTCGCCCTTCTCACTATTCTCGATGGGGGCAAACACGAAGCGTGCGCGATAGATGCCGTCGGGCAGGCTGTCGGGCACGGCGAATCGGCGTTCCACTGTGCTGTATCCTTTGTAAGGGCTGAACTGGCGGATTTTAGATTCAGATGTTGCCACCACCTTGCCCGTATTGTCATAGACATTGAAGCGCAGCGAGGCGCTCACCGTGTCGTAAGTGTCGTTGTAGACCTCGTCGGCGATGAAAGTGACGGTATCCTGGCGGAGTTTCTTGGCCGAGAGAGCTTCGAGTTGATCACAGTCGAACACATAGCTCATCTTGGAATTTTCCGTGGGACGCTGTATGCCGATAATCATGTCTTGGTTGTAGTTGAATCCCAGTCCGCTGGCCGATCCGCCAATTCCCATTGTCTCCGGGTCGAGCGCCGTTAGCAGAAAGTAGCCGTTATCAATACCGCTCCATCCCCAGTTGATATGGAAATAGCCACTCTCGTTATAGCCGTCGCAGACGAAGGAGTGACCTTCCTGCTTATAGGTGGCACCATCGTAGACTACCGGGCGCCCGTTGTCGAGTTCGTTGCGCAGCATTTCTTCCCATTGGGTAGAAGTGTAATAGTTGCGCATCCGGTAGCTTGCGCCTGCGTCATAGCCAAAGTTCTTTACCAGAGCCTGTGAGATAGGATAGGAATAGGCACCGCTCGACTCGTCGTAGTCCATATTCACGCTCACTCCGGCATGGAAGATAAGTGTCGAGACAGCATCGATGGCTTCGGCCGGACTGTTCTCGTTGAGCGCCGGCAGCATTTTATCCCACTGATAAACGGTGTTGCCGAAATTGGCTGAAACTTGATAGCCTTGTGTGGCAGTGGTATAGCTGTTGGAGCCGATGCCCTGTACAGGCCACTTATGATAGTACATGATCTGCGACATAGCTGTGGCCACGCAGCCCGTGGCACAGCCATAGGGGCACTTCTTGTTGTATGGCTCGCCCTGGTCCCATTCTATATCTCCTAATAGTGGGCCGACAGTCTTGTCGCCTTCAGTCTTGCTAACGTTGTTCTGCAGCTGTGGATGAGAGAAGAGAAAAGCAATCTGGCGCTCGTAGCCCTCAAGCCATGCCTTTAGATTGGAGGGCGCGTTGGTGATGCTGAAGCTGCCACGGTCGCAGTAGCCGAGGACGGGAGTCGTACGGTCGTCGCCGGAGACGACGACATATCCCGCATTGCCCTCACGGTTGAACACATAGAGGGTGTTGTCGTTGCCTTGTCTGGCGCTGTAGGCCAGCGTGAGCTTTTGCCCCGATGCCTGACGCATCATCCCGTCTGCGACAGCCGAGCTGAGGAATTTGCCGGCCTGCATCCGCGCCTGGTTCAACCCTACAGGAGCCGCCATCAATAGCTGAATGGTCGGCAAAAACAGCAAAGAAAGGAAAATCTTCTTCATAGATTTCACGCAATTTGAATAAATTAATAGAATAGAATAGATGAATTAACCGGAGGCAAATTTAGCGAAATGCAACTGAAATCCGTAAAAGCAAAGGTCAGACAATGTTCTGATTCTTAAAAAAGAGCATGATTTGCTATTATCATGCGCTAAAATGGCCAAATGGCGAAAGTTCTTTGTATATAGGCTGCTGATATTTTTCCTCTATCCGGAGAGGCGGTCCCCCGTGACCTCGCCCACTTTGGCCATGTAGGTGTCTACTCAAGAGGCATCGCTGTCGGAGACAGGCTTCTCTTTGGCGTAGAGTTGGAATTCGGAAGGTGAAAGCCCCGTGATTTTTTTGAAGACATTGAGAAAGTTGCTTCTGGATCTGAATCCTACCGACGAGGCTATAGCGTCAATGGTGAAATGGCCGAAGTTCTCCTTGTCCGACAGCCGGCAGCAGGCCTCCTTCACCCGGCGGTCGTTGAGCAAGGCCCTGAAGTTGCAGCCATAGCATTCGTTGATGACCTGCGACACGTAGCGGCTGTTGCTTCCTACCTTCTCGGCTAACTGCTGCAAGGAGAAGTCGGGTGAGGCGATGACTTCCACATCGTCCATCACGTTGCCGATGCGCTGGCGCAGACTCTGCTTGCCACTCTCGTCAAGCCCGCTGGAAGCATATTTCTCCGTTTGAAGTTTCATCAGCTCAATGTTTTTCCTATACAATGTCTCTGCATAGCTTTTCTGCTTTCTGTACAAGCGGAACATTATGCAGAGCAGCGTTGAGATCACCAAGGCTACAGCCAAAGCTGCCCCAAAGGCTGTCTCCATGTGGCGCTGCCTGAGGAGCGAGGCTTTCAGCAGGGCGTTGTTCGTGTTCATCTCACACTCGAATTTTTCCTGGGCTACATGGTGCAGGTGGCTGGAGCGGATAAAGTTGTTTTTGGCCTCAAGATGGCGATAGCGGAACTCACGAGCCAAGTCGTGTTGGCCCGCCAGGCTGTAGTTTTGTGCCATTTGCTTGTAGATGCCCATCACCTCATCCGGGAGATGATGGGTTGTAGCTAATAGTAAGGCCTGCTTGAGGTAGCTGATGGCATCGGCATATCGGCCAGCTTTTTGGCACGACATGGAGACGAGCTCTAAACCGGTAGTGACATACCTTAGGCTGTCGACGGCGTTATAGGCTTTCACGTGGTGGAGCGCAGCAACGAAATTTTTCTTTGCCTGTAGGTATCGCTTGGCAGCCTGATGCTCGATGCCACGGGCCACATAGAGCAGATAGGCGGGATTGGCAAAGTGGACTTTGCTATAGGTTGACTCTACGAGCCGGGCATCGGCAAGAATGGAGGAGGCATTGCCCGACAATACGGCCACTAATGCCATGTTGAGAAAGCAGATCGCAGAGTTATCCGAAAAACGGTGGGTAAGAGATATTCGTAAGGCTTTGCGGTAATAGTCGATGGCTTTTGCGTCGTAGTCAGCACCTGCGAAGATGTAGCTCTCCATGTAGCTCAGAATGCCAAGATTGCCGTAGACGCACGACAAAACATCAGGATATCCTTCCCGCAGACTGATGTCCTGGGCCCTGCGCAAGTAGGTGTATGCTCTACCGTAATCGACAAGAAACGACATGTAGATATAGCCCATCTGCATGAGCGAATAGGCCGTGAGGTGGCTGTTGGCCTTATCCTTGCTAATTTCATTGCGGCTCACGATGATGCTCAAGCAGAGCAGCGCGCTGTCGGGCTGGCAGAGCCGGTCCATATATAGGCTGGCCTCAGTGAGCAGACGCTCATTATCCCATCGTGACAGTTCTTTGTAGGATTTTGTGGCGGCCTGGGCTTGGAGAGTTGCAAGAAGAACAAACAGTAAAATATGCAGACTTCGTTTCATTTCTTTTTCTATTTGTCTGCAAATATACGAATATTTTTCAAAATTCGGTTTTATCACCTCCTGAAGACAAACAAAAACTATCATAATGCATTATGAATAATGCATTGTCATGTGGTTGTGCAGCCTTGGTCTTTACCCCGTGTCCCTTACCCCTTTAAGATAGAAGAGGCGATGGCCCAAGGGCGAGAACGAAAAGAGGGTGCACCATAATCTATATATGCTACACCCCCTCGTCTACAGTGACAGGAAAAATCTTATCGACGCAATACTTTCTGAATGCTGACGGTGCCGTCGGCTTTTTGCGTGCGCTTGATGTAAATGCCCGATGCGGGTGCTGTCACACGGATTCCCGAAAGGTTATAATAAGTGACGCTCTGTGAGCCCGACTTATCTTCAACTGATTTAAGACCAAGCGTTGTATTGTAGACGATGTCTGAAGTCTTTTCCACTCCCTGGCTCTTGTAGACACTTTGAATGCCCATCTTCTCGAAACCGCTCATGTTGTAGTAGATGACGTGATAGTCGTTGCCACCGCCCAAGATGTTGTCGTCTGAATAGTTATAGGGTATATCAGTTACAGTGACGGAATCGCCGCTTTCCGATGCCAGCGTGAAATCGCAGGGCTCCGAGTCGTCGTCAAGGTAAATGCGGTAGTAGAGGTTGGCCGGATTAATGTAGTTTCCTTCTTCGTCCTCATGCTTTAAATCGAAACAGGCATATCCGTACTGATAGGTGTCGTTGTAAGCCATAAAGGAAGTCCAAACCGGCTGCGCGGGAACAACGGGCTGTTCTACATAACGGCGGAAGAAGGGCTTGAGATAGCACTCGTGGAATAGAATCTCGTCGTTGCCTGCGTTGACGAGGATGGCGTTGGTGTCGGCGGCAAAGAGACCTTTGTCGGCATTGTAGTCGAACGTCACTTCGGGTGCGTCGTAGTTGTATACCGTGATCCACCCTCCGTCGTTGTCCAACTCATACGAGGATGCCTTGGCATAGCATAGTGTGCTATAGACGGAGTCGACACCTAAGAATTGCCCGGTTGGCATCACGGCCTTGTTGCCTTCTATCTTGGCTTTCATCACTCCCTGTGGCAGGATGTTGGCGAATCCTTTGATGTATAAGGTATCGTTGGCAATGGCACCGGAGACGAGCCTCTGAGTTTTCTCCCCATAAGCAGAATAATTGCCAAGGACAAAATCGGTTGTCTCCACTCCTTTCGGAAGACTATTAGGTGTTTCGTAGAACGGCTCAAACGTGCAGTTCATGTCGCCGTATCCTGGCCAGGTACCGTCTTCGTCGAGTACTCCACCGAGCAGCAGAGAGTCGGGAGTGGCGCTGTCGAGGGTCAAAGAACTGTCGGCTCCCATTCTGTAGGAAATGCTCGTCACAGAAGAATCTGGTGCCCACGACTGGTAGGTGTATTCCTCCCCCGTCCATTCGTCGGTAGCCGTGACTGTCGTCTTTTTCATGGCATAGAGATAATAGGTGAACTCCTTGCCATAATACCAAAGATGGCACGATACCTGTGGCAGGGAAATGGTCACCAAGTCGCCATTCTTGACGCCTTTCACCCATGTGCCACCATTGGCCATGTCGGTGACGTAGCTCTTAAAATATACATTGCCGTCGTCGCCCATCACCACATAGGTGCCTTTGTTGTTATACGCGGCGGGTGTTGGCGTACCGTAAAGGGGAATTACGTCGATTCCCGACCGCTTCATCAGCATTAGTTTTCCGGCGGGCTGCTCACTGATGATATCTACGTCGCGCTTCGGGGCCTTGTTGTGGCGGGCTGTGGCCGGAGCCACAACGCTGGCCTTGGCAGCCGGGAATCTTTTGGCGCAGTAAGAGTTCTTGGCGGGTGTCACAGTTCCATAGGGACGCTGCTCCTGTGCGGTAGAAGACAAAGCTGAAAACAGCAATACTGAAAGTAAAAACATCTTTTTCATAAGCATATTCGTTTTATTTCTTATGTTTCAGTTGCAAAAATAGAAAAAATCAAAGGCAAAAACTATGGAAGCCAATAGTTTTTTGTGCTTTAATTTACTGAATCGGGAATTTTAACGTCTGAATCGGTATGAAATCTCAAGGAGGCAACAAAAGAAGTGTGGCTTATTTGGCATACCATTTGAGAAAATCGCCACGCCGTTCAAAGGAGACGATAAAGCTTTCCTCATGGTTTCCCCATCTCAACACGACCTCTAATCGCGACTTGCTGTAGCGGTTGACCGTGGCGATAGAGTGGATGTTGACAATGGCGTTGCGGCTAAGCTGGAAAAACATTTGGGCGTCAAGCCTTCCCATTACATCCTTCAGTGTGGGGAAATCGGTGAGGATGCTGCGCCCGTCGGTCATATAGGCATAGACGATTTTGTCCTCGCTTACAAATCCCGCTATGGTGTTGCCGGGGGCACTGGTCATGCCGCCGTGGGCTCTCAGTAGGACGCGCTGGCTGACCTGGGGATGCAGGGCCTCCATCTTCGTGAGCGCAGTTTGAAGTTCAGACTGCTTAACGGGTTTGAGCAGGTAGTCTACGCTGTTCACCTTGAAAGCCTTGATGGCGTAGTCGTCGTAGGCCGTCGTGAAGATGACGGGTGTGTCCACATGAACCTGGTTGAAAATGTCGAAGCAGTTGCCGTCGTCAAGTTCAATATCCATGAATATCAGGTCGACATCGGCACGAGAGGCGAGCCAGTCCACCGTATCGGCGATGTTGTCTGAGGTGAAGACAAGTCGATAGTCGGGTCGGAGAGTGCTGATGGAGTGCTCGAGCATTCTCTTGGCATACTCCTCGTTTTCTATAATGGCGTAGTTTATCGTCATGGTTGTTGTGGTGTGTGGTGGAGATAGGGCAGTTCCACTCTAAAGGTCGTTCCGTCGTCGCTGATGCGCAATTCTTGGTTTTCGCTGCGGCAGAGTGAGGCGAGATAGCGCAATCCGAAATGCGACGTGGTGGCATTGGGCTTGCGGTGGATGGGATTGCAGACGGTTACCGACTCCAGTCCCACCATGACCGTGACAACCATGGGGCTCTTGCGGGAGAAGGCGTTGTGCTTGACCACATTCTCCAACAGCAGCTGAAGGCTGTAGGGCACCATTTCCTGCTGGTGAACGTTGTCGCGCCCTTTCACCTCGACCTTGAATTTCTCTGCAAAGCGCATTGAGAGCACAGAGGCGTAGGAGTCCATGAATTCGAGCTCATCCTTGAGGCTGACACTCCGGGAATCTCTGTTGGCGAGCAGATAGCGGTAGATGTCGGAGAGCCTGTCGACAAAGGCAAGGCTCTGGTCGGTGTCGGTGAGGATGAGCGACTTGAGAATATTGAGCGAGTTAAAGAGAAAATGGGGATTCACTTGTGCTTGGAGCGCCTCAAGCCGGTATTGCAGGGTGCGTCGCTCGGCCTCTTCTTTCTCTTTGGCCTCACGCTTGAAATTGCGAATGTAGAAAACCACTTCCACGATGAGGAAGATGAGCACGTTGTTCATGGTCACTCCGGGAATGTCGACGTTGGGGCTGATGAAGAGACCGTAGACGACATAGTAAAGGCCAATGACGAGAAACATCAGGGCGAAGGAGACGACGAAGTCGATGGCTACCTTCTTATATATACTGTGGCAGTGGTATTGTGTGACAAGGATGATGTTGAGAATGAAGGTAAGGCTGATGGGGAGAAAGTTCAGCCAGAAGTTGCGCATATACTGGGCAATGCTGGCGTAGGGAAAGATGGAATGTGTGGTGATGAGGTCGTAGAAGACCGAGAACCACGCATAATAGAGCAGAATTGTGATGAGCCATCCTGCCAATGTTTTTACCTTGGACTCTTTTGCCTGTATGTGGGTTGTATTCATCCTTCTTTTAAAGCCGCTCCATCAAAACTATAAAAATAGGGGCGCAAGTTTAATCGCCCCCATCCGAAGTCTGTTAAGAAAATGTCCGCGCCTAAACGCTGCGGAAAGCCGTTAGGGCGCTGCCGCGATGCTATTTGCATCCTGTCTTGTGGGTCATGATGTCGAGCACCATGTCGTCGGTCTCGCACATGGCCTCCTTGCCAATGCTGGTCAGGTTGCGGATGCTGCGGTCCACATCCTCGTCGATGATGCCTTCGGCGGCGGTGACATGCTTACCCTCTATGCTGAGCATGGCTGAGAGCATGGCGGTGGAGACACCACTGCTGATCTTCAGCGCGCAGCTGGGCTTGGCTCCGTCGCAGATCATTCCGGCGAGGTTGGCAATCATGTTCTTCACCGAGTAGCACACACGATTGTAGTCGCCTCCCATGAGATAGGTGATGCCACAGCTGGAGCCGATGCTGGCTACCACGCAGCCGCAGAGTGCCGACAGGCGGCCAAGGCTCTGCTTGATGTAGATGGCTGTGAGGTGGCTCAGGCACAGGGCGCGGATGAGTTCTTCCTCAGTGTTCTCGTTTTCCATGGCAAACACAGCTACGGGATTTGTCGCGCAGATGCCCTGATTGCCCGATCCGCTGTTGGACATCACTGGGATCATGGCTCCACCCATTCGGGCATCGCAGGCTGAGGCGGTCTTCGAGATGATGTGGGAGTAGATGCTGTTGCCGAAGATGCCGTGGCTCAACGGCCGGTCCATGGTCTTGCCCAGGCAATGGCCGTAGTTGCCCTTCAGGCTCTCGGCCGCGGCGCGCATATTCACGTCGCGCACGTTGAGGAAGAAGCGCAGCTTGTCTGCTGGCATGTTCATGGCGAAATCCCAAACCATCTTCATGTTGAGTCGGACATCGTCGCCCGTCGAGCTTTCGCTTCCGCCTGAGCGGTTGTCGAGCGTCACTTTGTCGTTGAGTGCCTCATAGATGAAGTGGGTGTGGGTGCGGGCGATGATGGCCGTGGCCTTGTCGCGGGAGCCGTGGGCCGAACAGGTCACTTCGATATAAAGCTTATCGCATTTGCCGGGCTTCAGTCCGATGTTGATGCGGTTCTCACAGATATATTTCTTGCCTTCCTCCAGGCTCTTGGGGGTAAGGTCCTTGATGACTTCCAACTGGTATTCCGACTTTCCGATGAGGGCTCCCAAGGCGACGGCGATGGGCAGTCCGATCATGCCCGTTCCTGGGATGCCGACACCCATGGCGTTTTTCAGAATGTTGGCCGAGAGCAGGACATTAATTTCTTCGGGGCGGGTGCCAAGGAGTTCTGTAGCGCGTGCCGTACAGAGCGCCACAGCCATAGGTTCTGTACATCCTACCGCAGGCACCACTTCGCGGTGGATAAGGTCAAGGATTTGTTGTTGTGTTATTGGGTCTGTCATAGTATGTTTAAAAAGCGAGGGCCCTCACTGTCCCTCTCCGTAGCGGGAGAGGGGCGGTGAGGGGCCTTATTATTTTCTATAGTTTTCGAGTCCCTTGTTGAGGAATTGCAGGAAGGCGCTCACGTCTTCTTTGTAGGAGAAGCTGCCGGCGAGCGGATTGCCGTCGTTGTCGACAGGCACATAGAACGGCTGTGTCAGGGCGCCAAACTTGGTCTGCTCCAGATAGGCCCACTTGTCGCCGATGGTGCGGAGGGTCTTGGGATTGCCCTCGGCATCCTTCACGTGGATGGGTTCGGGCAGCGGAGTCTTGTCGTCGACGAAGAGTGAGATGAGCACATAGTCCTTCGTGAGTTTGTCGGCCACGGTTGGGTCGGTCCACACGGCAGCTTCCATCTTGCGGCAGTTGACGCAGCCAAAGCCGGTGAAGTCGAGGAACACGGGCTTGCCCTGTGCCTTGGCGGCGGCCATGCCTTCCTCATAGTTGGTGTAGGCGGCGCGTACCTCCTTGGTGTTGAGGTTGAAGTCTTGGGTATACATAGGTGGCGCGAATGCGGAAACGGCCTTGCAGGGCGCGCCCCACAGGCCCGGCACCATGTAGATGGCAAAAGCGATGCTACAGAGGCCGAGCATGATGCAAGGCACGGGCATCGGCTTGTCGATCTCGCCACCGGCAGCATCGCTCTGAAACTTGAGTTTGCCAATGAGGTAGAGACCCATGGCACCGAAGATGACGATCCACAAGGAGAGGAAGGTCTCGCGGTCGAGAATATGCCAGCCGTAGGCCAAGTCGGCCACAGAAAGGAATTTCAGCGAGAAAGCCAACTCGATGAAGCCCAATACGATCTTGATGGTGTTCATCCAGGAGCCTGAGCGCGGAGCACTCTTCAGCCAGCTGGGGAACATGGCGAAAAGTGTGAAAGGCAGCGCCAGGGCCAGGGCAAAAGCAAACATGCCCACCGTGGGGCCTACCCAGTTGCCACTCGTGGCGGCTTCTACGAGCAGCAGACCTACGATGGGCGCTGTGCAGGAGAAACTCACCAATACGAGGGTGAAGGCCATGAGGAAGATAGAGAGCAACCCCGTTGTAGTCGAAGCCTTGCTGTCGACCTTGTTGCCCCAGGAAGAGGGGAGCGTGAGCTCAAACCATCCGAAGAAGCTCACGGCGAACACCACGAGCAACAGGAAGAAGAACACGTTGAAGACGGCGTTTGTGGCCAGCGAGTTGAGCGTCTCGGGGCCGAAGACTGCCGTCACTACAAGAGCCAACAGGAGGAAGATGACGATGATGGAGACACCATAGGTGATGGCGTCGCGAATGCCCTTCTTCTTGTCGTCCTTGGCACGCTTGAGGAAGAAGCTCACGGTCATCGGGATGATGGGCCATACGCAGGGGGTGAGGAGGGCGAGCAGACCGCCGACAAAGCCCATGGCAAAGATGTACCAGAGCGAACGGTTGGCCTTGGTGACGTCCTGCTGTGCCTTCAGCTCCTTCACCACGGGCTGGTAGAGCTTCTGCATGTCGAGCGAGGCCAGCTGGTCGGCTGTGACGGCAGGGGCGGCAGAGTCCTTGGCGGTGGTGTCGCCCTGCTGTGCGGCCAAGGCGGCCAAGGAGTCGGCCTTCTGCTTGGCAAGCTCCTCGGGGCTAGGCTGTGTGGCCTCGGCCGTAGCGGGCGACTTGCCCGACTTGTGGAGTTCCACCTGGGTGGGCGGCATACACATCTCGTCGTTGCAAGCTCCGAACTCGAGGTAGCAGTCTAATTTGAAGTTGGGCTTTGTGAATTTTATTTTTTGTACAAACTGCACGCTGTTCTCAAAGTAGCGCAGTTTCATACCGAAGATGTTGTCGTATTGTGAGATTTCGCGGCCACGGTGAGTGAGCTTCCCCACCAATTCTACGCCATCCATCTTGTCGGTGTGAAAGGTGGCCTCTATGGGGCCGTCACTACCGAGATTGGTGGAATAGACGTGCCATCCCTTGTCAATTTTTCCTGTGAAAACGATTTCGGCTTCAGCTCCCTTTCCCATTTTCAATGCCGATGTGAAATGTACGGGATTCTGCGCAAAAGTAATGACTGCCGTTATTAGTAGCGTAGTCAACGTTAGGACTCTTTTCATCATAGGTGTGACTTTCTATTGCTTTTGTAATTGTAATTGTTAGAAATAATATGGCAAAGATAGCGGAAAAACGAATAATTACAAAATTTATTTCTGTTTTTTTATACGAAGATGGAAAAATAGACATTGTGGTCAGTCTGCTTGATATACGTTCATTCATCTTCTCCTCCAATTGTGAGCCCGCGGGCCGGCATGTGCGAGCCCACCGGCTCCCATTTGGAAGCCCACCGGGAGGCATATGCGGCCCGGCATCTACAGCCACATTTTTGGTTACGATGAGCTGTTTCTCACAAAATATCTATGGGCAAAGGAAAATAAAAATGGACCCGCTCCGTTGCAGAAACAAATATCAGACACGTTCATGATGATGAAGAATGCAATACATGGGCTTTTGGCCTCAATGTTTTTCGTGCTTACCGGTTGCGCGGCTTCGGCTGCCATGGGCGGGCAGCCCCAGCGTGAGGTGAGAGCTGTGGTACAGGGCGACAGCATCGTTGTCACCTGGCAGAGGATGAAGGGTGACAGGCGCCGTACTGCTTTCGTTGTAAAGCGCAACGGTAAGGCCGTTACGCCCAAGGCCCTGCGCGGCACTTATCGCTATGTAGACCGCACGCGCCGCGGCATCATCCGCCGTGGATGCCTGCTCATGCCCGAGGATGTGACCTACAGCGTGACCGGTGGAAAATACAGCGGAAGCACGGTTGTCCGTGGAAAAGTGAATGAGCCATGAAACGTGTCGTTATCAGCGCAGGCAAGAAGGCCTTGCTCCGGCAGTGGGCCGAGGAGTATGAGAACAGCAGTTTTCTCGAAGGCGATCCGTCGTGGTTTATGCATCAGGTGGAGGGGCGCGAAAACCAGGAGGTCATGGCGTTCCTGGCCTCTTGTCTGAGCTATGGCTCGCGTCCGCTTTTCATGCCGAAGATACAGCGGCTGCTTGACTTGTCGGGCGGCAACCCCTACGAGTGGGTGATGAGCCACGGCTATGAACAGGCACTGCCCGACAGCGGCGAATGTTTCTATAGGCTCTATACCTGCCGTGACATGCGCCGCCTGCTCTCGTCGCTCCGTGCACTGATGGACTGTTATGGCTCCATGGGCAGCTTCATGCTCAGCCTCCCTTCGCCCACAGCCCTGTCGGCACTGGAGCAGACCACAGCGTGGTTTAGCTCCCACGGCAGTGGCGGTATTATTCCCCTCGACACGCGATCTGCCTGCAAGCGCCTCTGCATGTGGCTGCGGTGGATGGTGCGCGACGGCAGCGAGGTTGACCTTGGACTGTGGAGCACCGTCATCGACAAGCGCACGCTCATCATGCCCCTCGACACCCATGTGGTGCAGCAGGCCATGTCCTTAGGACTGCTGTCTTCCCACACGGCCAGTATGGCCTCCGCGCTGCGCCTGACGGCTCTCATGCGCCGTGTGTTTCCCGACGATCCGCTCAAAGGCGACTTCGCTATGTTTGGCGCCGGCGTGGGAAAATAATAAAGGGGGCGCACCCGGCAATACGGATACGCCCCCGAAACATTAACAGTTGAAACAGCGCTATGAAGTACTTGCGTACCATAGTTTATTATAAAATGTAGTTTACCCTTTCATTTTTTTTCAACCCTCCAGATCCTGTTATTCGTATCTGATGGCTTCAATGGGATCAAGCTGGGCGGCTTTCTTGGCGGGATACCATCCGAAGAACACTCCGGTGAAGGTACACACGGCGAAACTCATGATGATGGTCCACAGTTCGATATAGATGGGCCAATGGGCAAAGAACTTCACGGCATAACTTGCGCCGACGCCTAAGAATACGCCAATGAGTCCGCCCGTGACGCTGAGCATTACGGCTTCGATGAGAAACTGGTTGAGAATGTCGATGCCCCGTGCTCCGACGCTCATGCGGAGTCCTATCTCACGTGTGCGCTCCGTCACGGAGACGTACATGATATTCATGATTCCTATGCCACCGACGATGAGCGAGATTCCGGCCACACAGCCCAAGAGGATCGTGAGCATGTTGGTCGTGGAGTTCATCATCGACGAAAGCTCCTCCTGCGACCGGATGGTGAAGTCATCGTCGTCGGCCTCAGAGGTGTCGGTAGCTTCCTTGAGCTTATGGTTGCGGCGCAGGATGGTGGAAATCTGATCGGTAGCCTTGTCGGTGACATCCTCCGTGATGGCCGAGCAGACGATTCCGCCCAAGTAGGTCTGGGCAAGAATGCGTTTCATCACCGATGTGTAGGGGGCCAGTACGAGGTCGTCCTGATCCATTCCCATCGAGTTGTACCCCTTTTTCTTCAGCACCCCTACCACGCGGAAGGGAATAGAGTTGAAGCGCACCACCTTTCCCACCGGGTCGGAACCGTCGGGGAAGAGATAGTCGACCACGGTGCGGCCGAGGACGCAAACTTTGGCGTTGGACTTGATGTCCTGGTCGGTAAACATCTCGCCGTCGTCGACGCTGAGCTGGCGTATGTCGAGATAGTCACGGTTGACCCCATAGATGGTCGACTGCGTGTTGTTGTTGCCGTAGATCCATTGTCCGCTGCTGTTCACTGTAGGCGATATGGCCTTGATATAGTTGCATTCGTCCTTGATGTTTTGATAGTCGGTCATTTTCAGCGTCTCCATGGCCGAGGGATCCTGTCGCACTCCGCCCCGCATGTCGGCACCGGGCGAAATCATGATCATGTTGCTGCCCATCTCGGCGATGTTGGCCTGTATGCTGCGCTTGCTGCCCTGGCCGATGGCAAGCATGGTGATGACCGAGGCCACGCCGATGATGATGCCGAGAGCCGTGAGGAAGGAGCGCATCTTGTTGGCGAAGATGGCCCGAATGGCTATTTTGAAAAGATTGGAATAATTCATGTTGTTGAATGTTTTGGATGCTTCAGGCTGCCTGACTTTTGGAGTCCGTCGGCAGTAGCTGTCCTTAATTCACCATTCATCCGAGTTGGCCGGGAGGGCAGCGAGGCCTTCTGCCGCACTGAGGATATTGTGATTGTATTCGTCGCTGATGATGTGGCCGTCGCGGAGTTGAATGTCGCGGCTGCTGTAGTGGGCGATGTCGGGGTTGTGGGTGACGAAGATGATGGTGCGACCTTCGTCATGCAGCTTCTGAAACAGCACGAGAATCTCAAACGATGTGCGTGTGTCGAGGTTGCCGGTAGCCTCGTCGGCGAGAATCACGGCAGGGTTGTTGACCAAAGCCCGTGCGATGGCCACCCGCTGCATCTGACCGCCCGACATCTGATTGCTCATGTGATAGAGGCGGTCGCCGAGCCCAACGGCTTTTAGGGCGGCGATGGCCCGCTCGCGGCGCTCCTTGGCCGACACCTCCGAGTTGTACATGAGCGGCAGTTCTACGTTTTCCACGCTTGTTGTCTTGGGCAGCAGATTGTAGTTCTGGAAGATGAACCCAATCTTGCGGTTGCGCAACACTGCCCGCTGACTCTTCGACATGGATCGCACCGAGACACCGTCGAGGAAATATTCGCCACTTGTGGGCGTGTCGAGGCAGCCCAACTGGTTGAGAAGCGTCGACTTGCCCGATCCCGACTTTCCCATGATGGTGACGAACTCGCCCTCGTAGATCTTGAACGAGACCCCGCGCAGGGCATGCACGGTCTCGTCGCCTACCAGGAAGTCGCGCTTCACGTCGCGAAGCTCTATGACGACTTTCTTGCTGTCGGCACTCTTGGATTCGTTCCCGTTCATAGTCTATTTCTTTTTATTTCTGTTGGGTGGGCCCGGCGCGAAGGGGCTGCTCTCAGAGCCGTTGTCGCCCGTCTCACTATTATCGCCTGCCACGCTGACCCCGGTGATGACCTTCTGCCCCTGCTTGATGCCCGAGATGATCTGCGTGTTGGTTCCGTCTGAAGAGCCTATGCTGACCCGGTGGGCCACGAGCGTGTTGCCCTCAATCGTCCACACTTTGTTCTTGGCGTTGCTGATGTCGCGTATCTTGCGCTTGCCCACGGTCTCTTTGGTAGGTGTATAGCGCAGGGCCTTTGTAGGCACGCACAGCACGTTGGCCTTTACCTGCGTGTAGATGGTGACGTTGGCTGTGAGCCCGGGCTTCAGTTTCAAATTCTCATTGTTGGCCGAGATGATGACGTGATAGGTCACCACATTGTTGCTCGTCGACGGTCCGATACGCACCTGCTTCACGGATCCCGCGAAAGTGTCGTCGGGGTAGGCGTCGACGGTGAAGGTCACGTTCTCGCCTTCCTTCACATCGCCGATGTCAGCCTCGTCGACATCAGCCGTCACCTGCATGTTCTTCAGGTCTTTGGCCACGCCGAAGAGCTCTGGGGTGTTGTAGGTTGCGGCGACCGTCTGGCCTTCGGCCACATACTTGTTGATGATGATGCCGTCGATGGGCGAAGTGATGGTGGCGTAGCCTAAATTGGTCTCAGCCGTCTTCACGTTCTCCTGTGCCGAGACCACATTCTGCCGCATCATGGCCACTTGCTCAGCGGCCTGCTGGTAGTTGAGGCGGGCACTTTCATAGTCGTTGGCACTGATGAGTCCTTTCTTGTACAGCGTTTTGTAGCGGTTGTAGTTGGCTTGTTGGTAAGCCATTGCAGCTTTGGCGCTCTGCAAGTTGGCCTTGGCGCTCTGCAGGTTGGCCTTGGCCGAATTGAGCTGGCTGGAGAGGTTCTTTGTGTCGAGCACGGCCAGTATTTGCCCCTTCTTTACAGGAGTGTTGAAGTCTACGTAGATCTTGTCGATGATGCCCGACACCTGTGTACCTACGGCCACGGTGTCGACCGGCGATACGGTACCGGTAGCGGTGATGCTGTTGCGGATGTTGCCCAGGCTCACCGGTTCGGTGGTGAAGTTGATGGTTTCTTTCTCTTTGCTTCCTGAGAGCGACCATGCTATGATGGCGACGAGGAAGCAGGCACCTGTGATGAGCCAGATGGTGCTGATTTTCTTATGTTTCATACTGTTTGGATTGTTGTCTCACTACTTATTTGTTGAGCGTTCCATCCTCATAGAACTTGAGCAAGTTGATGTTGAGGATGGTCAGATATTTGGCCTGCAACTCGTTCTGCTGAGCCTGCAGAAGGGTATTCTTGCCGTTCATGAGTTCGATCACATTCTTCAAGTTCTGCCTGAACTGCTCGCTCAGCAGCTCGTAGCTGGCCTGTGCGCTCTCGGTCGAGGCTTTGGCGCTTTTGAATTGCGCCTGGTTGTTGGTGGCCTGCAGCCAATAGTTCTCTATGGTGGAGTGGAGCGTTGTTTGCTGGTTGAGCAAGTCGAGCTGATAGCTCTGCTTTTGCAGGATGGCCTTGTTGACGGCGGTCTTTGTGCGTCGCTGGTCGAAGAGCGGTATGCTCAGCGTGAGGCCACCGCCTAAAGTGAAGTTGTTTTTCAACTGTTGTCCCCAGTTGTTGTCGTTCATCGAAGTCGTGTTGGTGCTTACACCGGCATTCATGCTCACCGAGGGGAGTTTGCCAGCCTTGGCAATCTTCAGTTGCAAGTCGCTCGATTGCAGACCCAACAGGGCGTTTTTTATCTCAGGCCGTGTCGCCAATGCCTTATTGTATACCGAGCTCACCGAGGGAATCACCTGCAAGGCCATGGCGTCGGTGGTTTCAGGTGTGGCCACGTCGAAGTCGTCATCGTCGATGATTTGCAGCAGTTGCTTCAGCTGTCGTTTATAATCACGGAGATTGCTCTCGGCCTGCACCAGCGCAAATTCATCCTGCGCGCGCTGGGCCGTAAGTTGAGCCACGTCTGCCTTGCTCATGCTGCCCACCTTGAGGAATTCCTTGCCGCGCTCTTCGTTCTTCTTAGAAGTCTCCAGGGTGTGCTTGTTCACTTCGATGGCTTCTTTTGAATAGAGAATCTGCACGAATAGCTGTGCGATCTGTTCCTGAATGCTGTTGGCCGTCACGGCTGAATCGAGCCCGGCCTGCTCGGCTGTCAGCTTGTTCAGTTTTTCGGTATTGCGAAGCACGTTGCCGTCCCACACCGTCCAGTTGGCCATTACGCTGTAGGAGCCGTTGTAGTAGACCTTGTCCACGTTGGTTTGCACCTTAGACCCGGCCACGGTAAAGCTGCCGGTCTCAGGCCAGGGATTGTAAGAAACGTTTTGAGAGGTGGAAGCGCTCAGTGAAGGCAACAAGGCGGCCTTGCTCTGCTTCCAGTCCTCGATGGCACTCTGGTGCTGCACGCGTGTCTTCAGCAGCGAGATATTATTCTGCAGCGCGTAGTCAATGCATTGCTTCAGCGTCCATTCCTTGGCCGGTGAAGATTGTGCTGCCAATAGGAGTGCACCGCAAAAGGCCGCACGGACAATGATGTTGATGGGATTCTTTTTTTTGTTTGACTGTTTCATAGCGTTTGTCTGTTGTTTCACTTGCAAAAGTATACAAAAGCCCGAAACAGCCCAAATATAATCTATGAAACATGGATAATTTTCTGCCAACAGCCCAAAGTACCACAGTTGGCCATAAAAAAGGAGCCGGGAAAATTTTCCCGGCTCCTCAAATAAATTAAGGAAAGAGATTTTCGATCAAGGGCGATATTGTACGAAAGCCTCCATGGCCTCATAGCAGGCCAGTCCGAGGTCGTCGTAGAGCTTTGCCGTGCCACGGTTGCGGTCTTCGGCGCGCTGCCAGAAGAGGCGCTCGTCGTTGCCGAGGAAGGGTGCGCTCTCCATCTGTGAGCTGTGCTTGAGGATGGCGTTGCGCTTTGCGCGAAGCTCTTCGGGCGACATGGGAACACACATCTCGATGTTTTCAATCTCCCATTCGGCCCATGCACCACGATACATCCAGATGCGGCAATCCTTGAGCCATTCGGCACCGGCGTTCTTTTCCTCATCAATGGCGGCCAGAACAGCGTCGGTACACTTGCGGTGTGTGCCGTGGGGATCGGCCAAGTCGCCAGCCACGAAGATCTCGTGAGGCTTCACTTGCTGGAGCAGCTCTCGCACGATATTGACATCTTTCTCCGTCATAGGCAGCTTCTCGATGCGTCCGCTCTCATAGAACGGCAGGTCGAGGAAGTGTACGTGGTCGAGAGGAATGTGGTTGTAGGTGCATGCCGTGCGGGCTTCGCCGCGGCGGATGAGCCCCTTGATGTGGCGCACGTCGAGCGTATCGATGTCACCCTCTTTCTTTTCGGCCAGGAACTTCTTGATGTCCTTATACATTTTCTTGATGACCTCATCCTTGTCGCCAATGAAGATCTGGTTGAATCCATTGACGAAATGCATGAAGCGGGTCACTTCCTCGTCGTTGACGGCAATGTTTCCACTTGTCTCATAAGCTACATGCAGGTCGTGGCCCTGTTTGACCAGTCGCTGAATGGTTCCACCCATCGAGATAACGTCGTCGTCGGGGTGGGGTGAGAACACGATGACGCGCTTGGGGAATGGTGTCGCACGCTCGGGGCGATAAGTGTCATCGGCATTGGGCTTGCCGCCAGGCCATCCTGTAATGGTGTGCTGAAGGTCGTTGAAGATCTTGATGTTGCACTGATAAGCCGATCCGTAGAGGGCTAAGAGTTCAGAAAGTCCGTTCTCGTTGTAGTCCTTGTTGGTGAGTTTCAGGATGGGCTTGTGAGTTACTCCACAGAGCCATACCAGTGCGGCGCGTGTCAGTTTGTCGGTCCATTTGCATGAAGACACGAGCCAGGGATGGATGATACGTGTGAGCTTGCCGGCAGCTGCAAGATCAATGACCACGTGGCAGTCGTTGTGGGTCTGCAGGTAGGTGGCGGGGATAGACTCGCTCACCTGTCCCTCTACCGTATGGCGGATGATGTCGGCCTTCTCCTCGCCCCATGCAGTGAGGTAAATCTTGCGGGCCGAGAGGATATTGGCGATGCCGAGCGTGATAGAGCAGGGAGGAACAGCCTCTTGTCCGCCGAAGCTCATGGTCATTTCCTCGCGCGATGTGGCATCGATGAGGATAAGACGACTGCGAGTATTGATTCCTGAACCTGGTTCGTTGGTTGCGATATTACCGATGCGGCCAATACCGAGCAGCATGATGTCGATGCCGCCGAAGGTCTGAATACGCTCTTCATAAAGCCGGCAGAGCTGCTGTACTTCGTCTTGGGCGATGCTGCCGTCAAGGGTATAGATATTCTGTGCGGGGATGTCCACTCTGTCGAGGAAGCGCTCGCGCAGCTGATGGATGCTGCTGATAGCGCTGTTGGCCTTCAGTGGGAAGTATTCGTAGGCATTGAAGACGACCACATTCTTGAAACTCACTTTCTTTTCGTTGTGTATGCGGATGAGTTCATCATACACAGGAGTGAGGCTCTGTCCGGTACCGAGGCCCAACACACAATATTTACCCAATTGCTGCTTGGCCTGGATTTCCTTGACGATGGCGTTGGCTATAGCGTTTGCGCCTTCATCCACCTTCGGGTAGATGTCGGTCTCTATTTTCTCGTTACGTGTAATTTCCGAACGGTCTACAGCCGTCTTCGGATTGTAAAACTCCTCAGAAACTTGATTGAGGACAATTTGTGAACTGAGATTTAAATTCATAGTTTTTATGATTTATGGCGGGCATGCAGCAAGGACGTGCCGACCGCCTGTTCCTCCGGCAGCCTATTATAGGTTGTCCTTTTCTATGTCTTTAAAATATTTGTAAGTGCCGACTTTAAGTTCGTCGGTCGCAGCCTCATCAGCAACGATGATGGCGTGTGGATGCTGTTGCAGTGCGCTGATGGTCCAGGCCTGCGTAACAGGGCCCTCCACGGCAGCCTGCAAAGCACGGGCCTTGTGGTGGCCGTTGACAAGAATCATCACCTCACGCGCATCCATCACTGTTCCAACTCCAACGGTGAGCGCATGGCGCGGCACCTTGGTGACATCGTTGTCGAAGAAGCGGGAATTGGCGATGATGGTGTCGGTTGTGAGCGACTTTACACGAGTGCGGCTGGTCAGGCTGGAGAAAGGTTCGTTGAAGGCGATGTGGCCATCGGGGCCAATGCCACCGAGGAAGAGGTCGATACCTCCTGCTTCCTTGATTTTCTGCTCATAGCTGGCGCACTCCGCTTCGAGGTCCTCGGCATTGCCGTTGAGGATGTGGATGTTTTCCTTTGGACAATCCACGTGGTCGAAAAGATTGCGGGCCATGAAGGAATGGTAGCTTTCGGGATGGTTCTCGGGAAGACCCACATATTCATCCATGTTGAAAGTCACAACGTTCTTGAACGATACCCGGCCTTCCTTGCAAGCTTTTACCAGAGCGGCATACATGCCCTCGGGTGAGGAGCCTGTGGGAAGTCCCAATACGAAGGGATGACTTGCAGTGGGCTTGAACTCATTAATTCGCTTGATAACGTGCTCAGCTGCCCACTGTGACAACTCAGCGTAGTCGTTTTCGATGATTAATCTCATAGTAATTATTTCTTTTCGGTTGTGTTCCAAAGTTTACTTCTGTAGGTGAGGTTGTACTTGTCGTAGATTCTGCGCAGCGACAATGCGCGTTGCTTGAAATCGTTGAAGTCTTTCTTTGCGGGATTCATCCACTGTACTTCACAGAGCGCGCCCATACGCGGCAGCACCTGGTATTCGGCCAAAGACTCATAGGGAATGTATTCTGTCCACAAGTTGGCCTGCACGCCGATGATGTGGTCTTTGGCCTGCTGTGTGGCCTTTTCCGGATAAGGCTCGAAGCTGTAGGTGGTCTCAAGAGGAAGATTGCCACCGATGAGCAGCGGTTCGCTCCATTTGTCCTCACCTTCGGCCGTCTGATAATAATCGAAGTAGTTGTAGCTTGTGGGCGACATAATCACATCGTGTCCGCGTTCGGCCGCCTCACCGCCCGGCTCGGCTCCACGCCAGCTCATGATGATGGTCTGGTCGCTGAGGTTCTTCGACTGCAGCACTTCGTCCCAGCCGATAGCGCGATGGCCATGCTCGTTGATAAACTCCTCCATGCGGGCCGTGAAATAGTTTTGCAAGTGTTTGATGTCGATGCCCTCGCGCTTGGCCAGAGCCTGGCACTTGGGGCAGTTTTCCCAACTCTTTGTCGGTGTCTCGTCACCACCGAAGTGGATATACTTAGCAGGGAAGATGTCCATGATTTCCTTGAGTACATCCTGGCAGAAGGTGTAGATTTTGTCGTTGCCCAGGCACAATACCTCGTCGCTCACGCCCCAGCGTCCCCAGACTTTGTATGGACCGCCGGTGCAACCCAGTTCGGGATAGGCAGCCAAGGCGCCCAACATGTGGCCGGGCATGTCGATCTCGGGAATTACGGTGATGAAGCGGTCGGCGGCGTAGCGCACGATCTCACGTGCCTCGTCCTGTGTGTAGTAGCCTCCATAGGGTATGCTGTCCCATACCTCAGAGTTGCGGCCCACTACCGTCATGTCGCGCTTCGAGCCAACTTCGGTCAGACGTGGATATTTCTTGATTTCGATGCGCCATCCCTGGTCGTCGGTCAAGTGCCAGTGGAAGACATTCATGTTGTGCAAGGCCATCATGTCGATGTATTTCTTCACGAAGCTTACCGGGAAGAAATGTCTTGCGCAGTCGAGCATCATACCGCGATAGCCGAATCGGGGAGCGTCGGTGATGGAAACAGCGGGGAGTTCTATCTGGCTCACATTGGGCTGCAGGCTCTTGCGCAGGGTCTGAATGGCATAGAAAACGCCGGCGGGAGTCTGTCCGCTCAACGTCACGCGCCTGTCGTTCACCGTGATGGCGTAGCCTTCCGGCTGCTTGATTTTCTTGTCGAGGGCCAGTTGGATATTGCCCTTGGCCTCGACGATATCGAGTTGGATGCCGGTGTATTCTTTCACGTATTCGCGGAGGAATTCGGCATCACGTTTCAGTGCCTCGTCTTTGGTGTTGCAGGAAATGGTTACATGATTCTTAAGAACGAAAGGTTTTCCTTTTTGTTGGGTGATGTTCTGCGGAAGCGGCACTATTCTGTAGTCCGCCTGTTGAGTTTGGGCGTACCCACTAAGAGCCAGCATGGCACAGCATGCGGCGATGATAGTTTTTGTTTTCATATTGGTTGAGATTGGTTGATCTATTTCTTATGCAAAATTACAGATAAAAAATGGTATGAAGAAATCCTTTCCGCCAATTTATTGCATATCGTGCAGATTTTTCCGAATGTTGGCTGATATTTGGATAGTAAAGAACATTTATTATAGAACAAAAAGAAAAATCAGAAGTTGTGGAGAGAAAGACTTCCAAACTTCTGATTTTTAGCATTAATTCTTATTAGCGAACTTTTTCAACACGTCGCACCGGCTGATGTAGGGAGCTACTTGCTGAGGATAGCGATTGCTGAAGTCGAGCAGGCGCTGCATGGCCAGATATTGGCGGGAATGGGGTTGGTAGGTAGCGATTTCATTGTAGTTTTCGTCGTAGCTGAACGTCAGCATGGGATCGCGGTGGATGAAGGCCAGGGCGTAGACGGTTTTTTGCTGCAAGTCGAACGCGCGCTTTTCTTCTTTTTTGTTCCATTTAGGGGCCAAAGCCGCGTTGAGGAGACGGATGGTCTCGGCTACAAAGTCTTTCGTCCCGACGAGTGCGCTGTCTTGGGTGCAGCTCACGCCATACTGTGTGAGCCACCAGCAATCGCCCTCATAGCTTGCTTGATAATAGAGCGAAGCGAGCTTGTAGGCCTGCTGGCGCTTCTCCAGGCCATTGCGCATCAAGCGGTAGCGGGCCTCTTCCTGTATCATCTCGCGGCAGAAGTCAACCTTCTTGTTCGTTGAAAGCTTTGCGGGAGCATACATTTCGCTCCAGTCCACCTTCTGCTTGGTGAACCAGCGGTCGACATTGAAGTTTCTTCTTTGGGCATAAGGCGCGATGTTTTGTTTGCAGAGGAAGCCCGTGCTCACCTTTTCTAAATAAGGTATGGCGTCGGCCCAACGGGCGCAGGTCAGGAGCCGCGTGCCGATGAGGTCGTTGTAGTAGTCGTCGCCACCCTGGGGCGCATAGCGTCTGGCGTAGGCCTCAAGGTCGTTCCTAGACTGTGCCTTGCGCCACTGCTGATAGCCGATGAGCTGGTCGGTGGAAAGATTCTGCAGCGCGTTGAAATACTCGCCGACGTACCAAAGTCCGGCCTGCTGCGAGGCGATGAGCGCCAAGGCCAGGTCGTCCATACCCTTCTGGCGCAGTACTGGCACGAGGTTGTTGAATACCAGACGGTCGAGCACATCATCGTAGTGGTTGTATCGGCCATCGGTTTCTTTCTTGCTCTCTGTCCGCAACCATTCCATCTCCTGGGCTATCCAGTTGAAATAGTCATTGTCGATCTTGTTCACGCTGACCGAGTTGACGGCATAGATAGCCCGCGCGTTGGCCTTCATCCGATTGGTGCCGGCCATATTGAGCGCGGCCTTCAGTTCATTGTTGGCAGCTTTGGTGTCGCCCAGCACATGATGGATGCAGCCAATGGCGGTCTGCCACAGACAAGGATTCTGCGTCTTGCCCTCCTTGATGACCTGCTGCGCGAACGAGACGAAGTCGAGCGCCTCCTGACGGTAGATGGCCTTGCGGTCAATCACCTTCAGCCAGTCAATCTTTGCCGAGTCGGTGTTCTCCACATAGCCGAAGGGATACCGGTTGGCCTCAAAGAGGTCGAAGGTCTCCTGGGTGTTGTTGACGAAGTCCTGAACGAGATAAATGAGCGTGGCGGAGTTGGGATTCTGGGCATAAACACTCTTGATGCCGGCCAGATTGCGGTACTTGCGCACGCAATATTTCAGACTGGCGAAGTCCTGTTGCTGGGCATAGATCTCCACAGCCTGCCGCCGCTGGTTCATCCGCAGCAGACAGCCTGCGTAGAGGTTCTGCATCAGGTCGCGGAAGACGCCAGCGGACTGCGCCTTACCTTTCTTCACCCAGACATCGGCTGCGGCCTTATAATTCTTCTGGGCGAAGAGGGCACGCATCTCCATCAGCGCATACTGCGTGCGCAGCCGCTCGCCCCTGTAGGAGCGTGACGAGCTGAGCATAACGTTGAGCAACCGACTATACTGGCTGAGCTGCTGCTTGGTGGGATAATCCCAACCGCCGTTGATCATGTTGGACGCGGCAACATAGCGGTAGAGCAACCGCAGGTAGGCGTAGGTCTCGCGGTCGCCTTTCTTCTGCGCCGCACGCATGATGGCCGTACTGTCGTTGATGCAGTCGAAATACTCATTATTGCTTCCCACATATTTGCGCCAATAGTCGTTGACGCGGCTGGTGAAGGGACTGTTCTCCATCAGGGCATTGTCGTAGACGCTAAAGAGGTAAGCGTTGTGGGTAGGAGCTTCAGAACCACAAGCTTCGGCCGACAGAACGGGCCACAGAAGCAAGAGCAGAAGCACGCTAACGGACTGAAAAAATCTTTTCATAGTCGGAAAAGTTGAATCTGTTAATGTTTTGTTTACTTAAATCATATAGGATGAGTTCCGAGTGGGCATCGGGTCCGTGCCGACGGATGACACGCTCAGCCTCAAGAATGTCTTGCAAGGAAGGTTGACGGGTGACGATGCTGTCGCCGCGCAATACGGGCAGGTCGTCGTCGCCGTGCATGATGCCCACGTAGCGGCCGCCACGAAACAGCACGCGCCACGTGAAGAGAGGATAGGCTGCTGAGAGCGGCAAATGGTAGTCGTCGAGATGATGAACGTAGGGCTTCACGTCGTCGAGGTTGAGAATGGGTTTCTCGCAGTCGAGCCGGGTGACGTCACCGGTATTGTAGACCATCAGCACGCCGCGGTCGACGGGTGGTGCGGGTTGCGAGAGCTGGTGCAGACGGATGGTGGCCGAAAGCCGCACGTTGTTTTTCTGGCAGAGCGCATGCAGCTGTTTCAGGAAACCGAAGAAGCGTTGCCGGGTCTGCATGGTCCAGTCGCAGTCCACTTGCAGTTCCTTGAGCGGTCCCACGTCGTTGGTCTCGTTCATCTGTCTGACGCGCTTGAGGATGCGTTCGGCCAGGAGCGGGTCATCGTGGCGCATGCAGTCGTTGAGGATGTAGACGGTGGGCACGATTTCCAGGCCCGCAGGCAGCGAATCGTCGAAGCTCAGTGTGGCATTGGGCTGACTGTGGCCCGCGTCGTCACACACCACATCGAAGTAGCGCACATAGAGACGGCCCACGTGATGCTGCTGCAGAAACGCACGCTCCCCCTTAGAGAGGTTGAGCGACGTGCGCCAATAATACATGCTTCTCTTTTCGCTTTCCTTATGGGAGCAGGAGGCGAATATGCTCACGACGATGATGAAGAGAAAAATTTTCAGATGGCGCATGATTGAGCTTATTGTCAGGAATTAGGAGATAGGAGTTATTCCCTGCTCATTGCTGATTTCGGAACTGAGTGCTGATGAGGAGCTCATTTTTAGTTTTGAAAGCTGGAAGGCGGACGTGTTGCATAGGATACCCACTACCTGGGAATTTTTCGGGAGAGTTGAATAACTCCTCACCACTCTATACTAACTCCTTACTTTACTCTCTAAATATTATTGTTTGTTGTGAACGATGAGCATGGCGCCATTGTAACTCACGATATACTGGTCGAGTTTGCGGCCCCCACTTGTGCTGTAGCCCAAGTTGTTGAGGTCGTAATCACGTTTACAGGTGGAGCAGTGGACGGTTTGGCCCACAGCGTTGAATGTGAGCGAATAACGGTAGAGATTCTTCTCGCGTGAACAGTTGGGACACTGACGGTCGAAGGCCACGAGCTGTCCGTCGGTCGTACGTCCGATGATGAGACCATTGTTGGCGCCGAGCGAATAGTTGAGGCGTGTCTCAGCCGCCGTCGTGATGGGCACCTCGTCGGTGGAGCCACTGCTGTTCTGGGCCACTACATAGCGCACACCAGCTTTCACCGGAGCACTGACGAAGACAAACTGTCCATAGCTTGCCGGTTGCACGGCCGCCCAAAGCCATCCCGTGTTGTGTATGCTTGTGTTGTAGGCAAAATAACAGAAGATGTCGCTGTTGAACGTTGAGTCGCCGCTGCACGATGTGAGCAGCACTAATGTGGCGGCTGCAAGAAAAGATTTGAATTTTCTCATCCCGAGTATGTATTTGTGCGCCTTACTTTTTCGTTTGCCGTGCCCATGCTATTCAGCCTGGGCAATTTGCCGGTAGGGGAGAGCCTGCAACACGTCGGCCAATTGCTCAATGCCCTTCTGCAGCGGGCCTTTCACCATTTGGGCCATCATGAAGTTGAGTTCGGCTTTCATGGTGAGCTTCATTTTGCAGGTCTCCGTGGTGACGGGGAGCAGCTGAATCCAGAAGTTGAAGGGCACGGGGCTGTCGACCGACTCCAATTTGATGGTCTTCGGCTCTTCAAGGCCGACGACCTTGGCCGCCACCTTTCCCACCGGTGACTGGATGGAGAATCCGTCGTCGGTGAAAGAAACCTTGTCGCGCATGTCGGCCGGAATGCGGTCCATCGCCTTACCTATATTGTTCATGTTGCTCAGCACGCTGTAGACCAACTGTTGCGGAGCCTGTATCTCACGTATGGTGCTTTCAAATTTTGCCATTATCTTATTTTGTTTGTTTTGCCTGCATGATTCATGATGATTCTCTTTGCCATGGATGTCCACATCCTCCGCAAGGGATTCATACAACATGAGATCTATGAGAACTTCATGGACGCTTTATGGCTATTCCCGTGCAGAGAAACGATCATCATGAAACATGCAGGTTTTGATTTCTATCGAGGTAAGCGGTAGCCGCTTATTCCTTTCTCCAGTTGGCCGGGTCTCTTCTCCACTCGTGGAGCACTTCTACATCCACAGCCTTGATGTAACCCGTCTCCTGCGCCTGAGCCACCACATGCTCATAATCGGTCAGGGTGACGAGCTTCACGCCGGCCTCCTTGAAGGCTTGCTCGGCAATGGGGAAGCCGTAGGTGTAGCTGGCTACCATGCCGACCACCTCAAAACCAGCCTTGCGCAGGGCGTCAACGGCCTTGAGCGAGCTGCCGCCCGTAGAAATCAGGTCTTCCACTACAACGACTTTCGAGCCTTCGGGCAGTGTTCCCTCAATGAGGTTCTGCATACCGTGATCCTTGGGCTTGGAGCGCACATAGCAGAAGGGAAGATTCAGTTCGTCGGCCACCAATGCACCTTGGGCAATGGCGCCGGTGGCAACGCCGGCTACGGCCGTTGCCTCGGGGAAATTCTCCAATACGGCATGAGCGAGTTCGAGTTTCACGAAACTGCGCAGGTCGGGGTAGGAGAGGGTCTTGCGATTGTCGCAGTAAAACGGTGATTTCCAACCGGAAGCCCACGTGAAGGGATTCTCGGGTTGCAACTTGATGGCTTTGATGTCCAACAGCTTAGCTGCGAAAGCTTTTTTTAATGCGTCCATTTTCTATCTTTTTTTAGGGCTCCTCGGGGGAGCATGGGTTTATTCTGTTGCAAAGATAGCGGAATTAATAGGGATAACAAAACAAACAGAATGATTTTAACAGCAGTTAATGCCAGGTGCTATATAATAATCTGCGTAATTAGCGTTAAGGGATGCGGCCTCGCCACATTACTTAGAGGCGGGATGCCGTGCCTCCTGCTCTCTTGCTGATTTCACTGATTTCGCAGAAGGACAGCATGTATGGTTGCTATAGAAAAATCTGCGTAATCAGTGTTATCTGCGAGCCTTATATCCATTTATCTCTCGCTGATTTCACTGATTTCGCAGAATAATAGTTTTTCCGGATCACTGGATATTTCCAGCAGGTTAGCGGTAAAGGAATCCGAGATGGCCAGCATGCCATTTACATGACTTCGACAAGGTGCCCCTATCAATTACCTAAAGGAGTAATGTTGCCAAGCAAGATGCGACATTCCCCCAAAAATGGTAAAGGAAAATAGTCTTGGGCAGGCTTCGTTTTTCTATTTCCCCATGATTAAGTCGTCGCTGGTCTTGAGCGTAATAGCCGTCTAACATTGGCCATCGTTATGCCAACCATCATCTGCGCATGAGTACCAATTGACAGTTTCACCGCCTACTGAACCGGGACGTAGCCATCTTGCAAAAATGTCACAGCAAGGATAGTCATAAATATGGCTAAATTTAACGTCTGTGCTCTTGTTTCTCAATTGTAGATAAACTCTGCCAACAGCATATTGCTTTTTGAGTTCTGGCTCAAGCTCAATTCTCACGTCGTCCATAAACGTTTTTTCACCGATCTTACGTTCGTAATTGACGGCTTCTGAGGGGAATAAAGGAAACTGAGTGCTTATTAGACAACCATTTCTATCACAAAGCTGATAATAGCCCGAAAGAGCAAGGTTGGTGTTTTTGAGACTGTTGAACACAGATACTCTGAATCCCGTGTTACGAATAAGTTTTTTTACCTTATGGGTACCGGTCTTCCAGAATGTCACATCCTTTGGATTGATACCATTAAGCATACAAGCTGAATAGGAAAGAATATTACCATAGAGGTCAAGACCTGTATTCTGTTTCGTAAGTTGGTTAGTTGACCAATGTTTGGTTTTGTATTCATTTATTCGATTAATCACATCGCTTGCTTGTTGCATGACTATCTCCGTGGGAGTAGGATCTGTTTTATTGGGTTTTAGTTCACGCACCTGGAAGAGGACATCGTAATTGCTCATGTCCCCACCATTACCCGTACAGACTTGAGTGTACTCTATATTACTTTTGCTTTTAGAGAATTTCTGGCTAACAGAAACTCCATAGCCACTAACGTTTGCACTTTGAACTAACGAACTGTTATTACTACTGAGTCTCTGTACCAAATCAATACATCTACCATATCTTACGGTACTTACAAAAAGGATTGCTTTTCCACTAAAAGCACGCTTGATATCATCTACTGTTACTGTAGGTCCGAAGAGATTTGATAAATCATTGCCAAAATCAGCCTTTACTTCATAAAATTGTTGAGAAAAGTGAGAAACCAAATAAGAGTTGTAACTTGAACTTTTACTCTCCAATCCTACACTTGCACTAACACCAGCGTATTGGCCGGAGCAGTTTAGGGTCATGCACATCTCATCAAGACTCTGAGAGTTGAAATACTTATCAAGGATCTTAGCTGGAATACTATGACCCGTTTTGGTAAAATCATCTACAAGTTGATTGATTGCAGTATTTACATTGGCTTGTAATCTACCATAAACGTCCGGCTTCACTACTACAGAAAAATCACCTCCTCTGAAATCCGGGATATTGATTTTAACCTCACCTCTTGGAAGAAATGCTTCTGTAGGAGAATTTGTACCCAATGCTGTATCTACGACCAACAACATTCCTGGATAAAGATCGGCACGACTACATGAAGAGAGGAATTCTGTAGGCTCATTGTCTATATTCACATCTTCATAAACAATAAGATAGTCACCTTCTATTCTGTTCTGTCTATTTTCTGTATCAATCGCTGACTGTATAGAACTTTCATCATGAATGAATGTTCGTAAATAATCATTGATTTTTTGTCTACGCTGAGCATCTGTATCATTGGCATTGGCAGACGGCGTAGAACCTGTGTTTGTTGACGGTCTGAAGGGTCTAAAGGTTGAAACAGTTGGGGTTGGCTTGTCTGGTTGAGGGGCAGGACTAACAGTGTCTGGAATATTTCCACAAGTTGTTCTATGCGCTGCAATCAGAGGGCTGCCTGTTTTGCCACCATACTGCCAATCATCATTTTCCCCTTTACCAAACCAGTTTACGCTGTCGTCTCCAAGGTTTCCCGGACGGAGCCAGTTGATCATGATGTCTTTCGTGTGCCAAATATAATTGTGTTGGAACGTGAGCTCCGTGCGCTTGTTTCTCAACTTGATATGTAGTTGATAAATGCTTGGAGGCAAAACTAATTCACCCAGATAGTCTTTGTTGGCAGCAACACGTTCCGTACCAACCACTGTTTGTTTAAAAATAGAATACTGCGTACCACCTTTTTCGAAGGTGTACCATCCGCTCACGGCAATGTCTGTTGCTTTCAAGCAATTGAACACATTTAACTTAATTCCTGTAGCCATAGTCTTATGTTATTAGCCTTAATACCATTGTGATGTTTTAAGTGATTGTTTTATTGGTTTATAATTCATTAGTGCTTATTCGGCGGTAATTGTTACTCTGCGCCCTGTCGGCGTGCGCTCTCAGCTTTGCCAGCCAGTGCCTTGGCTTGGTTGGCCTCGCATTGCAGGGGGGCATGCGGTCGCTGAGAGTGGTAAGTTCGCTCTTGTCGCTTGGTGCGTTGACTATTTTCGTGCTGCATATCTTTATTGTTTTAAATTAGGTTCTTCCGAAAAATGGAGTGATAGATAGAAGATTGTAGCAAAAAAGAAGAAAACTACTGAACTTATTGTGTATATTTGAATTACCACAAACAAATA
>ONYL01000044.1 GCA_900322035.1 uncultured Prevotella sp.
ATACTACTTCGCAGACATCGGCATTCGTGCAGCCATTCTCAACTATCGACAGCAGGAAGAAACGCACATTATGGAAAACATTATCTATAATGAGCTTCGCAGTCGAGGATATAATGTGGACGTAGGATTGGTTGAACTTGGTGGCAAGGATGAGAACGGTAAGTTTGTCAGAAAACAGTTGGAGGTAGACTTTGTGGTGAACCGTCCTCCATACAGAGTATATATCCAATCGGCTTTTCACATGCCTACGCCAGAAAAGGAACAGCAAGAGCGACGTCCTTTATTGTCAATTAATGACCACTTTCGTAAGATTGTCATTGTTGGTGATGACATTCATCGCAAGGAAGACGAACTCGGAGTATTGACTGTCGGACTCTTGGATTTCTTGACAGACAAGAACTTGTTGGAGCAAGGATAATCATTTTATTATATAATTATGCATAGATCCAAGAACAATGCGCACTCTATCGTTAATTCTGCGCGCTGATTATTGCGAGAAAAGAAGTTAAACCCACTCTAAGAAAGCCTAAGATGTAGCGTGCAAGATGATTGGGTATATTCTGACATGTAAAGAAAACCATCTTTATTCTTTGACAAGTCGCTCTTTTGCACTATCTTTGCCGTACAAATCTGTGTCAAGACACATAAATATATTCCAAAGCGATCCTGACTTCATCACATCTTTGGTTGGATGAAGTGTCATCATTGATTATCAGTTAGTTATAAGCTTATTTCAGCAATTGATGGTGACGCAATTACGAATATCACTCCTTAGCCCGGCAGGCAGTCAATGTCTTTGTCCTGACTCATATTGCCTTGCCATCTCCAGATGATACGAAGCAGAAAATCATGTACAGGCTTACGCTCCACTGAATATTTTATGCGCTCTGCGCAATTTTACGCGATAGCGATTTTCGTCACGGGCAGGCTTTGTAGGGGGTGGTGCTGAGGTGAAGGGGGCAGCCGACGAGCTTGCTCGTAAGGCTGTCCCCTTCACCTCAGCACCATAGCTCCATGGGGAGCTAAAGTCTGTACGTGACTATTTTCCAACGTGACTATTTTCCAAAAACTTATTCTCGATTAGGGTGACGCATTGACGAAGTCAGGAATTGTCCTCATTTGCAGAACGTGACATTATAATACTGGTACCTCCCCTTTTAATGAGTAGGTATGGTTTCTGTTTGCATCATGTGGAACTATCTTCCCTTCTGAAACGAGTTGATAGACATATCTCTTGGTTTGTGATGCGCTAACCCCTCCGCTTTATCGGCCACAGTGTGTCGGACGTTCGCCGTATGCCTTTTCCCAACCATTATATGGTAGGCAGTCCACTTCCTGCTCGCTCCGTGCTTATGGCTATCTTTTAAGAACGCAGATCATTTCTCACGGTCTTTAGAGTCAAGGGCTTTTCTATTGACGATAGACCAAACTCCACCTTTGACGCTTCCGTTCCTAACTATTATATTATTGTCCTTCAAAAACTGTATATTCCGATAGATTGTAGTGGTGCCTACCGCAATCTTGTCTCCAAGTTCTTTGTATGTTGCATTAGGCTTTACAGAAAGTATTCTGATTATCTGATTTTGTACTCTACTCAGATGGATTTTTCCACCACCATTTCCACCACCATTTTCACCACCATTTTCACCACCATCCATTTGTGTGGTGGTGAAACTTGAGTTCAGTCGATACGTTGTCCAACGACCCCGATGGTCTGAACACAGCATACCCTGAGAGGTCAAATGGGATAGAAACCATCCAACTTCAATGGAATTCTTATCGAGAATAGTTTGAAGTCGTGCGTTTGTAACATTATCCTCCGATGCAACAACAGCTAATATACGTTGCTCATCAGCCATAAGATGATTAATCGAAGAACCAAACAGTTCATGGAGTTGTTCGGATATTCTCTGAGGCAGCAAAGAAGTTGTCCATAGTTTAAGTTCCACGGTATTGACATCTGATACCTCTCTAAGGTCAGGCTCGCGCCATTTTTCTTCTTTCCAAGCCCTTAATATTGTCGGGAAACCTGAGCCAATGTTCTCTCCGAAGCCTATCATCCGGAACATGTTCTGGATTCTGGGATTGCGTGACGTTGAATAGTCTCCCTTGTAAATCCTTTCTACTGGTATTCTCAAGGAGCCAGGATTTGAGAATAGCAGATAATTGTCTTTCTTGACGACTTTCAGCACACCCGTTATCAGATAATCGGCATGGACAATCTGATTTGTAAATGCTTCCCGAATGGCAACATCAACCAGTGTCTCGTCAATGCGTTGGATTCCGTCCAACTTAAACGGGTGCTTTGTACCAACAGAAAGCTTGGGAAGAACAAGACGGAAGAAGTTGAACAGATTGTTTGCCCAATTCCCATCGTATGTAAGCCTGTCACTCCACCGCATGCCAGGAAGAAGATTTGACTGGTCCAAATAATCCATTCGAAAATTGTCAAACCGGTCTCTTACTGGCAAGCCCTTTCCAAACATCAGAAGACCGGCAACCGTCAGTCCTTCCTTGCCGGAAGCTCTTTCTGTTGTGTATCCTCCAAGATTGCGAAGGAATTCTTTGTCGTTGTAACCATTGAACACATGGTCGTGATTCCTGATTTCAAAAATTTGGCGATAAGAGTGCAGCGTGTCAATATCGATGTCATCCATGCCGTAATTCTCAATCAACATTCCATCATTGCCGGATTCACTCGCATCCCGTATCATTTCACGGACCGCCTACTCAGTACAATGATAGTCGCCTTCGTGGTTGCGTTTGAAGGAGCCCTTAAAAGCATTCCCGTTGATGTATACAGGCTTGTTACGATAGTCAGCTTGTGGAATGTGGATGCTTACTACATCCCTTCCTTCAACATCGATTGTTTCTACATCCTCATCGCGCAGAAGATTGGCACTTACCTTCTCGCTGTTTATGGTGTTCCAAAAATCTGTAAGGACCTTTCTTGGATCATCCACTCCTACAACTGTAAATCTTTTGAGGATGTCTTCTTCATGCAAGTTCTCTAAAATGCCAAGCAGGATATATCCTCCCTGTGTATTGGCAAAGGATGAATATGTCTCCCAAATTGATTTTGGAACACTGTTCTTCGCTTCCTTGACTTCCAACTGTATCCGTTCACCGAAGCTTAAGAAATTTTTTATATCGTCTGCCTGCATACCTGTAAATAATTGATTGCAAAGATAATGATAATTTTTTATACGAATGTCAGATTTCTATTCTAATTCCACTTACATCCAATTTCTTCAATACCTTCTTTAACAACTCCGTATCCACCTTCTTCTGTTTCCTGTCCTGGGTGATGCGTAGTACCACGGGGTACAATCCTTTCTTGTTGGGCGACGTCACCAGCTGAAATCCGAATGATGTTGCCATAAAAAAGAGGGTTGGTGAGTGATTGTTGTAAAGGTAGAAAATTAATATTGGGCAAGAATCGGAAAGGAGAAGCTGTACAACAACTCTGAATTTCTTTAGGATATTGTTGCCCAGCTCGGCTTTTATATCTAACTTTGCACTTGCATACTTATCATATAAAGCAGAAGACAAGGCAATGAACCATAAACTACTTCTGATTCTCTTCCTGGCATTGTTATCACTAAATGCTTGGAGCCAATCCAAAATAACAATGAAGGGAGAGTGGATGTACACGGATGTAACTCTTTCTGACGGCGGCTCGGTCCACAACGTCCCGGGATTGATAGATACTGGCTGCTCGGTTTGTATCATCGATTCTACCTATGCCGTAGACTCATGCCACATCAAGGATTTAAAAGGAGACAAGATGATGGACAACACAGCCGGACAAAGCATTAAATCGTCCTATGTCTATTTGGACAGCATCTCCTTTGCTTCCTCCACATACACTCATGTGTGGTGCTTCATTGTGGATTTGGCCGGGAAGCTGAAGCAGTTCGCCCCTAAGTTTATTATCGGTGGTGACATCTTAAAAAGGGATCTGTGGTGCTTTGACCTGAAGACGTACCAACTCCAACGCCTAAGCAATTTACCCACCAACGTCGCGACTTCCCTGGCCTGGAAGCAGCATGCTGACGACGGACTGAACATGATTATCTTTAAAGGGAAGATAGCGGGCAAGAAGACACGTATCTTATTTGACACCGGAGCCAGATTCAATGGACTGCTCCACGCATCTGAGCTGACGCCGACATCTTATGTAGAGCTTCCCTGCGCCGACATAGCAAATGGGCTAACGTACAAAAAGGTTGCGCAATGCAAAAATATCCCCGTAGAGATTGCTGATGAGCATTTCAAGGTTGACTTCAACAAAGAGACAAAAGACGGATCAGACTACCCCCGCCTTAACGCGAGCTTTCTTATGGGAAAAAGATGGGTACTTGATTATGAGCATCGGCAGCTGCTCATATTGCCAGAATAATTCTGCTGGCAGCAGGTGGCTTAGCGCTTTGTGGCTGTCATCGTTGGCAGCTTGGCCCTGATGCTGTTGCTGATCGGAGGTATGGCGGACTGCTCGATGAACTGGTCCACATCCACTATACCCATCTTCTCGTCCTTGAACTTCTTCACATCCTGCTTGTCGGCGAAAGAAGCCTTAGTGATGTACACTTCTTCCCATTGGTCATATATCTTGCGGACGTCCTTAATGGTTACCGTCATCTGTCGGGACCACCGGCTGGAGACCATATCGGTATAGGTGATTCCATCAGGACGAAGCGCATAAACCTCGCTAGAGTGGGAACTTCTTAATTGCTGATTATATTTGCCAAGAGACAAGGACTTCACAGTGTCAGGATAAAGATGGTCGAAACTGAACAGCACTTTTGCAGCGAGCGTGTCTGTTCGCCAGAATGCCGGATTCATCGCTTCCTTGTTTTTGCCAACACCATAGAAGTCAGGAACGGGAAAAGGAGGTGCGTATGATAAAAGACTTCCATTCCTGCATTCTTCTTTCTTGATGCTGTCGTCAGCTAAATATCTTGCGGCAAGCGTACGATGGTCTACCTCACCATTCTTAAGTTTGACAAAGTAGTAAGCCACGCCATCATAATAATACTCCAGTTGTCCGTTATAGAACTGCGGTGCTCTGAAATAAGCCTCAAACACAACGTATTCAGGACGTTTCGTGGCAACTAACACCTCGTTTAGCGCTTGCTCCCGGGTATCCATGTACAACACCTTGTCCTTCAAAGTGTCGGTGTCAACATCTTTGTTCAGGTAGGCCACATGGGATACGGAAAACTTAGGAACACTGTCCTTAAAACGAATATAACCTTCGGAGTCTGAAGTCGTCAGCAGTGTTCCTCTTGCATTGAAGACCGATGCGAATTCAATAGGTTGCCGTGTATGGCTGTCTAACAGCCTGAGCTGTACTTGTGCCTTTGCTTCTACACCTAAAAGGCAACAAACAACCAACGCAATAATATTTTCCACGAACTTAAGATTTAGTGAATGAGAAGAGGGAAAACTATTCCTGCCAGATTACAGACGGCATGAGCGATGAAGCAATATCTCACATCATGGTATCTGATAAACAGATAGCATAAAGGTATTGCAAAGACAAGCGTGTCAACTCTTAAGAAAGAGTCTCCAAGATGGGCGCAGAAAAACAAGATGGAACTGCACACAATGATAGCAATGGGGTTAAAGCCACCTCTTTCCATCATGCTGACGAGCCATTTTCTGAACAGCATTTCCTCAGCGAAAGGACCTAACAGGCCTGTCGAGACAATAGAAATGAGCAGTGGGGATGGTTCCGCAGCAGGATGTGGATAGGCCGTATTGCTCAACTGACAAATGAGATATATGGCAAGTTGCCAAAGCAGACCTAAGAGAATGGAAATCGAAACCACTTTCATTTGAAGTGCCGATGGCCGCAACATCCATAAGTCAAGCTTTTCTATTTTATTCTCTATGGCCAACGCGACTAATAGGAATGCAGAGCAGGCCATAGCCATGAGATCTGGTGCCAATTTGGAAGCGACTGCGTTGTCCCCGTTATTTAAGAAAAGGCCCATAAAAGGTGCAGCAACTAAGATCGAGCCCACCAAGCATATCACCAAAAAAACGATAATCCTGCTAACACACTTTGGCTTACTATAAGTTATATTGTTCGTTTCGCTTCTTTTATTGTCCATATATTCTAAATTCCGCAGCACTATAATTTAGATTTATTTATAAGTTCCTGAGCAGCAAAATATTGCTCAGGATTTTGCCATGTCGGAAAATTCACCTAACTCTTAGTGCTGCAAAAAAGAAAGCGAATCACCAGCAAGACATGGCAAAAATACGAATATAATTTGAGAAACTTACACCTTTTGGTGGAATTTTTCCCATCATTGAGTACTTTGTTACGATTTCGACCGCATCGACTTGAAGAAGTTAAAGACGCGGCAAGTGGGATAGTGCCAAAGGCAGTGAGAGACGATCTACCTGAATTGCAGGGGCCGTGCCTCGTGCCGGCCCTAACCCTACCAACATGGCCCCTGCAATTGGGCTCAGCATTACGGACGCAGGATGCCCGATTGTGGCACATTGCCCTGGTTCACTTGCTCGTGCTTGATCTTTCGGCCGAAGTCAAAGCTGTAGCTCAGCTTCAGATAGACCTGCGGGCCATAGGAGTCGGAATGTTGCCAAGTGTCAAAGGCGTAGCATCCGTAATCGTAATACTGATGATAGGGCTTGCTTTTGGAGAACATGTTCCTCGCACCGATCTCAGTCTTCAAACCGTAGCCCGACCAGCCCGCCGCCATGCCATAGGAGGGACGCGACTTGAGAAACGCGGGGGTGGTGTATAGTTTCTTCTCTGCTGGACGGAAAAAAGCGTAGGCGTTGAAATTCTTGTAATAATACAACACGTCCATCTGGTAGCTTACCCTATTGTAATGCGCGGCGTATGATCCTGTGATCGACTGATGATGATAGGCTGCGCCAGCCTTCAGCTGAAGACTTCTGTTGAAGAGGAAGAGGGAAGCCATGAAACCAGCGTCTACACTATAATAATCGCCGTTTGTTTGGTAGGTGTGTACCAGTGTTGGCCCGTCGATATTATAATCACTCTTCAGCACATTGATGAGTTGCCAATAGCCGACAAAGGCAGATATTTGGAAATTTTTCTCGATAATAGTGTGCGAAGCTACGGCGTTCACAATCCTCGTCGTACCCAACAGGGGATTGCCCTTCACGACCTCAAAGTAGTTCACCCGCTGGCTCGCCTCCGTAAATGTGTTGAGAGTGGGGTACGACGAGCCCATCCGCGCGTCGAGTGCCAGACGGTGGTGCTGCGTCACCATCCAGATGAAGGTGAGCACAGGGCGCGGCCACACCTTGGTGGTACGCTTGTTGTCGTTGGCCTTGTAGCTGCTGATGTCGAAGCCCGCCTGCAGGTCCAAGGAGGCATTATTGCCTATCTGCAACTGGTAGGTGGGGTAGAACTGCAGTTCATTGCTCATCAGGTCCTGCCTATTTTCGCCGTCAGCCATCAAATATCTTGCCTTACTCTTCATGTAGGTTTCCCATACGAACAGGGAGAGGCTGCTCTTGGCGTTCAGCTGGTGGCGGTAGGTGAGCCGGGTTTCAAGATTGTTGAGGTGTTCCTTGGAGTCGTTCCTGATCACATCGGCCATGGCCGACTCGCTGTAGCTCCGATGGTAATTGTTGTCGCTGTAACTATAGGTCACCTGCCAGTCTATGGAGTTCTTGCTGTCGAAGTTGTGTCTTAGGAAGGCATGGCCAGAATAGGTCGTGTTGCGGCTGTCGGCAAGGCTGCTCATCTCTGACGAGGGGTATACGGCGGGTGAATATTCTGTTGTAGAGGAAGACTTATCTCCAGGATTTTTCCCCACGAAGACGCCAAACTGTCCAAGCAGGGTCGTCTTGGGGGTATTGTAGGTTGTCCGAAAGAGTGAAGAGTAGTTTCTGTTCTTGCTGACCCCATAATGTGGGGTGACAGTCCTAATGAAGGGTGTACTCGTAAAGACGCTCTGCCTTTGCTCCGTCCTCAACCCATCGTCCTTCGACAGTCTCACCCCGCCCAAGAGCAGGTAGTTCACTTTATTCTTGTCGAGGCTCAGCTGCAAATTGTATTGTCCCGATCGGTCGATGAGCCTTGTGTCGGCGGAGGCGTCGACATAACCTCCCGACTCGTAGTGGTAGAGCACATAGTTGAGCACCTTCTGCTCGCCGGGAAACAGGTCAGCAGCGTTCTCATAGTATTCCACTCTCTTGATGTCCTTGGCGCGCAGCTGCCCGATGTCCGTCAGCGTCACCTTGCGGTGCTCAATGTAGAAACCGACGTTGGTGCGGTCGACAGCCGAGACGTTTCCCGTCATGGGGTTCACGTCCAATTGTGGTATGGCAAGACGGAACAACAGGTCAATGCCGTCGTGGCTCGCATTGCGCTGTTTCTTGTCGGGCAGATAGGATGTCTTGTTGCCATTGGCCACGACGCGGTTTCCCTCCACGGTCACCTCTTTGAGGTTGATGGTCTTCTCATCCCTCTCCAACGGCGGGTTGATAGTGGTCACTGGCTGGGGCTGCATCGTGCCTTCTGATTCCTTGTATCCGGCCTTGGAGAATTTGATGGTGCAGGGGCCGGCAGCCTTGTACTTCAAAGAATAATGGCCGTTGTCGTCCGTGACGGTCTTGTAATCAAGCGTGTCGCAAGTCAGGCTCACCGTTACGCCTTCGAGCGGCTGTCCGCTTTGGTCTACGACCGTGCCGTTCAACTCATACGTTTCCTGACTCTGCCCAAAGGCGAGAAGAGTTGAGAATAGAAGTAGTAATAAAGTAAGGATGTGTTTCATTATCTTGTGTTTTTTTGATTAACATTGTAGAGGTTCAGAAGACTGTTTTTGTTCGAGAAGCTTGTAGAAAGATATGTGTATTCCACGCAAGCTTTGTCATTCGCTCGAAAGCCATGAAACAATACGTTTAGAGCAGGTTGCCACACCGCACTGCATCGCGTCGAGCTGTTTGACGAAGGGGAACCTGCTCATCTGCTTCAATATTATTGGGCCGGTTTGGGCTTGTTGTAGGGGGTGAGTCCGTCGTCAGAGTAAGAGTTATTCAGCGATTTTCCTGGATGCTGTCTCGACCGTCCGTGAGAGAACGACCAAGTGGCTGTCAGGCTGAACATATTCCTCATGGGCTTCCAAGTACTCTCCTGACGGTACTGAAAACCAGGAACACTGCCCTTCGTCATCTCTCCCTTCCCAGCATAGTTCCACCTCATGCCCACCGACCAGGCCTTGTACTTATAGATAAAGCTGAACGAATACTGTGCGCTGCTTTTGATGGTAAGGTCGCCCCTCCTGTCTTTTACGGGCGAATTGGCCGAGGCCATTATCGATAGGTTTTGGGTGTTATAAATAAGGGCACCGCCGTATCTTAAATAGGACAGACGTACCGCCTCGGAGGGTGTGTCATACCGTCTGTAGTTGTACTCGATATAGGGATTGACCGAGAAACATTTGCCTATCTGCTTCCGGGCGAACAACTTCCAAGAGTTGTCGAATAGGCTTCCTATCCGCTCCGGCCGCAGGACAGCCTGATTGCCCTCCACCGCCAGAACAGGCATATAGGTCGAATGAAAGTAAGTCGGAATGTACTGCAACGAGATATAGTCTTGACTCTGGGGTTTGAAATAGGCCACGTTAAGATTTCCTTTGTAATAAAGGTTCGGCTTCAGGTTGGGATTCCCCGTTGAATAGAAATTGTAGGTCTTGGACGTCACCGAAGAGGTAAGCTCACTCAGCGAGGGGGGGTCCACTTGCAGCTGCATGGTCAATTGCACCGTAAAGCCTTTCAACTTTTTCTGTGGCCACCAGTCGGCATAAAACCTCAAATACGGAGCCGTATAATTGCGGTTTCTCTCTGCGCTTGTCTGGTGGATGTACTGCATGCCGACCGATGGATATAGATTCACCCTCTTAACGCTCCAATAGATTCCAGAGTAAAGAAACAGGTTATGCTTCTCCGGTCTGTAGACTGCGTTTCCGGCCTCCTGGCGCATATAAGAGCCACTGTACCATGCACCGGCACTGAGAGAGCCCCCTACGAGCTGCGAATGATAAGTGGCGTTGGCGATGAGGGAGTAGATTCGATTGCGTATGCTGTTGGCCACATAATAATCTCTCTCCAGCCCGTCGAACGACTCGTAGATCATATTGTCCGATCGGGAGTGGGTGAATGTGTTCACGACATTGAAAGCCAGCGACCGCCTCTTGGGTAGGGTCAGCTGGTAGAAGAGATCCACCACGTATGAATGGGAACGGCTGGAGAGCGTGTCGTCGCGGTGTCCGGAGAAGACGTCATTGCCGATGTATTCCTTCAGGTTGGTGGGATTATACTGGTGCCTCGGATCGAAATCATAGCCCAATTTGATGTTCAGTAGGTGGGGGCCTTGAAACCTCTGATAGGAGACTTGCAACCCATTATAGAAGCCCATATACTTCTGTCGGTCGCCGGAATAAAGCGTCTTTGAAGAACTGCCGAAGGCATCCTCAAAAGTAGTTTCGATGTGGTGTATGCTGCGGTAGTCGTTGGAATAGTTCACTCTCACTTGGTTCAGAGAGTCGGTGTAGGCCAAATTCAGCTGGTTGTATCCATAGCCTGTAGTGAAGGAGTTGAAGGTATTGACGTATGCGGTATATAGTTTGTCGTGCCGTCTTTTCATCACGATGTTGGCGACGGGGCCCGAGGTGAGTGCCATGTATTTTGGAGGCGGCACATTGTAGTATTCCACATGCTTGATGTCGGAACCCTTAAAACCTCTCAGGTCCATTGCTGTTGAAGGGACACCATTGATGAGAACAAGGACTTCCTTCTGGTCGTAGGACAAAAGATTTTTTGCATTCAACTGCGGATAGAATAAGCTTAGTGATGACACCGCATCCAGGGCATTGGTACCGAACATGCGATTTTCTTTCGTCAGGAAGAGGAGCTGATGATCGCCCCTATTGATGATGTTGTCGCCGGTGACCACAAAATCCTTCATCTGGATTTCTTTCGCCACGCTGTCCTGGGTGGTTTTCAAACTGTCCTGCGAATGCATCGACATAGGCAGCAGGCTGAGGAAGAATGCGAATGAGATGATATGAAAGATTCTTACCATAATTTGGGATTGTTTAGGGATTTAGAATTGCTGTTTTAGATACCCAAGCAAGGAATGTTCAAACCCAACATCTTCGCTACGATATTTACACTCTGTCTGTCCCGACAAATAATTTCGTGGGCAGGTCCCATGCAAATGGGTCGAGATTCTCAAGACAGGACTTTGGAATTCTTCAACAATCTGGTACGTTAATATATCCCGCCTGCCGTATTGACAAAATGCCCCCCCGCAAACCTGGAGGACTTCCAGCTCACTGAGCTCTTCCTGATTCAAAATGAGTCGTTTCATATTGTTTATTATTTAAATAAGTAGTAATTTATAATTATCTTCCAATAATAACCTTCTCGTTCGCAAATATACAAAAAAAAACAAACAGTTTCCAAATATTTAGTACATAAAGTACACGAGACAACGCTGATTCTCACATCGTCTGCATGATTCCAGCGTCGCTGCCCCCTGTATTTACCTGTCCCCGCTCATTCTGCTGTTTGCGCCCTTTTTGGAAATTCCAGACCAAAGACAGAGAGACATAATTACCAGAAGGACGGAAAATGATTTTTTCCTTCTTCTTCACATACCTGTTGAGCATCTCAGTATCTAATGTGCAGGGACTGCTGTCGAACAGATGATCGCCCTGAAGACCGATTCTAATATTCCCAATCTTATAATTTGCACTGATATTCAAGTTGGGATGGGTGGTGGTCTTAGTTTCTCCAACAAGCGATTGGGAACGCGAAGACCAATTGGTCTGGAAGGTCCAGCGCTTCAGGTAAAGGTTGGAAGAAACATCAAAAGACAAGTTGTTCAGATAATGCCGATAGTTGTTGCCTACGTTCTTGTAAAACGTATAGTTAACACCTCCCTGCAGAGTGAGCACGTCGGGTATCAGGCGCACTTGAAGCCAAAAATAGTTTTGGATCCATTGACGTGACTTCTGATTGAACATAGAGCTGACAAAAGCCTCGTTTCCATTGATTTCTTTCCTTTCCACATCGCCCATGATGGGATGATCCCCATAATAATAGGTAGTGGAATTGTACAAATAGACTGGGCCAAAAGAGATGCTTTCCACCAGTTGGTTGCTATAGTTAGTATTGGTACGCAAATACGGATTTCCTTCTGTATATTCCCATTCGCTGGTCTGCTGGATGTTGTTGGCCTTGCTTCCCAAAGAAGGAGTTACAGGAGATAAGTAGAAATTATACCGTAGCTGCAGTTTTCCCACACGCGTTGAGAGATTGACAAAAGGCCGGAACGTCCATTTGCTTACGTTAATACCGTTTTGCGAATCGTGCTGGTTGGAAAGGCCTACACCTGCGAGATATGACAGCGAAGCAATCCGGCCGCCAGCCTGGCTATAGAGATACAGATTGTCGTTGTCAATGCGGTTGGTCACGCTGTTCAAACTCGAGTAGGAGTTGTTAAGGTGGCTATGCATATAGCGGGCTCCGGAAGAGAGAGCTATATGACCCACTTCGATATAATGTTTTAATTCTGTTGAGAAGAAGTTCGTTATGCCATATACCGAATAGCCGAAATTGTCCATTAGCTCCGTCATACCGCTGTTGGTATAGTTTGTACGCTCATAAGCATAGGTTGAGCGCAGGTTGTTGTAGACAGCACTGGCAACCAGGTTATGTTTCGTGCTGAAATAATGTTTGAAATAAACATAGCCGACGGCCAGCTTGTTTCCCTGGGGATTTCTCACCTGTGACCAGTAGTCGGCCTTTCCCGTCTCCGAGATGCGTTGCCAGTCGTCTCGGTGAGGATTGGAGAAGTTGTAATATGAAAAGCTGGCCTCCAGGACATCCTTGTTTGGATGAGTATAATTGTAGCTCAACCCAAAGCCCGTCTGATGGCTTTTAGATCCACGTTTTATCCCTTCGCGTGCAAGGTTGAACGGCCCGCTTTCCATATTGTAGACATTGGATTGTGATAGCCTGGATTTGGTCGAATTACGATTGTAACTATACATGTAACTAACGTTAGCCGAAAATTCCGACATTCCACGATTATAGTTGACATATCCAGAATTGTAACCATAGACAGTTGTCAACGCATTTTTCAGATTAACGTTTCCCGTTATGCCGTCATTGCGCCGCTTTGTCGTTATCTTGATTACCTTTTTCACATCCAGGGCCCCATACTCGGCTCCAGGCATATCAACATATTCCACTTTCATCACCTCGTCAGGACGTAAGGCTGTCAGTTTTTGCTTTGTGGCTTCCATATCGTTGATATAGACAACAACCTTGCCATTGTCGCTGGTAGATACGAGACCTGTTATCGTATTCACCTTAACGCCGGGCAGCATCATGTTGAACAGCAGGTCGTATCCATCACTCGAATGGTCTTTTATGGCTTTTGAGGGAAAATAGAAAGTGCGGTCGGGGCCTGATTCTGCGGTAACGCTGACGGTACCGAGCTCTGTGGCATTCTCTTCCATTCTTAGTTCGCCCAGATCGGTCTTCCTCCCACTCGGCGTGACCACCACCTTGATTGGGCTGTAGCCCATAAAGGTGATTGTCAGGAAGAGTGAGTCTTGCCTCTGTGGCAGCTCCATTTCAAACACGCCTTTTTCATCAGTGACGCTTTGCTTGCCCTTTGTCTGGCAGCCTGCTCTTAGCACGGCTACGGCTCCAGTAAGAGGCTCCCCCTTGGCATCGGTTACTTTTCCCCTTATACTCTGCGCCCCTGCGGAGAACAGCGGCAGCAAGAATACAATCAAAGTTAATATCAGATTTTTATTAGTCATTTTTGTCTTAAGATTATATGATCAACACAGCCCAACCAACTCGCCCCAAAGGTGTTTGTCTTTCCGAACCTCTAATATCTGTAATCAGCCAACAAATACATCCCCCTGTCCTCCCATGACCTTTTCAATTTCCCCAAGATCCATGGGCTCAAAGAATAATTTTGCCATTGTATCAAATAATTAATAAATAAAAACCCTCATAAGCCTCAGGTTTTTGCTCCTTTTATTATCACAGTGTGGTCTGTATCTTCTTTCCTAAAGCAACTTTTCCAATTCGACAGATTCAAAAGTTAATAGCTTACAAAACGCAAAAATATTTTGAAAAACTTATATAGAACCAATAACGGCGAGAATATTCTTTTATCCTTTCCTTGGATCAGTCACCCTTTGATCGTTTAAATGTTTGTATCCAGTCGCAAATATAAATAATAATCTTGCAGCTTCCAAATATGATAAACAAAAAAATTACACGATTCCATGCTTATTCATATCTTAATTGCTGATTACCAACATGTTCATTCAAATAGTACATAAAGTACACACGGCGCAAACGATGTCTTGAAATCAATCGGTAACCGGGTAATGCCGATTACGAGCATGCAGGTTCTTGTCACTGCAGAACTGAAAGCAGAAGACGGTGAGACCATACGGGTGAGGCAATGCACTGAGGCGGAAGAGAAACTATCCAACATCTATCGCATGCTCGGAATCAATCCTCATCCGTTGGAAAAAATATAATACGTGGTACACCCAAAGCCACCCTCAAAAAAATGCCAATACTGAGCATCAATCAGTTACATGAGGTATATCTGCAATGTGGGTTAAAATGGTAGGAAAATAGTCGTGTGAGGATTTCACGCTTGGCGGATTTTAGCCAAAACAGACACACGGAGCTATGAAAGGGAAGGGGCGAGTACCCACGTCAGATCCGAAGGATATTTGCGTTGAAAGACTTCGTGCCAGAGGTTTTAAAGATTTTCTCATTAAGATTAGCGCGCAGATTAGATACACTCTGTTTTTTTAAGCCGAGCAAGTTTCCTATCTCAGAGGGGAGAAAGTGAAAACGAGTCAATATACACACCAAGACCTCCCGCTCCGTCAACCCCAATTTCTCATCGGTAATGTAATGGTAAAATTTTGGAGCCAATTCATTTACCAAATGTATAAGGTCGGCCCACTCACTGGATGTTGCTTTTAATCCCTTTTGCGCATGATCATGCAGCCTGACGACCATGTCATTGGTGACCAAACTCTGTTCCGCGTTCCAATCCTCTACATTTGAGTATTCCGTATATGTTGACAACGCCTGCTGAAGTTTCATTATTTCCTCAGTCTTTGCCTTCTTGGCCTTTTCAAAACCAAGTTTCATCATCTTCATATCTATCAGCGCCTGATGATACAGATTCATGGTCGCGGAATATTTGTCTCTCAAAGCTTGCATCCGCCTTTGCCTCTTCGCTTTTTGTCGCTTTATCAATAGGTATAGGGCAAGAGAGGAGATGATGATCATGATCAACACGCACGCCAAAACAAGATACAACCGGCTGTTGGCCAAAGACTTCTCATTGGCAATCCTTTGGTATTCACCATAGTCGTAGAGAGCCTGCGCACGGGTGACATCCGCTGTAGATAGCGACAGGCTCAAGGAGTCGTTGGCGTCTGCGAACAGATTGGCATATTTGGCCACAGAGTCGGCAACCCCCTTTGCTGTATAAACGTTGAGCAGCCCACGATAACCACTTTCGAGGCTGTTGAGACGCGTAGACTGGGCTATGAGTTTCCGATAATAATAGGCTGCGGAATCGGGCTTCTGTTCCTTTTCATAGAACTTTCCCCAAATGTGATAAAACATTTCATGCCCCGGCTTTATCTCTCCTTGAGCAGTCGCCAACCCGGACTTGTGAATGTATTCATCAATCAGCTTCCTCGCTTTGTCCAGCTCTCCGTTTTCTATGCAATGTTCAATAAGGAAGCTTAGCGAAGCGGCGGCATAGTTTTCTCGGCCGATTTTCTTATATCCACTGTAGACATTCTCTGCAACTTGAAGGACAGAGTCTTTCTCACCCATGAGGGAATAGGCGTGTCCCGTAAACTCCATCGACTGTACGGCCGTAAGCGTATCACCCGCCCGCAAGGCGTAGACACCGCTGGTTTTCCATGCAGATATTGCTTTTTGGGGCAATCTTTGCTTCTCTTCCTATTGTGTCAGCGCATGAAGCGGCTTCGAGCAAATAGTTCAAGGCCATAGGACTGTCGCCCTTATCCCTATAGACGCATCCCATCAAGTAGTTGGCCATGGTCAAATCCCTATTGCTTCCGTGCCGATCGTAATACCTCAAGACCTCAGGCATGAATTTTATGGTGTCCATAGGTAAATACAATTTGTTCATGGTCTCAGCGCACAGCAGATTATACTCCATTCTGTATCTTTCGCTATAATGATTTGCCTCGCCCTGTATAGTTGAAAGTATCTCCATAGCGGAGTCTGGAAAAGAATCTACAAGAGACTCTGCCCTTTCCAAGCCCTGGGGCTTATAGGAAAGGGAACATGATACGATGCAGAGGATGACCAAGAAACAGAATATCTTTCTCATAGTGGTTGAATCTGTAGTGCAAAAATAATGATTTTTTCTTATATCGCAAAAGGAAATCGAATATAACAAAAATTATATGTTTTGAGGAACATAACAAAGAAGCCTGGCCGATTCCTGCAATATCTTAGGAGGGCGATGGTACTCATTGATATTATGCACTGAGCTTCACGGCTCAGTGCCTGTCTGCTTTATGTCCCCCAATATGTTGTTGGAAACGGTCTTGCGGTAAATGTAGATCAATTTTTTTGCCTTATTCTTCCAAAGGCTACCTCAGATGTTGAGATACCCCCAATAACAGCAGCCTTCCTTCTTAAATGAAATAGTATATATACCACTTGGAAGCTGAGGCATGTCTATGGACGTAGTACCCGCATCGATATACTGCGAATACACGACATTGCCACTATCATAGTCTGAAATGACAAACAAACTTGGAGAAAGATATTCGTCCAAATCCATCCTCGTGCCGGAAATCGTCACTACTGACCCCTTGGCAGGCATTCTTGGATAGGGCATCCCTATGTCAATGTTGTCATCAAAACTAACTTGAAGATTAATCTCTATCTTTTGCGCGTATTGCTGTGCAGCGCACGGCTGGAAGCACAAAGAAAGCAACAAAGCAATAATAAAGGATAGCTTTTTCATCTGCATATATTATTATTTGCTACAAAGATATATAAAATTGGCAAATCTGCAAAAACTAAAGTACTCAACAATCAAAGCACATCCTTAGTATTAAAAATTTATAACTCTTATAATCAACCACTTACGTACAAAAGTACATATAGTACATCACGTTCAATCAATGATGTTTTTAACATGATGGACTTAATGAGCGGCCACATCCACCAACACTGTCTCGAACAAGCAGGATCGTGCACCTCCCCCTATGACAAACACAGCTTATGACTATGGCTGAAGACAATCATGAGTCTCGTTGGCAAATATAAGAGAAATATGGACAGCTTCCAAATATTATAAACAAAAAAATTACACGAGTCCATGCTTATTCATATCTTAGTTGTTGATTACCAACCTGTCCATTCAAATAGTACATAAAGTACACACGGAGGCAGACGATGCTTTGAAGTCAATCGGTAACTGTGCAATGCCGATTATAATCTCATCATTGTCATAGTAAGGCAGAGGGCAAGACTGCTGAAGGAATGCGCTCCCACCATTCTGAAAGGTTGCCTTCCACTTCAACACTATTTTATTTGATGACGCAGGGACTAAACCTGTTATAAGCAGTAATGCCAAAATGAACAGTTTCTTTCGCATAAGCAATATGGTTTAGTTATCGGTTGCAAAATTAGAATTATAAATGATTAGTCCCATAAACAATCGGTCTAAAAATCGCTCTATTGCCAAATCATTGATGAAACATTATCAACCAGATAGTTTATTCATATTTTCGGGCGTTTTAGCGGTCTAAAATAAGAAAAAGGTTATCGGTAGTGTCGCCCTTTCACCAAAAGGTGTTGTGTCACCCTTTCAGCCCAAAAGATTAGGAAAATAGTCACGAACGGGCTTTAGCTGCCGATGGAGCTATGGGGTTGAAGTTATGGGGATAGCCTTACGAGCAAGCTCGACGGCTACCTCCATAACTTCAACCCCACCCCTACCGGGGAAAAGCCCGTCCGTGACGAAAATTGCTTGGGCATAAAATTGCACTAAGGTGCATAAAATATATCAATCCCCCCCTAAATCTTCTCACAAGCTGTTTAGAAAAGCCGGATTATACCTTCGTGAATAAATCGGTTTTATGTTTTTCTTACAAACGACCTCTTGTGCTGCTCTATTTTATGCCATAAGGCAATTTTACGCGGTAGCGATTTTCTTCATGGGCAGGCTTGACACCTATGGTGTGTGACAGAAGCTATGGGGTGGCCTGCGAGCTTGCTCGCCAAGGCTACCCCATAGCTTCTGGCACATTGCTCCAAGGAGCAAAAGCCTGACCATGATTTTCCTACTATCTTAAGGTAGTAAACGTCTATGCCCGTTCTCATTCTTCTTGAGGAAACAAAACCTCAATTTCAGATTCCACCATCCACGGAAAATATCCGCTGTGCCGGAGTGAGGAGTTATGAGTCTTCTTTGTTTTTGTAAATAGAGCTCACCACTACAAGCACAGCGGTTGTCAGCGGCGCCTGAGTATTGCGAGATTTAAACTCGGGTGCCCGTCTGAAGGTCATCCATTCGCCCGTGACGGGATGCCGGAATGTGATTTGGGCAGCGTGCAAAAACAGCCGAGTGGCGGGGTGACCGTAGAGTTCGTCGCCAATGATGGGGCGGCTCAGCCCCTCACTGCTGGCACAATGCACGCGCAACTGATGGGTGCGTCCGGTCAACGGATGCAGTTCTATACGGCTGTCGTCCAGCATCCGGTAGTCGGTAATGGCCTCCCGTCCGTAGGTGGGGTCGACGAGTTGCCGCGGACGGTCGTCGAGATCGGGGCGCAGGGGCAGCGAGATACGGCCCTCGTGCGGTGTTGGCCTTCCCTTAGGGGCTGGCTCCAAGAGCGCGATATAAGTTTTTTGGATTTCATGGTTGGCAAACTGGCGTTGCAGTTCGTGATAGGCATCGAAGGTCTTGGCCGTGACGATAAGTCCGCTTGTCTGCATGTCCAACCGATGTACGATGATGGGAGTGTCGGCATGTGGCCACATCAGGCGCAGGCGGCTGTAGACGCTCTCGCGGTTGCTCTTGCCCGGAACGCTGAGCATTCCCGCCGGTTTGCAGACCACGCACACCGCGTCGTCCTCATACACGATGGGCAGCTCCTGGCTGGCCGGCATCAGCAGCTGATTGTCTTCCACCGCGATGCCTTGCAGCATGAATCCCAAAAGCGGCTTGCACTTGGCATTGCAGGCCGGATACCAGGCCCCATGGTGGCGCACTTCGCCACGCGGACTCTCTCCCCACCACATCATGGCCATGCAGAGTGGCTTGAGCCGGTTGGCGTAGGCATATTGCAACAGCTTGGGCTCACAGCACTCGCCGCTTCCTGAGGGAGGAATGCGGCCGTAGACGTCGATGAGCGACCGCCATTCTCCACGGCCGTTGACTACGCGGAACTCCCTGAAGAGCCAGTGCTGCAGATCGTCGCTCAGGCGTTTGCGCCTAACTGTCCATTCTTCCGTGTGGCCGTAGAGCTCACGCAGCCTGGCTGTCCATTCTTCCTCTTCCAGCCTCATCTTCATGCGCAGGCGTCGAAGCTCAGCTTTCTGATACTGGCTTTCCCTGATTCGTTGCGCTTCGTCGCCCCCGCCCGTCCGCCGCTCGGCATCGCGCCGAAGCTTGCTATCGGTCATCTTCTGCCTGAAATCGTCTATCTCCTTCTGTAATGCCTTGCGCCGCTCCTCGTGCTGCCGGAGCCCTGCTTCAATTTGCTGTTCGGCCGCCTTCTGCTGGTGACTGATGGCGGCTCCCAAAGTTTCGATTTCCTTCTCATGGCGCATGAAATAGCCTTCGGGCTGCAGATAGTCGAATATCAAGGGTACGAATCCCGGCCGTTCTCCTCCTCCGCATACTTGTCCGCTGAAAGCCGACAGATAGCCCAAACGCCCGTCGGCACCGGCGACCACCAATACGCCGAACATCTTTCCGGCGTCGCATTCCCGCCTGAAGGGGTCGCTCTCTGGCAGTCGCTCCAGCCAGGCCGTCACTTCGCCCATTGCCAGGCGGCACAAAGGATGTGGCCGGTAATAGAACGGATTGTTCATCATCGTCGGTGGAGCTGCCGTGGCAGACAGCGGGTGGAATATTTCTGTGGTGGAAAACATCTGTTGCGCCTTATTCCATCATTTCTATACTCACCCCGTCGAAATCCTTCACGAAGCTCATCACACGCTCCCTGTAGTTGTTGCGCTTCACTTTCACCTCGAGCGTCACCGAGAATTGCGTGCTGCCATCTTCCGATTTTGAGCGGTGCATCTGATAGGAATCGAAGTCGATGCCTTCCTGTTGAAGTTCCTTCAGCAGAGACTTTACGGTCTCGTGCTTCTCGGTGGAGAAGGTCACCATGATTTTCTTTACGCCGAATCGGCGCGTGACATAGTTGACAGCCTCCAGACACAGCAGCACCAGCACCGTGCTCGTCAGGGCCAGTGCATAGAGTCCGGCACCGGCCGTCATGCCGATGGCGCTCGTCACCCACAAGCCGGCAGCCGTCGTAAGCCCGCGCACCACATGCTTCTGGAAGATGATGGTGCCGGCTCCGATGAAGCCGATACCCGTCACTACTTGTGCGGCGATACGTGAGGGATCGAACGAGGCGAAGGATGCGTAATCCTTGAGGGCTGCATCGAAGCCGTATTGTGAGAGAATGGTGAAGAGTGCGCTACCCATGGCTACGAGAAAATGGGTGCGCGTGCCGGCCTCCTTGGCCCGCAGTTCGCGCTCCAGGCCAATCATGGCACCGAACAGTGAGGCCAAGACCAGCCGAATGAAAAAGTCTGTTGTCGTATACATCGTATTTTTTCTTTTGGAGAGCCGGGAGAGTTATCGCCTTAATTTCTTCCTGCATTCCGGACAGATGCCCTTGGCCATATAGTTCACCGATGTCATGACGAACCCCTCCGGCAAGTCGATGGGGGGAATCGGCGTGTTGTCGAGACAAAACGTGCGGTGGCATCTTTCGCAGAAGAAGTGGGCGTGAAGGTCGGAGTCCTCCTCGTCGTCAGCGTTGCTGCAGCACAGTTCATAGCGCACGCTTCCCTCGCCGTCCTCAACGTCGTGCACGAGATGATGGCTGCGGAAGAGCGTCAGCGTGCGAAAAATGCCCGATTTGTCGATGGTGAGGATCTTGTCTTCGAGTTCCTTCATCGACATGGGCGACAGGGCCGCCGAGAGCGTGCGGGCGATGACGATGCGGTTGGCCGTGGGCTTGATGCCGTGGGCCACGAGGAGATCATTTATTGTTGACGTATTCATAGAGTTGCTTGTAAAAAGGGTGACGGGTCATCGTGGTCGCGTCGCCGAGGATGATGAGTTTCATCCTGGCCCGCGTGATGGCCACGTTCATTCGGCGCAGGTCGCTCAGGAAGCCTATCTCGCCGTTGTCGTTGGCGCGCACCAGCGAGATGAGGATGATGTCACGTTCCTGTCCCTGGAAACCGTCGACGGTGTTCACCGTGATGAGCCGGCGGAAGGGCTTGAAAAACTCACTCCGCTTTAGCAATGCGCGCAGATACTGCACTTGCGCACGGTAGGGCGAGATGACCCCCACGTCGATGCGTTCCTCCAAGATGCGCTGCTTGCCGATCTTGGTGAAGTAGCTCTCCAGGGTCTGTAGCGTCAGCTGTGCTTCGTCCTTGTTGATGCGGCCGAAGCTCTCGCCCACGAAAGCCTCGCGGAAGTGCGGCTCCTCGTCGGGCGTCTGTATAGCGCTCGTGTCCACCCACATCATCGGATTGTCGTAGTCGAGTATGCCTCTGTGGCCCATGCCTTCCGCGCTGTGCACCATGCCATGGTAGAACCATTGGTTGGGAAACTCCATGATGGCATCGTTCATGCGGTACTGGATGCGCAGCAAGGTCACGGCTTCCGGCTTGTTGGCCACGATGCGTTCCATGAGCGTCGTGCCGAGTCCGGCCTTCAGGGCGGCCATGCTCTTCACGGTTGGCGGCAACTGGCAGTGGTCTCCGGCGAGGATGACGCGTGTGGCCCGCCGGATGGGAATCCAGCAAGCCGCCTCAAGAGCCTGTGCGGCCTCGTCGATGAAGAGCGTGCCGAACTTCATGCCCTCCAAGAGCCGCGAGCCAGCCCCGACGAGCGTGCTGGCGATGACGCGCGCCTCGCCAAATATATCGTTGCGGATGCGGATGGAGAGCTCTGTCTCGCGACTCTTCAACCGTTCCAATTTCTGATGACGGCTGGTGCGGCTGCCCTTGTCGGCCCTCACCTCGCGGATGGCCTTGCGGATGGCCCACAGTTGCGGATAGTCGGGATGGCCCTCAAAAAGCCGCTCGTAGGTGAAGCCCAACATCTTGTCGTTGACGCGTGTGGGGTTGCCTATGCGCAGCACGCTGATGCCGCGGTCGACAAGTTTCTCGCTGATCCAGTCCACAGCCGTGTTGCTCTGCGCGCACACTAACACCTGGCTCTCGCGCATCAGCACCTCGTTGATGGCCTCCACGAGGGTTGTCGTCTTGCCCGTTCCGGGTGGACCGTGCACCACTTCCACGTCTTTGGCCTGCAACACCTTGTTGACCGCTTCCTCCTGCGTGGCGTTGAGCCAAGGGAAGCGCATGGGGGCGAAGGAGAACCGCTGGGCGGGCTGGTGGCTGTAGAAGAGGTCGCGCAGGTAGGCCAGCCGGTTATTCTTGGCATGGATGACACGGTCGAGGGCATCAAACATCATCCGGTAGGTGGTCTCGTCGAAGAATAGCTGCACGCCGATGGGGCCGGAGGCACTCTGTATGTCGAGCTGGTGTCCTTCGGGAATCACTACCACCATGCGGTCACCGTCGACGTAGCTCACTTGTGCGGTGAAAGAGAAATAGCGTATGGAGCCGTCCTTGCTCATGGAGAAGAACACCACGGGCTTGCCAAACTCGAAGTTGTGGGTGATGTCGGTGTCGGCGGTGCGCGTCACTTCGATCGTCATCTGGTTGAGTGCATTGTAGGCACTGCGGCCCACGGAGAGCGGAAACCAAGCGTCGCCACGCTTCACCTTGCGGCCCATGCCCATGGTTTGCGTCTGCTTCCGGTAGGCTTCTTTCTCAACGGCGTATTCCATTTGGAGCAGTGTGCGTTGTTGCAGCAGTGATTGTATCGGCGAAATCGTTTTGTCCATGTCCATTGATGTTTATATAGCGGCAGATGCTCCGTGGCTGTAGACAGCCCGCTTGTCTGCTTGCTGAGGCTACGTTTCCTGTACACAACTCGTCCTTGGGGCTGTTGACGAAGGTGGCGGAGTGGAAATGCCACATGCAAAGATAGAAAAAACTTTCGGGCTCTCCATGATAATTCCACGAAATCTCCTGACTAAAGCCTGCCTATGAATATTTTCCTTGAGTTATGGACCTCTCTAACAATTATAGATCCGTAACCAGAGAAGATTACAAATATCGGCCCACGGATAATATCCAGTGCGCCACGCATGGCAATTATGAATTATGGAATGATATCCCTCCTTAACAGCCCGGCAGACAGTCAATGTCTTTGTCCTGACTCATATTGCCTTGCCATCTCCAGATGATACGAAGCAGAAAATCATGTACAGTCTTACGCTCCATGAGGAGCTCTGAGCCTCAACCAGCGGGATAGCCTTACGAGCAAGCTCGACGGCTATCCCGCTGGTTGAGGCTCACCCCTTTCGGGGTCAAAGCCTGTACATGAAGAAAATTGCCAAGGCATAAAATTGCGCATAGCGCATAAAATAAAGCGGCTGAATAGTCGTTTGTA
>ONYL01000036.1 GCA_900322035.1 uncultured Prevotella sp.
TGCTACACTTTTCTTGAAGAACCAGAAAAAGACTGGACGAAAATGGTTCAGGAGGCTAAGGAAAGACCTCCTGAACCGAGTCTGTTTGATTAGAGGGGGCTTACTTTTTGAAAGAATAAGCCCGAAGTCCTATTTTACAGGGCTTCGGGTAGGATGTTTTTGCCATTTTGAGTTTTAGCGGACAGCAATAATAGTAAAAGTGTTTTTAGTTGAACTTAAATTGAAATCTGCCGCAAAGATAATACCCACTCGTTCTCCCTATGCGGACACGTCCAATTATTTTTGATAAATACAATTTTTTTGGACGCGTCCGCATAGAGAGAACAGATTATTCGTATATTTGCACTCATTAATAAAATATTATTATGAACAAGAAGCTGAAAGTTTATCTCAATTACGATGCAGAAACCAAGGAGTACTCCATTATACCACAGGAATTGGAGGCCCATCAGATCTATGCCTTTGGTTCTGATGTGACAGACACTGTAGAAGAACTGATAACCCTCATAGACGACGTTCAGTTATTCGAATATAATGATGATGCCGTAAAGGTCGATCCACAGGACATCATCGGTCTGCTTTTGGAGATTATCCCACAGTGCAAGGTATCGGATGAAGACAAGCGCTATATCGATACCGTCAACCTCATGATGCGCCAGCACTTCGGTCAGAAGGACAAAGCCGGGAAAGACTATTACTTCCACCCATTAAGAGTAAGTGCACGGCTGGACCTTATTGAAGATAAGATAGTTGCCTTACTGCATGACACGATAGAGGATACAGGCATGACGCCCGAGAAACTCTTGCAATTAGGCTATTCTCAAGATACTGTCGATGCCATCCTTTCTGTCACGCGAAAGCAGGGAGAGAGCTATGCCGACTTTATTGCAAGAGCCAACACCAACCAAACCGGAAGGCTCGTAAAAATGGCTGATTTGGAAGATAACATGGATATCCGCCGTCTGCCTGACCTCACAGAGAAGGACTGGCATCGCCTCAATAAGTATCTCCATGCCTACCACTATCTCAACCATGAAGAGAACGATACATCACTCATCAAAGAATAAGCATCATGCCGAACACCAAGAACTATTCCACCCGTCTGCGCGTCCTCGACCAGTGCCTGCGCAGCGGACACGCCTATTCGGGCAAGGAGCTCACCGACTTCATCAACCGTGAGCTGGAGCTGCGCGGTGAGCCGACCATCACTTCACGTACCACGCTGATGGACGACCTGCTCAACATTGAGAACGAGTACCACACCAACATCATCCGCAAAAAGCACGGACGGCAGACCACCTATCAGTATGAGGATCCCAACTTCTCCATCTTCTCCACCGAGCTCTCTGAGGACGACCTTCTGCATCTCTCCCAAGCCCTGAACATCCTCAAGCGCTTCGACGGCATGCCGGAGGCCGACTGGGTGACAGAGCTCAGCGCCCGCCTCAACCTCTGCATGAGCAATCATAAAGAAGTGCGCGCTGCCGTAGGTTTCGAGTCGTCCATGTATAATAAAGGAATGGAGCACTTCACCCCACTCTTCAACGCCATCCGCAAGAAGACCACCGTGGAGCTGCGCTATCAGAGTTTCCGGATGGCAGAGCCCCAAACGCTCATTGTCCACCCCTACTACCTCAAGCAGTACAACAACCGCTGGTTCCTCTTCTGCTGCAACGGCGACCACACCAATCTCAGCAACTATCCCCTCGACCGCATACTAAACATAAGGTGTGACCAAGCATGAAGGTCAGCAGGCCGAGAAAGTCCTCCTACGCTTTCCCAAGAATGAATATCCCTACGTCGCCACCAAGCCCTGGCACGGCAGTCAGAGGAAGGTTGCCGAGGACGACACAAGCGTGACCATCGAACTCGACGTGGTCATCAACTACGAGCTGGAACAGAAGATCCTGTCGTGGGGCGACTATGTAGAAGTATTGCGGCCAGAGACCTTAAGACAAGCCATCTGTAACCGTATTGAAAGAGCAGGTAATCACTATTATGTGACAAAGTAAACATAACACAACAGAGGCTGCACAGGAATGCAACCTCTATTGTGTATCTTATTAGCAATTTTCAATTGTAACATCAAACTTGATGTCCTTATTGTGGAAAATCTTAATATCTACCTCGGGAGTTATTTCCGCAATGTCTATGAACTCGTTGTTTCGACTTATTACCCACTCATTGATGAACCCCCCGTCAGGATATATGCACAATCGCTTATTCCGACACGTTATTGTGAGTTCGCGCCAATGTTCCAAAGAACGTCTTTCACCAGACACAATAGGCACGAGTTCCCCTTTGATGCCATCATTGTAACTCAGATCCTTCAGCCAGTCGGTAGTGATGGCCTTGAGCCTTGCATCGCGCTTCTCGGCAGAAGTCATGTTGGCGGTAAGGCTGTTGTCCTTTCCATTGTCATCACGATATTTCTCGAGTTTGAAGCGTATGGAAAAATCACTGCCTATCTGTTTAACGAAGTGTTCGATGGTCTGCAAAGTCAGTATCATACCCATCATGCTCTTAAGGTGCTCGTCCTGATAGCAGATAGAGAGCTTGCCTCCGTTTTCCTTGGCATAAGCGATGAACTCATCCATTAAGCCATCGGCCTCCTTTTGTATGATACCGCCCAACTGTGATGTTCTTATCTCTCTATATTTCTCACAGGTTATCTTGAACAGTTTTGTAGAAGGCTTATATGAGGTGTCCAATATCTTTGCGTTCACCAAAGGATTATCAGTGCGAACGAAGAACATCGTATCATTTCCCCACTGCACATTGAGCTGGGCATGCTCCTTACTGCTTGTGAAGTAAAGATTGCCATCGATGTATGCCAGGGGATAAAGGCCATATTCCAGTAAAGGATTCATTATGATCTTAGACTCACCACCTTTTGCCCATGCTTTAAACTCACGTATCATTTCCATGACAGGCTCCACAATAGGTTTCTCCTCCGACTGGCAGACACAGAATGTTGTAGTGTCACTCTTTGAGACGAAATTACTCATCAGTTGGCGGCGCCATCCTGTCTCCTCTCCATCGTAATCCCACACAGCGTAGTCATTGTCGGCAAACAAGACAAGATCTCGATGCGATTCTTTGAAGGTTTTCTCCAGGTCGTATAGTGACACCTGAGAAGGGGAAGCACCAGGGAATGCATCTTTTATGTTCTGAGGTATGGTATCTCCAACGGATTCCTCCTCTTCAATCCACGCCAAGGCTGCATCTATATCTAAATTCTTGATATAGCGGAGCGTGAATTTGTCGAGCAGCATATCCTTTGACTTTTTCTTCTTGGCCTCCAACAGTAGTTGTTTGGAAGCCTTGATGACCTCTTTCATCATTTGGATATTGGCCAGTTGGTTAGCATATCCGGCACCACCGGGGTTGCAGTCGAAAATACAAATATGACCGTTCGGCATAATTGCGAAATCAACGGCGCCGCGCTCCTTTCCAAGTATATCCACAAGCGTCTGGGTGAAGACAATGCCGAGCGTGAACAACAGGTCTTCCTCTTTGCTTCTGTTTGACATCCATTTGTTCTGCCCCTTATGACGGATACGTATCTCACTGTAGTCTGTCTGAATCAGATCACCTATAATGACATTCCGCTTGATTTTGTTAGGATCGTTGGAGCAACTGCAAGGCTTGTGCATCTCTTTGCCGGTGATGGCAAAGTGATAGTTGGGTCGGTCTGGTCGTCCCTCCTTGTGCTTGGCTTGCTTGGGATTGAACTCATAGGGGAACTTCAATGGCTCATCTTTCTCTGCCACTCTGTCCTCAATCACCGTTCTGCCGCATCTTGGGCAGAAACAGTAACCATATCCTTTACCCTCATTGTAATAGAGTATCTTGGCATTTCCCGTATCATTGTTTTTGCGGAACGAGAACAGATGTGGCTCAGTCACGTTGTTTGACCAGTCGTCAGCATCAATGAGCTGGGCGCTTACCCGTGTATACACATTACTGTCCATGATACGCGTCTTTTCCTCATTCATATCAGGCATGAAACCTACAGGCTGGATGAGATTCAGCCCATACTCATCGTTAACGCTCCATTTGATCTGGTTGCTCAGATTAGCGTCGTCTATGACGGTTTTCTCGCTGTTACGATAGATGGTCTTGAATGACTTCAGGTTGTCGTCATACATATTTCTTATCTCTATGCCTCGCACGGTATAGACCACGCCATCCACTGCGACGCTGTTGCCTGGAGCATATTGAGCAATAGCATCACGCAGAGAGTAAGAAGGATTTGATGATGACAACGGGGTAAGATAGTCACGCCTGCCATTGCTGCTCAAGTCGAGCGTAAGCACATTGACGGGCATATTGGCATTCGGCGTAAAGCGGCTGGTTGCCCAATAGTTGAGAAGCCGCTCGTTGAGTACAGAGGCATACTGTATCTTCAACTTCTTCCAAAACTTTTCCTGTCTCTTTGGATCCACGCCGTCAAAGGCGATCTGATAGTCAGTCAGTCTGTTGTAGAGTTCATTATAACAACGCTCGTTGTCTTCCTTCGCGTTTTTAAGAACGTCAGCTAAAGCATCTTCTTCCAAGACAGTACCTTTCAACAACTTTGTAAGGCTCTCTTTAAGACCTGGGGTTTCTGTAATTGGCTTACAACACATCATGTTGAATTTCTCCCACATCGTTCCTTCCGGCTTGCCCAGGATATAGGAGGGATCTACCTCTTTGGGGCCATCAAGGACCTTCAGGAAGCCATTAGTCAGTTTTATCGTGAAATTGGTGTAGTAGTCTGCCACTGTCTGTGACAAACTGCCACCGTTACGACCATCACTAAACACTCCGAAGGCGCGTATGAGGAACGAGTTGACATGGCGTCGCACCACTTGTGTACTCTTTAAGTCCACAGTAGGCACATGTACAGGTCGGCTGATGATCTTGTCTATAGGATTAAGAAGGGTTCGCAAGCCTATCACGTCGGATCCGCAGAGTGTGATACAAGCACTTCTCACTTTGTTGTTTCGACCGCTGCGTCCGGCACGCTGCTTATAATTTGAAGGCTGTGGAGGCACACTCGATAGCATCACTACCTCCAGGTTGCCAAGGTCCACTCCCATCTCCATTGTAGTAGAGCAAGCCAGAATATTGATGGTGTGGTCCTTGAATCTCTCTTGGAGCGCGGCGGCGACTCGCTTGTCTACTTGCGCCGTGTGTTCCTGCTGCACAAAGAGATTGGGGAAGAGATGAATGTCTTCCAAACGGTCGGAGAAAACGCCCTCGTCACCCCAGATATGGTTGTCCCATAGCAGCGCCCGGTGTTCTTTTGCCCAGTCATCCAAGATCTCTTTATCGACTTTTTTGCCGGAGACCTTGTAGTAGGGATATGGATCCCACTGCTCGTGCAGGTCTTCGTTGAGTTCTATGGGCATGGTACCCTCGAGGTAGGGTGAGAAACGCTTGAAGTTGTTGCCTATCGGGCGTAGGCATACAGCATGTATTGCGTCCTCCGCTTTTGTATCACAGAGATATACGTCATCGTACAACTTAAAGCAGAGGTCATTCAGGTTAAAGCGCGGCGCGCCGTCAGTCTCCTTGACGAATTTGCCGGTGTCATCCAGACGCTCGCCGATACTCAAAATACCATATTCCTTACCAGTGAGTGTATTCCACAAGGCATCAATGACATCAGATATCTGTTGGAAATATTTCTGTTGTGCCTCATTAAGGGTCAGTGAATGGTCGTCCCTGCTTATCAAGGCGCAGAGATAGCGCACCACGCGGGCCTGGGACACGGTGCCCCTCTCCAATTTTGGCTTGTTGAATGGTCGGCGGCGTGGCTTTTCCGTCGCAAAGCGGGTTATAGAGAAGATGTCAATCTTATCGTTGCCGGGAATGCGCAGGTAGAACGACTGGTTATTTCTTACCGTATAGTCGAGATATACCTGCATTAGATTTTGCCAGTCTTCAGCCGTGATATGGTTTGCCGGACCTGCCAGTATGCTGTTGAACTTATCCACCGCTTCAGGCAGCTTAACCTTCTCAAGCTGTGGATAGCAAGTCTCGAAAAGTCCTAATGTCTCAGGGCTCGCCTCAGATGCCGGTCGGTGAGACAAATACATCACCATGATGCTCTGCACATACTTTTCGATGATTTCATCAGATGGCAATCCATCCTCTATCTCATCACTGTCGCCGGAACGCTTCACAAAGACTGAGCAGAACACCGGACAGTAAGCATCTTTTTTCAGCAAGTCGGCTATCTCGCCCCAAGTCATGTAGTTTATCGACATCTCGTCCAACTGTCTCTGCACCACTTTAGGATCTGCTGACATGAGATTACTCATTCTCTTGGCATTATCCATCATCTCCTTGGGCGAGGTTGCCTGTTTCTGCATCAGCTGTGCCATGGCTGCCTCTTTTGTCAACCCATTAGCCTTCCTACGGCAAAGCTCGTGGTAGATGGTACTGTAGACCCACATACGCTCCTGTTCAAGGTTCTGCTTGAGCGTGGCTTTGGCAGCGGCCTGACGGCTGTCCACGAAGCTGATGTACTGTTGTCCATCGTGCAAAACCATACCATCCGTTTTGGACGTGCCTTTCTCGAGCTGGTCAAGGATGCTTGGAGCCATGATGCGTGAAATGAATTCCGCTGACAGGCGGAACTTCTGGAGCCGGTTTTCATCCATACTGCCATTGGCATCATTCTCCACATCTTTTTCTGTTTCGTGTTTGCGACTGAGCTTGGCATTGCAGTTAGGACAGCAGCACTGTATATTTCCCACCAAATGCCAGGGGCGGTATCTCACGTCCTTGCCCTCATGGGCACGCTCTTCCTCAACGACTTCCGCCGGCGTCATCGGCTGCAGTTTGCCTCCGGGCAGAACACGGAAGTTTACATTATGGTCGCCTCTTGCGTTCGCCTTGTCAGAGAGGCCAAAGACGGTATATTTTAAGGAAGACGAATCATCATCGTCGTCCTCTATGAGGTCGAACATATCGCTGTCGCCAGTGGTTATAGGATTATAGGTCCAATCGCTCGTATCAACCTGAGCGATGGCCACATACTCACCGCAATGCTTGCAGCGGCTCAACTCGAGCAGCGGACTTTCTTCTATTTCCTTGTGTTCATCACCGCCGATTCTTTTGCCTATTACGTTTTCCGTGTAAATCTTGAATGCACCATCACTTAGCTCGTCCAAACGCACAAAGAGACCGTTATTGGGCACACGATAGAAATAATGCACTTTCAACTTCATTCTCGGCATTTTCTCGCCTGCCGCCTTATAACGTACTTCCTCACGCTGGCACATCTCGTCGAGCCATTGCAGCTTCTCACTGATGGAAGTATCCCCCGGGTACAGCTCATCCAGCGCCACGTAGTCTTTCTTGAATATCGTCCTCCAACGTTCGGCATCCTCGCCGGCAGGAATGGCGTTCTCTCCGATGCGCACGCCCCCCACTGCCTCTATTTGTTTTGTAGAGATGCCTGTTATGCCCGCGATAAACTCCTTCAGCTGTTTTTCTTCTTCCTTAGGGTCTGTACCATTGCCGAAGGTAGCCGATGACGTAGCAAAACGCACGTCGCAGGCATCAACATTGAAAGCGAGAAGCACCCGTCGCAACAGCATGGCAAGCTCAGCGGCACCAGCTCCCGTGTAACTGTGCGTCTCGTCTATGACTACCCAGCTGAGGCTTTTCTTTCCGGCAGAGATGATCTTGGCGTCAGCATCGCGCAAGAGGATGTATTCCAGCATGGTGGGGTTGGTAAGAAGAATGTTTGGAGGATTCTTGCGCACTTGCTGACGGGTGTAGAGCATGTGCTTGAACTTAACATGCTCTAAGCGGTATGACTTGGTATCCCTGTCGTACTCATATTTGCCACCAGTCACCTGCTCAATGCGTTTTCTCACCTTCTCGGCATCTTTCCCGTTGTCAGTAGCCTTAGGCTCTTCCGGCAGGTCCCGATTATAGACCGTATAGGTAAGCTCTGAGCCGTCAAGCAGTTGCTCCATGCGCTCCTTCTGGTCTTCCATAAGGGCATTGAGCGGATACAGGAAAATGGCCTGTACGGTGCATGGCAGATATTTCCGCTTAAGGTCGCAGACCAGCGGCATCATAAAGCATTCCGTCTTTCCCGAGCCGGTGCCTGTTGTCACGACAATGGATTTCGGTTTTTGCTTTCCGTCAATCTCTACTTTCTGGTTGAGCAGGGCATCCCAACACTTGTATTGATGCTCGTAGGGCGGATAAGGAAACTTCCACAAACCACCCACGAGCGACTGAGCTGCTTCGCTCGACACCGAGTGTACAGACTCGTAAGCGTTCATGCACTGCACCACAGGCACTGCGTTCTTGGGCGCAAACAGATTGCCTATGATGGCACGCAACTGTCTGACGTAGGCCCACTGGCTGTCGTTATGAGCCTCACCACACCACATGGCGGTGAGAGCCCTGCTCACCGCCTTGCGGTTGTTGTTGTATAATTCTGAGAAATTCATATTTTTATGTCTTTATTGTTTTAAGTAAATATCGTGTTGTTGCCAGTCGAATCCGAATTCTTCACCGAAACGAATCAGTCCCTTCCGGTCTTCGTCGGTAAGTTTACCGCCTCGGACTTCCAGCAATGGCTTGTAGAGGCCGGGAATGATTTTGGCGCATGGAAGATTGAACAGAGGCTTCATCGTGAAGAAATAAGTTCCCGTCTTGTTGGCGACCTCGAAGCATTTCACCAGCGAGATGTCTATTTCCATCATTGCCCATCCATCGTTGTCTTTCTTGACAGGATAGTTGCACGTCAAGTCAGCCGTCCGACTCAGGTCTTGGAAGATGAGGCCAAAGCCGTTTATCGTAAGTTCGCTTACGGGCTCCGGGTCTGTATTCCGGTCATAGTTCCAGCGCAATGCCTCGTGTCCGTCCCAGTTGCCCCGTCCCTCTGGCGACCCTATGCAAACCTCAAGACAGTCAGGGGCATTCATGTCAAGCTCCTTGCCTTGCCATGTCCTTCCTTCTTTCCATGCTGCCATGGCTGCCTTGTGCGGCTCACCGTTGTTGCCATTTACGTTGATGAACGTCTGGTTGTAGACAGAACACAGATGCCTGCATTCGTAAGCTTGATAGCCCCGACGGCTGAAATCGTTCACTTGCACACGCCGCTTATAGATGTAGGGAAGAGTCACCCTCTCGCCATCGTGCTTGTAGCCGATGATTTTCCCGTCCAACAGAACTTCCTTGATGAGTGTCGGACGATATACATCCACCACACAGTAGTCTTTCTTGCTGCCGAAACGCAGGCTGATGGCTGGGACCAAGGGACAGCCGTCCTCGGCTATCTTGTCTTTTACTTCAGCCACGGTGTTGTCCATCTGGCGGTAGCGCACGCTGCAGCTGCCGAAATCCCTTTCTATAGGCCGGGCCTCAGTGAGTGCCGGCAAGTAAATGGCCCGGTAAGGCCGCGGGTCTCCCTTGACCATCACCTTCAGCGTCAACACGCCATAGGGAGGCCTTACGCCGTCGGCCCACTCGGTATAGCAGCCATCTGCGCTCTTAAACAGTACGACCTCTGCCGGGACATCCTCCACAGGCGCTGCGGTGGACACATCGTCGTGCTTGTCGAAATGCAAGACTCTGATATCTTGGGGACTGAAAATGAGCGGAAGCTCCTCCGATTCCACTTCATCACCTAATTCTGAATCCTCATCCTCGAAGCAGTGCCTTACCCGGCTGCCGTCGGCATAGTGTATGGTGTCGCTGTATCGCCGTGTCGCAATCGCGTCAAAGCCAATACGGTTGTACAAGGTCATCTCCGCGCCCCTCTCATCCAGGAAGGTGATGCTGTCGTAGATGTTAATCCAATTCCACGGCTCGCTCTTGCCGAAAAGCTTGTCGCTAAAGCGCTTGTGATAGACGTATTCCTCCATGCCGGGGTCTTTCAGCCTGCAGCGGTCCGAGAAGAGCAGGGCAGTCTCTCTTTGGGAGTTGCGTGTTGAGGTCCAGGTCATGCCATAGTCACCGCCTCGCCACAATTGCATCCATGCTGTTGCGGGCTCTTCTTGTATCAGATAATCCTTACCCTGCTGGTCACGGACAAAGAGCTGAATGGTGTCGAAGCTTTGTGTGGGAATGTTTCTCACCACGACGCACCGTTCCGCGCCGAAGGCTACGAATCCGTATTCACTGTGAGGCAGGTAGGTGAGGATCGGCTTCGCGGAAGCAGAGGGCTCCACGGCCTTGCCGTCACGCATAAAGCGGATATAGATATCCAACTGGTGAAGCTGTTCGGGGTGCTGTATGCCCCAGAGCCGGCACCGGTCGTAGCGCAGATACTGGTGCAGTCCGCCGCCTGCCTCCTCGGGCTTCATCCAGACATTCAGCCGTCGCACCATGTTCTGATAGTCGGGCGAGAAAGTCACCTGCCACTCAAGGCGGTATTTCACTTTTCGTATCTCGTCGTAGGCTGTCTTGATGGCTACGACAAACCGGTTGGTGTCAGACTGCGGGTCGGCAAGGTCGGACGGATTGAAGGGCAGCGTGCCGTTGAGGATCTTGCGCAGATACTCATACAGAGAATGGTGTTGCCGGATGCTCTCTGCAAAGGCTGCCGCGCGGCCTGCCTCGCCGAGGCTCTCCAGATTGTAGTCCTCACCATTGTAGAGCCGGCACAGTCCTTTCAGAAAGCGCATGTTGTCGTTGCGGCCAAGCTCATGCTTGATGGCAAGTCCGCCGAGAACATAGATGGAATAGCGCCATCGGCGGTTGCCATTGTTGTCGTGGTAGAGAAACCGCTGATTGATGCCACTCGCCGCCCAGAGCTTTTCAAGGTCTATGCTGTCGATGACCTCACTCTTGTTGCCGCTCTGGTAACGGCGCTTGTACCACTCGGCTATAAAGACAATGCCATAGCGGGCATTGGCCTGGGTGGTCAGTGCCTCGGAGCCATGAGCCTGCACAAGGCTGCTGATGGCGGTCTCCAACGCCGTGAAGTCGGCATCCGACAGCCGGAGCCGCCATACATACGGCTCTTCGATGTCCAGCTGGGCTATCTTCTCCCGCAGAGCCTGACTAATGGTCAAAGCCCCTGCCCCGTCAGTATTTAGTCTTCCTTGCATATTCTCAATGGTGTTTTAGGTCCGCGGTAAGCCTCGCGCAGCTGGCGGAGCGTCAGAGGTCCGCCCTTGCCCCGGTGTATCATGGAGTGGCAGTTGGAACATAGCGGTACGAGATTGTCTACATAGTCTTCGGGCCGTCGGTCCTTGTATGTGGAGATGGGCTTGAGGTGATGCACCTCAATAAAGTTCTTGCCAAGCTCCTCGCCATAGAGACTGGCGAAATCCATGCCGCAGCACTGGCACTGGTAGCCCCACTTTCGGATGCATGCCTGCCGGAGTTGCGGGTTGCGCCGCACAATCTCCAACTCCTCTATTCTGACGCTGTCGCCTTCCGTCGCCTGGCTTATATCGGCTGCCGTTTGTGCTGCGTTGCCCGCTGACGTAGGGGATGTCTCGCCCGATGCCGGCTGAGCAGTGGAGGTCTTAGGCAGTGCGCTGCCGCTTGCAGGGCTCTGCCTTGCGAGGCTCTTGAAAGCCTTTGATTCTAAGAAGTGGGAATAGATTTTCAGATGCAGGCTCAGCTTGTTGCCTGATGCCATATCGGCATCGCGCCGCTCTTGGGTGTCGGCTATATGTCCCCGTATTTCCTTTTCGTAATAGTTATGGTCACGCTGGGCATAGATGCCGGGAAAGCCGGCGTCAAAGTATTGTCGGATAAAAGCTGTCAGCTCGTGCTCGGTAAAGCTGACAAACGCTTCCGGGTCAGGCTGGCGCTGGCTATAAGCCAAGTAAGCCTGGCGTATCATCTCAGCTGTTATTGTCTCCTTTTTCGTTGCCATACTAATTGGTTTTAAGTGATGTCGCAATCTGATTGCTATTGTTTGCAGGTGGTATTCTTGTGGGAACATTCCGGTGTTCCTGTTGGATCACTCCGGTATTCCTATTGGCATCCTGGAGTATTCCTATGGAATACTGACGCTAATCATACCAGTTGAGCCGCTCCTCGTAGCTGTCGAAATTCATCTCCTCAGTAACTCCGGCCTGTCGCAAGGCGCTGAGTATGAATTGTTGCTCCTCCGGTGGGATGCCATAAACACCCCGGCGACGCTCAAAGTAGCCGCTGCGCGAGAACCGGCCCATGCAGATGGACATGAACGTCTGATACTGCTGAGGGAACATGCGCTGCTGAAACTGCGTAAAGCCTCGGGCATACACCACGGTCTTGTCTTCGCGGTAGTAGGGGCAGGTCTTGCTTTTGGTACACTTGTCGGGATTGATGAGACGCAAAATCGTTTCCGTCTGCCTCAGCGTCTCAAAAGCGATATGCCGCAGGCACGAGGCTGCCAGGGGGCAGTCTCCATGCATGCAGACATCGTAGAATGGGGTTAATGATATGTGGTCTTGTTTCGGCATCTGATCAATTAAAGGGAGTGATCATCTTTTCTATAAAACTTCTTTCCGTCAAAGTCAATTGGTATTTATCGTATAGTTGTGCGTCAATAGCTGGTATGTCTTTATTCCAATCAATATCACTATTGGCTGTAAAATCCTGCAGTGGAACATATCTCCATACATCGGTATGATTATGTTGTGTTACTTTCAAGATGCCAAGCATTGTACGCATGAATTTTGATTTTACATATTTGAGAGCAGCTGAGGCCTCGTCCATCGTCTCAAAAGCGCCAATACCAATGAATGACTGAGTGTAGCCGATTAACGGCTCGCCGATTAACGGCGTAGATAATACCTCTCCTAATGCGCCCGACCCGTTGCTGGCAGGAAGGATAACCTTATACTTTATAAGATTACCATTGTCAGCAACGTATTTATTGGGTATAAAGCGGGTCGTACGATTATTATCAATTAGCCCAACTATTTGTAAATCGTCTTGATGCTTCTTCTGCTCCGTAAAGACATCAAGCTGTGTAAAGATTGGGGTGGTAAGTCGCTTTTCACGTCCGTTACTGCCAATGACGTCCCTGTATTGGGGATAGTCGGCATACAAGCAATCCAAGTCAAATTTGTTTTGTAGATAAATCTGGCTGTCGATTGATTGAAAGTCTTCTCTTAAATAGACCTTCTTCAATATGGACGATAGTTCCGGGTATGATGTGAACTGGATGATTTTCCCGTAATCCTCGTCCATGTTATGAAGAGTTATGGCTATGCCTCCTTTTATATCAACATTATCAAAGATGCGTTGACTTTTTGGCTCGTATAGAACAACTTTTAGATGTTCATCGTTGAGCATTCTAACGTTGAATTCATGAGGAGTTTTACCAGCATCAAAAAGAAATCGTGCTGGAGTAATTAGACTTGCATATTTTGCAACTTTAAAGGCAACATCCATGAACAAGTGATATGTAGCAGAGTCACTTGTGTCTTCTTTTTTTAATTGGTATGGCGGATTTCCCACCACGGCTGTGAAATTCATAGCTTCTTTACTCCTATTTCCTTTCCAATATCCTACACTGTTGATATCGTTGGCCAATTTGTCCTTGTCCTCTATTGCACGCTGAATAATACTATCCGCCTTTATGTTCGCTCTTCCCTCAATAGGTCTGAAGCCGAACAGCGTTCTTCGGGTGATGCCGACCGCCATCGGCGTATTGCAAATGACGTACATGTTGTCTTTCACGACGTCATCCCACACCACATGCTCCTCCTGCACGCTCACGTTCTCAATGGAAATGCACTGGGCTTTGACATATTCCTCTAAGCTGCGACGATAAAGAGAATAAGTGACGTAGAGCGGATATAGCCCGGTCTTGGAGTTGATTTCCAACACTTTGGCTGCAGCCTCGCCGTCAGAGTTGACGGTGTTGAACAACTGTTGTGTCACTTCACCCTGATCGACGAAGCGGGGCGTTTCGAGCTGACCGCCTTGCTCGTCGAAGGTCTCATCGAAGAAACAATATCCGCCTATGGTGTCGCTCATGTGCATGTTGACGACACGCCACGGAGTGAGCACCGTCTCCTTGTCGGGATTGCGGAAATAGCCGAAGATCTCAGTAACCTGCCTGATGCGTTCCTCAACATGCATGAAGTCGGCCTCGCGCGTCAGGGCACGATACCGCTTTCCGGCTTCCTCGAAACGGGTGGCGTTGAAGCACTTGCGTATCTTGTTGAAGTCCTCCTTTGTGATACCTTTAGGCATGAACTCCGCCCACGACTCGTCCTTGATTTTGCGCGTGAAGTTGTCCACGGTAAGGTCGTCCTTCGGGTCACCGGCATCAGCGCCGCCATACATCAGCAAGGGGATGCGCAGGGCTATGCCTCGGATGTTGGTCATGCGGGCCTTGAACTCCTCGCGCTGCTTCTTCAGCTCCTCACGGCGGGCAGCTTTCTCAGCCTCCTTTTGAAGATATTCCTCCCGCTCGGCGTCGGACATGGCTTCCCACTGCCTGCGGAACGCCTCGTCCTTGGCAGCTTTCTTCTCAGCCTTCTCGGCAGCCTCAGCCTTCTTGAGGCGGATTTTCTCCTCCCATTGGGCACGTTGCTCTGGGGTCATGTTGTTGAGGTCGATAACATGCTTGGCCTCCTTGCGCCGCTCATCGGGAGCCTGGCCTCCGTTCTCACCGATATGGTTAAGTATCTCCGGATTGACTTTGTTCACCTCCTCCTGGTTGTACAGGCATGGGTCGTCGAAGCCCTTTTGTACCAACCGGTCGATATATACACTTTCCAGTTGCTTGTAGATTCTGTTCACATCGAGGGTGGTCATCTTTCCACCGTCCATGGAGATGACCGGGCAGAGCTTGATGAAGTTCTCCACCGTTTTCTTGTCGCGCTGCTCCTGTGTCAACTCTTCCTCGGCCTCATCGGTATCAGCATTATTCCTCGCCTTGCCCTTTTCCTCATTGGCTTTGGCCATGGACGAGAACTTGGCAGTCTCTGCCACGACCTTCAGCGTACGGTCGGGGGAGAAATCAAAGACGTAGCACGAGGTCTTCATCTTCTCCACGTTGCCATGGCTGTCTTTGACGACGTATGGCGACTGTACACGGAAGATAGTTTGCATGTATGTGGCAGCTTGGTCGCCACCCTTGAGGTAGAACACGGCTGTCCAAGGCTTGACGGTGACACCGGTGGTGAGTCGGCCGCAGGAAATGGTTATCGTGTAGGTGTCCTCAGGCATGTCGCCAATGGCATTTTTGACGGCATCGAGGGCGTTCTCGTTCTCCTCGTCCATGTCGCCCTGACCGGCAACATTGATGATTCGGAACATATCACTGCCGAACAAGTGATGCTCGGAAAGCAACTGCCTCAACGCGGCGGCCTCATCGACATGAGAAACCACCCACAATGTATGGCGGAACATTTGGCGGTACTCGGCGGTAGAGAACGGGAAATTGGTCTTGTCGCTTTGGGCGCAAAGCAGGTCGAGGAACTTCCTGACCTCAGCCTCATGCACAAAACGGCCCTTGGCGCCCTCGGGCATCACGTCGTGGTCGGCCTTGGGGTTGCCGGTCCACGTGCGGAAGAACTCGCTGAAGGTGAAGATGCCCTCGTCGTCGAGCACGTCTTGGAAATTGTTGCGTATGTCGTAGGTGAAGATATTCATTTTCGGCAACTCGGCATAAGGATTGTCCTCACCGGGATGCTTGATGGGCCATTCCTGCTTGGCGCGTTGCTCAGAAATGTAGTCCCATGTGAAAATCTCGTTGTCCTTGAAGTCCTCATACAGGTTAAAAGGCGTACCAGAGAGATGCAGCATCTTGGTGTCGTCCTTCTTCAGGAATTCGTCGATGACACGCTTGCCAAGGGCGGTGCGTGTTCCCTCGTGCGCCTCGTCAATAACCACGAGGTCCCAGTCGTTGTGAAGAATGTCAGCCTTGAGCTTCTCATTCTCCCTTTGGGCGGAGTGGCCATAGGTGTCGGCCTGACGGTCCTTGTTCTTCAGTTGGGTCTTGGCATTGACAAGCTCGGAGAGGCGGAGATACTGCATGGAGACAAAGAACACATAGTGGTTGTCATCGCCCTGCGAGACGAACTTCTCCAGGTCGTAGAACTTCCGTTTATCGTGCTGCTCGTCATCTACAAGTGTGGCGTAGGCCCAATGGTCGTGAACGTCGGCGTTGCCTTCAATCTTATCACTGACCACATTGTGAAAATTATCCTTCCATTCTTTGCTGACCACGGGCCGGTGGGTGACGATAAGTGTACGCCTGACGCCCATCTCGCTGGCCAGCTGCAACGCACAAATCGTCTTGCCGAAGCGCATCTTGGCATTCCACAGAAATTGAGAATAGGTGGGGTTGACGGTCCATGTGTAGCCGTCCTTTCGGTTGCCGGCGCGCTTGCAAAACTGCGCCTTGGCCTTCTCTATGGCTTTTCGTTGCTCGGCACGCAGACGGAAATGGTCGTCGCGGAACAGCGACGACTGTTGACCTGTCTGTATGCGTTCTAATGTTTTGTATGTATTGTCCATAGAAGCTTTAGGTTTATATTATCGTTTTTTATTCTTGTTGACTATTGACTCAAAAGTTACCTTGGGTGCCTTGCCGTCGTGGAACGACTTAGCGCTGAGATTTGGGCGATGAATGTCAATGCCATTCATGAAGTCCTTGACAAGGCAATACCTTTCGTAGGGCTTGGCAGGTTCCAGCACGGGCTCTTCTATTTCCGGATCGTTGAAGTTGTCCGGCCCGAAAAAGGTGTTCTTCAGACTGTCTTCCATTTTCTGTTTCAGTTCCTTGCATTGCGCAAGTTTGGCGTGATAGGTATCTACTTTTTCCTGGTAGGCATTCAGTTCGTCGGCATGCCCCGGCAAGCCAAAGGTGAGACCGTCCATCTGCCAGATGTTGTAAGAAATGATGTAGGCCACGCCTTTCATCATAGCACCTTTGGCCCGCTTAAATGTCTGCTCACCGAACTTGTCGATGAAGTGCTCGGCAAAAGTATAGAAGAGCGCCTCGCGGGCAAGCAAGAGGTTGTCGCCCTGCCACTCGAAGCCATAGGTACAGCGCAAGGCGATTTTGCCCCACAGCTTCCATTGCTCTACGTCGTCTACGTTTTCGCTGACGATGCGTAGCTTGCGGTCGAGCATGCCAATGCGATAGCGCACGTTGCCGTTATACTCTCCCGTAACGGCATCGTAGCGATTGACAAGATATGGCGCCTCTCCGCATGTCATCTCCAGCCGCATGTCGGCAACATAGTCTTTCCAAGTGCGTCCTTCGGGGAAGCTGATTTTCTCCTCGTTGTTAATCCAGCCGTGTGGGTCGTCAGGGTCAGGAGCGTTGAACAGATGGTCGCGGCGGCCGAACCAGGCTTCGTCGATAAGATTGTTCTGAGCGTTGCAGATCCAGGAAGGTGTGAACACCTCAGCCTTGTCCTTGGCGCGCTGTGTCTGTTCTTCTCTCGATTTCACCGCGCGAGGCCTGATAATCATGTCATTGTCACCGGTGATCTTATCAATGGTGATCGGATCGAAGAAAGTGTAGCCTTCCCTGTCCTTATACGAGTCGGTTGCCCAATAGATATTCTGCTGGGTAGTGTGATCCTTCAGAAGATTACTGAAGACCTTCTCGCTGTAGTTGAGTAGAGCCTGTGTCTCGCTTATGTCCGCCTCTTTATCCATTGACTGTTGTTCTCATATATGTATATTTGACCACAAAGTTACATTAAAATTCCAAGTTTTTACCTTTTAAGCGTGATTATTTTAGTCTTTTGTTGTCGAAAATGTGATTTTTGTGCGGAAAGAATGTCCGTTTTGACTAAACGCATTTGAAAATGATAATTATCGCCATAATCATGCCTTGAGTAAGAAGGAAATTATTAACTTTGTGGAGATTTTAACTTGAACGAGAAACAACGGAGCAAATGAAAATTATCGGCCTTATCAAATATAATAGCGAAAATACTGATACTGTGTACATCGGATCTAATGATGAAGTACGCAGCAAGGACTTCAGAAACAATCTTGACGATGAGATTGCGGACAACTTTCCTATGGAGATAAATAAGGGCGAGATAGTTTTGTCTGATTCATCTTCTAAAATTGAAGATAGAACCTATTATGAATTTGCATGGGATGAGAATAAAAAAAATATAGATTTTTCTATTCCCTTCAGAAGACTAAGTCCTAAAGAAATTGTTGATGGCAAGCACAATTCGATTTTAGCCACTGACCGAGACATGCGGAGGTCTCTAATTAAGACTATGTCTACATTGCAAAACCAGTTAACGGCAGGACGTGAGGACACTTTTGTTTATGAGCTTCTTCAAAATGCTAATGATTATCCAGTAAAGGGTCAATTGGTTGATGTCCAGTTTACAATTCTTCCTAATGCTTTGTTGTTCTTTCATACGGGCCGTGAGTTTAATGACAATAATGTCATGGCTATATGCGATGTCAACTATGGAGACAAGGAAGAGTCTAAGGATACTGTGGGCTATAAAGGTATAGGTTTTAAGACCGTTTTTCATGATTGCGACTTCGTATATATTAAAACAGGAGGCTACTCTTTCCGATTAGACAAGAAATCGGCTGAGGAGGAAGGAAAACTTATCCCTTGGCAAGCTTTTCCTATTTGGACACCACTTGAGTATTTAAGCGAGGATGAGTCAAATGCCGTTATTAAGAGTTCTAAAGACTACCATGTAAAGATGGTACTCTGCCCGCGTGATAAAGTGCGATTAAAGAGCTATGTAGATCTCTTCCATCGGGTATTTGATGATGAGCGAGTTATACTTTTCGTTAAGAACATCAATAAGGTAAGAGTTGATTCATGTTTCATGGATGCTCCTATCATATGTGAGAAGAATAGCGCCCGCTGGTTAGTAGATAGTCTTGAGGCGGATGTTGCACCGGAGGTAACAGAAAGCATTAATAAAATCATCAAAAGGGCTGAGGAGAACAACGTTACCTCACGAATACCAAGTAAATATAAAGATTTCAAGACCACACGTGTGTCCTTTGCATGTCAAAAAGAGGGCAATGAACTCATCGGCGAACCTAACGCAAGAATATATTGCTATTTACCAACACAAATCAGCTGGGGATTCAATTTTCTGATGAATACTGACATGATTCCTACAGGTTCTCGCGACAGTATTGAAAAGGGATTTGATGGTTTAGGTATTAATTTGAATGAGGTTATTGCTGAAATAGCCGGCCAAAAGTTCTTTGATTGGATAGCGAGCCTTTGTAAAAGCAATAAATATACACTTCGATCTATATTCTCATTGGTGCCAGATCTGAAGGCACTGATTGTTTCCCATCCGGAGTATGCTAATTTTTTAGAAAAATTCAAAGAAGGGTTTGAGAAGAAATTGCGCACTAAGCCATTTATTCCAATTAATGGTGGCGAATATGTAACAATTAATCAGACTGTTCTGGATAAGTCTGGGCTTACCGAAAATCATTTGCTATCGGATGATGAATTTTTCGCAATAACGGGTTATTCTAATCTTCATTTGCCAATAGACGAACTGCGCAATGATAGCAATTTCATGTCTTTGATGACAAAATGGATGAGTGCTCTTAATCTTAATCGTCAAGTTTGGGGAAAGACTGATCTTCAGAAAAAACTAACAGAGGGTGGTAGCCAGTTGACGGCTTGGCTTAAAAATGAGTCAAACAATGACCAATTCATAGATTTGCTTATTTCTAAGGATTGGTTGAAAGACTTTTGCACGAAAAAGATCTTTATAGAGGAATTTACTGGTGAACTCTTTTCTGCAAAGGGACTATACTGGGAAGTAAAGGACTTCGAGAACTTAAGAGGCTTAAAGGACTTTGTCAGATTATTATCTGTCCATACAAGAAAACGTTTTGAGGAAAACAAAAAATGCGAAGATATTCAGAAGGAATTCAAGGATTTCGTTACCAATGACTTTCTTAACGCCAGATTGCTATCTTATTCAAATAAGCCTAAGTTGGTAAAGCTGCTCTATGACAAAGAAACTTCGTGGGGCTTCTATAAATTTTTAGCCTCTGATGAAAATATTAAAATTAAAGATGAGTTAAAAGATCTTCCGTTTTTCAATCAAGATAATGAATTAGTCGATAACTTCGACAAAGATTTTATATTCACCTATACTCCTATTTATAAGGAAATCACATCTGAGACATGGCTCAATAAGGCCGTGTCAATAGAGTTCGTCTCGAAGGAATACGGAACAGAGGTAGAAAAACTGTTTCTATCTAACTTTAAGGTTAAGAAATTTTCTCATCGGTTAGTAGTACAAGATATTATCCAAAATGGGAAATATGTAGGAAAAATAAACAAAGTGATAAAGAGCAATGATGTAGAGAATTATCATTTTGCTGATTATTGCTTCAGCCATGGAGATTACTTTAAGGGTCAAGCAAACGGCTACGTCATGAAAGTAGCTAACCGTGTTGGGGTGACAGATTGGTTGGTTGTAAGTGAAGAACCTGTATTCTTTAAAGATAAAGAATTTAGCAACTTTGCGGGACACAAATGGTTGCCAGACGACAGTCTATACTCGATATCCTATCGGTATATTCCAGACCATGAACACCAGAAGTTCATGGAAAATGTTTTTGGAATTAGGTATCTTAATGCTAAGAGAGCCTATGATGAAGTCGTTGCAAAAAACCTGTACAAGATATTCAAGACCACATCTATAGAGGACGAAGAGCATGAAAACTTAAATTATAGTTTTGTACAATACCTTGACGAAAATGCGAATTACATTTTTAAAGAACTCAACGACAAAGAGAAGTATGCTGGATTCAATATAATTACAACTGATGGCTTAACATCAGTATCAGAGCAGAAATGCATATACCTGTACTCTGATGAGCTGGTGGAGATTAGTGGGAGAAATTGGATAACGAAAGACAGTTTCTCTATATGCTCAAAAAAATATGGAGAATCAGCAGCTTTGCGTTCAATAGGTGTGAAGAAATACACATTCAGCGATTTCTTCAAGAATGTCATTAGTCCGAATATTGATGCTATTAACTCCTATATTTGTAGTAAGGAAGCCAATTTAGACTTCCATAGGTTCATTTTTGAACATCGTACAGAAATTACGGACTCAGAAATCAAAGTAATTCAAAATGCTTGTATATTCTTGGCAGGACATGACGAAGTAGCTCAATCATCCAATGGGCATTTCTACCCTTCAGAAGCAATATCCTATCTTATTGATAAAGGATATGTCAATGTATCTATGATGAATCTCATAGATCCAGTATACTATAGCTGGTCAAGTGATAGTAAAGATTATTGGGAAAATAAAATAGGGAACGAACGGCTTAGCTTACAGAAGTTTGCTGATCTTCTAAAACAAGAGGATTTTAAGAGTTTTCTGGTTGTTAAACTCCAGGACGAAGATGCCAATATAGATTTTTGGACTTGGGCAAAGAAGACGGTGAATGACAGGTCCATATTACATCAATTCTTGAATCTGCCAGTTCTTTTACAAGGTGGTGGATTTTCTACGAAAGATGATACTATATATTTATCAGACGAATATCTCAGTAATGGCAAGATAGAGAACGTTCTAAGAAAATATAATCCTAAAGCTGATATTGTTAGTGCGAATTATCTGAAACAAGAAGGCGATAAGGATGACTGGTGTGAATTTTGGACAAAAGTAGGCTTAAAGAAGGATATATTAGATATTCTAATTGAATCTATCAAGTCAGGTTTTAAAGATTTGCAGCTTGTAGATCTTCCAATAACTCTTGCAGACTACAAAGACAAATTAGAGGAGAAGTTAGGTGACTCTTTAACCAATCATTTGGCTCATTTGCAGCTTAGTTGTAAAGGCGGATATTTTGATATAAGCAATGCCATCATGATCGATTGCGATGATGATGAGCCATTTGAATATATCATCTTACCTAACGAAGTTACAATTGATGATGCCCAAGCTCGGAGACTCATTAAGGATTCCATGCCAAAGGAACACGTGGTGAAGTCAAACATTGCATGGATAAGTCTAAAAATAAATGAGTATTTAAGATTACAGGAACAACGCGAGAAAATTGAAGGCTTCAATATTCTGCATTTCAAGTTTATCAACGATTTGACAGAGTTGAAGAGTAGGGGCATATTAGCTTCTGTTAGCGGTGACTTTCGTGATAAAATTTTGATATTGGACCGAGAGGGTAACTTCTGTAATCCCAAAGAACTAACTTTGGGATCTGTATATAAGCCTTTATTTGATTTTGAATCATGTAATGTACCGTTGCATTATGTGAGTAACGAATATAAGAAGCAATGTAATAACAGAATAACATCTCTTCTTGGTGCAGATTTCAAAGTCCATAGCTCGTTCTTAGAGGAGGATATTCAATATTTGGGTGATACCAAGTGTGCTGAATTTTTCTGGAGAAATTATGTTGTATCTCAAAAGAAGAGTCATGCTTTTGGTGCATTCGATAAGGTTAAAAGTCTGGTTCGTGACAGATTTAATGACGTATCCTGTATTCCTACTTTATCAGGGAATGTACGCAAGCCATCAGAACTATACTCGTTAGAGATATTTAGATATGCGCAGCATACGCCTTTATACGCTGATAAAGTGCCCATGGCATTTGAATATAACAATGAAAACTCCGCATGCAAAGAGCTGTATAGTATGCTGGAATTTCGTAAAGAATTGGATTTTAATGATGCGCTTTCTGCACTTGATTTTTTCTGTAGACCAGACCATTCTCTTGAGCGTAGTACATTAGTAAGATGGCTCGTGAATGCATATACGGATGCAGACGCTTCAAAGATGGCCGAATACAGATTAAGAGAGAGCTCTGTCTGGCTAAACAGACATGGGGAACCCATGCCAGTCAGCAAAATGTATGCGCTTGACATAGAATCTCCCAAATTAGTCAATTATTTCGGTGGAATTCCTTGTATCATTGACTCTAGATATTTGACAGATTCTGACTATTTCTTCAAATCAGCCTGTGACGTTCTACAGATACCCGTAATAACTGATAATGACATCACGATTGAGCCTATAAGCGGTATACTATTTAAGGAGAAGAATCAGGATCTCAAAATATTTTCGACCTGTACGGGTGGATTTCACTCATGAGTCAGTTAATTATTATTAATCGAGCACTCTATGTCAACAAGCAACAGGAAGGTAAAATTTG
>ONYL01000031.1 GCA_900322035.1 uncultured Prevotella sp.
GAATTGTTCCCATATTTACAAAAAAAACCTATAGCTTTTTTAAACGACATCGCCAATAAAACGCTAAATTTGCAGCGAATTCGAGTCTAAACCTTATTAAGAGATATGACAATCTTAGTTCTACTTATTGAATTGGCGATCGTATTGCTGTTCATTTTCATCGGTGCCCGGGTTGGCGGCGTTGGATTGGGCATCTACGGAATGCTTGGCACGTTTATCTTGGTGTTTGTCTTCGGTTTGTCGCCTGGCAAGGCACCCATCGACGTGATGCTCATCATCCTTGCCGTGATCACGGCCTCGGCAGCCTTGCAGGCCACCGGCGGTCTGGAGTATTTGGTGGGCTGTGCGGCTAAGTTTCTGCGTCGCCACCCCAGCAACATCACCTACTATGGCCCGTTGTGCTGCTTTGCCTTCTGCGTGTTTGCCGGCACCGCCCACACCAGCTACAGTCTGCTTCCCATCATCAGTGAGATCGCCCAGGCCAACAAGATACGCCCTGAGCGGCCAATGAGTCTGTCGGTGATAGCGGCCTCACTTGGCATCACCAGCAGCCCCGTCTCGGCGGCCATGGCGGCCATGGTGTCCACCGACATGCTGGGCGGTCAAGGTATCAGCTTGGGCACCATTCTCACCGTTTGTCTGCCGGCCAGTATCATTGCCATCATTGTAGCGGCACTCATCGAGAACCATGTGGGCAAGGAGCTCACCGATGATCCCGAATATCAGCGCCGTGTGCGTGCGGGCATCATCAATCCCGAAGCGGATGCCAAGGCCATGGAGCAGGCCGAGGACGCTCCCGACCCCAAGGCACGCCGTGCCGTGTGGGCGTTCTTCTTCGGAGTGTTGCTCGTCATTCTCTTTGGATTCATTCCCTCCCTGCGTCCCGAAGGTGTCACGATGAGCGAGACCATCGAGATGGTGATGATGAACGATGCCATTCTGATTCTGTTAGTGGGCCATACGAAAGTGGCGGAACTTCCTAAGGGCAACATTTTCAAGGCCGGAATGAATGCCGTCATCGCCATATTTGGTGTGGCTTGGATGGGTTCCACCTTCTATTGCGGCAACGAGGAGGTCATCAATAGTGCCTTGTCGGGCATGGTTGCCACGGCTCCTTTCCTTTTTGCCATCGCGCTGTTTGTGATGAGCATCATGCTCTTCTCTCAGGCGGCTACCGTGGCGACGCTCTATCCCGTAGGCATAGCCTTGGGCATCAATCCCCTGTTGCTCGTGGCCATGTTTCCGGCGGTCAACGGCTATTTCTTCCTGCCCAACTATCCCACAGAGGTGGCGGCCGTGGAGTTTGACCGCACAGGCACGACACATGTCGGCAAATATGTCATCAACCATTCCTTCCAGTTGCCCGGCTTCGTGACCACCATCGTCTCCATTGGCGTGAGCTACCTCATCACCTTGCTCATGGTGTGACGGTCCGTGTAGACCAAATTTTCACAATCAACAAAGATATCAATTAAAAACAGACCATCATGAAGATCAAGAAATTCTATTTCATGCTGCTGTTGTTGTCCTTCATGGTGAGCATCAGTGGCTATGCGAAACCCAAGATCAGAATCATCGCCACGGGCGGAACCATCGCTGGCGTCAGCCAGTCGTCCACCAACTCGGCCTATAGCGCCGGCCAGGTGGGTGTGCAGACGCTCATCCAGGCTGTGCCACAGATTCTCGATGTGGCCGACGTAAGTGGCGAACAGCTCTGCAATATGGGTTCGCAGGACATGAACGACCAGGTGTGGCTCAAACTGGCCAAGCGCATCAACGAACTGCTCAACCATGAGGGCTACGACGGTGTGGTCGTTACCCATGGATCCGACACCATGGAGGAGACGGCCTACTTCCTCAATCTCACGGTCGACAGCGACAAGCCCGTCATCCTGGTGGGTGCCATGCGCCCCTCCACGGCCATCAGTGCCGACGGTCCCGGCAACCTCTATGCCGGAGTGGTGGCTGCGGCCAGCCCCGAGTCGAAAGGGCGCGGAGTGATGTGCTGCATGAACAACATGCTGCTCGATGCCAAGGATGTGACGAAGATGCACACCACCGACGTGGCTACCTTTCAGGCTGCCAACTATGGCAAGGTGGGCTACGTCTACAACGGCAAGGCCATCTACTGCCGCAACATCACCAACCGACACACCACACAGAGCGAGTTCCGTGTCGACCAGCTTGACCAGTTGCCCAAGGTGGGCATCGTCTACGGTTATGCCAACTGCTCCCCACTGCCCATGCAGGCTTTTGTGGATGCCAACTACGACGGCATCGTATTGGCAGGAGTCGGCGACGGCAACTTCTATAAGGATGTGTTCGATGTGGCGCTCAAGGCTCGTGCCAAAGGCATCAACATCGTGCGCTCAAGCCGGGTTCCTACCGGACCCACTTGCCTCAATGGGGAAGTGGACGACAGCAAATACCATTTCATTGCCGCTCTGACGCTCAATCCTCAGAAGGCGCGTGTGCTGCTCATGCTCGCCCTGACGAAGACGCGCGACTGGCAGCAGATCCAAAAGTATTTTGAGGAATACTGATTTCCGTTTTTCCTGTTCATGTGGGGCGGCTGATTTCCGTCCCACATGAACCACACGACAACCTATTTTTTTATGAAACAAATCCTATTATTAGCAACGGCACTTGTCATCTGCATGAGAGCTGCTGCTCAGGGCGGCAATGTGGGTATGGGCGGCAAGGAGGGCGACTTTGAGAGCCTCGCACAGCGCGTGGCCAACCTCGAAAAGAAAAACGATGCCTTCAATGTCTATCTCTGACCTGAATCTTTCACCGGCTTCCTCTTTTTTCCTCGAAACCTCCTTGTTATGAATGGGCACGGCTTCCACATCTTTTCTATTCTGTCTGTGGATCGTGCCCATTCAGGTGTATACCTTTTTCTATAGATCCTTCATTCTCATGGCAGATCTTGATTCTCTCTCTTGTTCTGTTATGTTTTTGGCTAACGCAGCGGCTGTGTCAACCACAAGCGTGACTAAGCCGTACACGTATCAACCAAATATAAAAGTAATTCAAGTTCCGCAAGTTCCTAACTTGGTTCAATGGATATTTTCCGTGGATTGAATATGTTGTTTCATTTCGTATAGTCCTGACTTCGCCAATGAATAAATGGTAATAGAAAATCATGGGCAGGCTTGCCACCAAAGGTGTGGGTCTGAAGCGATGGGGAGGCCGTCGAGCTTGCTCGTAAGGCCACCCCACCGCTTCAGACCCATAGCTCCGGTAGGAGCGTAAGCCTGGACATGACCTTTACATATAAACTTACCATGATTCCACGGAAAATATCCGCTGTGCCTTGAACTTGCGGAACTTGAATAAAATATTATCAGTGGATGATGAGATCAAGCTAAATAATTGTACTAAAGAAGAGAAAGAAATTCTTCAATATGCATGGTTTGCTTTTTGCAGAAAGGCAGATACCCAATAGCCCTTATAAGGTAGTGTGTTAAATAAGGAGAAACATTTGCAGGTATAAAATAAAAAAGTTATTTTTGCAAAAAACAGATAATATGGGTGCAACATTAAATAACACAGAAGATATACTGCTTACCATTCCTAAGAATGAGGTTGGATTCTTAAGAAGTCTTGCCAAAAAGATGGGTTGGACAACAAGGAAGCAGAAAGAGAGTAGTATTGACAAAAGTCTGAAAGAGGCTCATTGTAATATGATTTATTCTGTTAAAGACATGAATAACAAAGACATAGTGGGACAGATACTTAATAGTGATGTATAAAATTACATATACCAAGCAATTCAAGAAATCTTTAAAGTTGTGTCTACGCAGAGGATTGAATGCTGACTTACTTAATACTGTTCTGAATATGCTTTCTGAAAGTGGTAGGCTTCCTATGAAATATAAACCTCACAAGCTAAAAGGGAAGTATAATGAATGCTGGGAATGTCACATTCAACCAGACTGGTTGTTAGTTTGGCAGCAAAATGACAAAGAGTTAAATCTTTTATTGATTGATACTGGAAGTCATTCAGATATTTTCTAACATTCACTTAATTTTGCTGATAACTACTGCCTTTCCTAAGAAATGCTTACTGTTTTATTTTAGTTGTTGATAGTTTTACTGGGTTCTTTTATCTTTGTGCAGAATAACAGTAACAAAAGGCTTGGGATTCTTCGTTTATGGTGGCGTTCGCCGCACGATGATGTGGCATTCGCCGCACGATGATGTGGCGTTCGCAGCACGATGTGGCTTTCGCTGCGCAATTGTGAGAATATGTTAAAATTAAAACGGATTCCTTGTCCCCAAGAATGATTTTCCCTATCTTTGTATCCATGGGGAAATCTCGTCCTTCCCGTTAGTAGCCATATCTAATAATTAAAAATACATGAGAAAAATCCTTATCATCTCACTGATGCTCCTCACCTCATTTGTCGCGGGGGCACAGAACGCAAACAAAGACGGTGCCTGGTCGGGCAAATTAGACGTGATGGGCACCGAGCTGACATTGGTCTTTCACCTCAACGACAGTGCGTGCACGATGGATTCTCCCGATCAGGGAGTCACCGGCGTACCGGCCAACTTGGAACGCAGCGAGACGGGCATCAAAATTTCCATACCTACCATCAATGGCCGTTATGAGGGCGACTATCGTGAGGCGTCGATTGTCGGCACCTTCACCCAGCACGGCATGTCGTTTCCGCTGACCCTCACGCCGGGCGCATCCAAGCGCTCCCGCCCCCAGACACCCGTTGCTCCCTTCCCCTATCAGACCGAGGATGTGAGCTTCAGCAATGGCGACGCACAGTTGAAAGGCACATTGGCCCTGCCAAAAAATTGTAACCGCCAGACGCCCGTACTGCTGATGGTCACGGGGAGTGGGCTGCAAAATCGCGACGAAGAGATCTTTGAGCATAAGCCCTTTGCCGTCCTTGCCGACGCATTGGCACGCCAGGGCATCGCCACGCTGCGCTACGACGACAGGGGATTCGGCGAGTCGACGGGCGATCTGATTTCGGTCACCACTGCAGATCTCAAAAACGATGCCTTGGCGGGCATCAACCTGCTGCGGTCGCGTTTCGACCGGGTGGGTGTCTTGGGCCACAGTGAGGGCGGCACCATCGGCCTGATGTTGGCGGCCGAAGGCAAAGTAGATTTCGTGGTGAGTCTGGCGGGAAATGTCGTCTCTGGCGAGAAGACGTTGCTGGAGCAGAACCAGTGGGCACTGCGACAGGCCGGATACTCGTTAGAGGTGGTCGACCAATACTGCAAGACTCTCGAAAGTCTCTTCGACAGCCTGAAGGTGGGTAAGAACCCCATGGTCAACGGTGCTGGCCTGCCTGCTGACTTGGCGCAGAATCTTCAGCTGGTGAAGGCGCAATGCTCCACACCCTACATGCGCTATTTCCTCAACTTGGACCTCACCGACCTCATCGGCAAGATCCGTTGCCCGGTGTTGGCACTCAACGGCACCAATGACCGGCAGGTGGACTGTGAGGAGAATCTCAGTATCCTCCGTCGGGGGCTCATGGGCCCGAAGACTGTTCTGGCCATAGAGGGTGTCAACCATCTATTCCAGCACTGCACCACTGGCGACCCGTCGGAGTATAAAGACATCGAGGAGACCTTTGCCCCCAACGTCATCCAGCTGGTGATCGAATGGCTGAAGTCACTGTGATCATGCATGATATCAGCACCTTGTTTCGTTATTTACAAATCATGGTCGTTTTTTTGTAAATCACGTGACGATAAAAACGCTAACTTTGCAACTGTAATAAATATCTACAATAAAACTATCAACCATCATGGCAGAAGAAAAATTCAGAATCGAATCAGACCTCTTGGGCGAGCTCAAGGTGCCTGCTGATGTTTACTACGGCGTACAAACCCAACGCGCCCTCAACAACTATCATATCTCCCGCAAGAAGATGTGCGACTATCCCGACTATGTCATCGCTATTGCCTACGTGAAATTGGCTGCCGTGCAGACCAATCACGCTCTTGGTACCATCAACGACGAGATTGCCGGCGCCATCTCTCAGGCCTGCCGCGAGATCATCGATGGCAAGTTCCACGAAAACTTCCCCGTGGATATGATGCAGGGCGGTGCCGGAACTTCGGTCAACATGAATGCCAACGAGGTGATCGCCAACCGCGCCCTTGAAATCATGGGGCACAAGAAAGGCGAATATCAATATTGCTATCCCAACGACCATGTCAACTGCGGCCAGTCTACCAACGACGTCTATCCCACCACCATCCGCCTGGCCATCATCCGCATGAACAAGACGCTCGTCGGATCCCTCACCGGACTGATCTCCGCCTTGCGCTATAAGGCCGACGAATACCGCGACGCCATCAAGATGGGCCGCACACAGCTGCAGGACGCTGTGCCGATGACCTTCGGGCAGGAGTTCAACGCCTACGCCGACAACCTTGAGGAGGAAATCCTCAACCTCGACCGCAATGTCAAGTTGCTCCATGAGATCAACATGGGCGGCACGGCCATTGGCACGGGCCTGAATGCTGTTCCCGGCTTTGCCAAACTCTGTGCGGCCAATCTGAGCAAGCTGACGGGTGAGAACTTCGTCTCTTCGCCCAACCTCGTTGAGGCTACTCCCGACACCGGTGCCTATGTGAGCTATTCGGGTGCGCTGAAGCGGTTGGCCGTGAAGGTGTCGAAGATCTGCAACGATCTGCGCCTCTTGGCTTCCGGTCCGCGTTGTGGACTGAACGAAATCAACCTTCCTCCGAAGGCTCCCGGGTCAAGCATCATGCCGGGCAAGGTGAATCCCGTCATTCCCGAGGTGACCAATCAGACCTGCTTCAAGGTGATCGGCAACGATACCACCGTGACCATTGCTGCCGAGGCCGGACAGCTTGAGCTCAACGTGATGGAACCCGTCATCACGGAGTGCCTCTTTGAGAGTCTGTGGTGGCTCAGCAATGCCATCAACACCCTCACCGAGGAGTGCATCTTAGGCATCACGGTCAACAAGGAACGTTGCTACGAGATGGTGAAAAATTCTATCGGAATCGTCACGGCCTTGAATCCTTATATCGGATATAAGAACAGTTCGAAGATCGCCAAGGAGGCCAACACCACGGGCCGCTCGGTCTACGACCTTGTATTGGAGAACAAGCTGATGACGAAAGAGGAACTCGACAAGGCCCTCGATCCGAAGGCCATGCTGGAATCCCACCAGTTCCTCACCAATCATCTTTCTTCCAATTAGGCCACCCATGAATTTTAAATAATTGTATTTTCAAGGCAGTTCCGTCGTCCAAGGGGCTGCCTTTTATATTGCATAATGCACAATTGCCTTGTGGGACGGAACAATTTCCCTTACCTTTTCACAACGCATCATGTAGGGTACAGGCTTGCACAGCCCATTTGATGAGTCGTGAATCATGAATTATCCAACTTTGTTATTGTAAAATTTGCAAGTGTGGAGAAAAACTACTATCTTTGTCAGTGAACATCCTAATTAATCACTAATAATAGCAAAAACGACATGGCTAAAAGAAATGAAGTTTACAAGTGCCCGGAATGCGGCAATATCGTAGAAGTGCTTGTCCCGACCGACAAGGAACTTTGCGGATTCAAGTTGTTGAAAGAGAATACCACCGACGCTGCTACTGAGAAGCACGTGCCTGTGGTGGAGAAGATCGACGGTGGCTATCGCGTCACCGTGGGTGAGGTGGAACATCCCATGACGGAGGCCCACTACATCCAGTGGATCGAACTCATCACCAACAACAATGAGGTGCTGCGCAAGTATCTCACCCCCAACGACAAGCCTGTGGCTGAGTTCAAGACCGACGCCACGGAGGTCTTCGCCCGTGAATATTGCAACCTGCACGGACTCTGGAAAAATAAGTAAAGGCTGGAACGAACGGTGATCCGTCACCCTTTGTGTTGCAAGGCAACTCTCCGTGGATAGCCGTTTGGCACCATTAGGAATTCTGCCTGAAAACGGCAATAACCGTTGTCAAAGTTTAGCTTAGGAATCAGGAGGAGAAATCCCTCTGCTGATTCCTAAGCTTTTTTATGATCCGATTCTAAACAGCGTTCCCATCGGACACACAAAGCGGCAGTAGGGGCGGGCGACGACCGTGGAGAGCAGCAGGAAGACCACGGCAATGACGATGGAGGCCACGGCTGCCGACTGGAAGACAAAGGCCGAGAAGGGCTCCACGTCTACCCAGTCGAACCACACACCCGTCCACAGACACAGCATGAGAGCGGCCCAAAGCACCTGGCGCAGCCGGTCGAGACGCTTCGCCGTCGTGGCTCCTATCCTGATCCGATAGTTGACACAGCGGCCGGCAAGTTCCTGCAGGGAGCCGAACGGGCAGACGTTGGCGCAATAATACGATTTCTTGCCGAAGAGGGGATAGACAAAGGCCACGATGAGCAGGAGGGTGGCGATGGGGAAGGCCAAAGGCTTCAAGCCGTTGGACGTGAAGGAGATCAGCGAGGCATAGGACAGGCAGCTGCCACACCAGAAACCGAGCACCGCCACGTTGAGCACCTGCTGCACGATGCGGTAGCGCTTGTTTTTATAGAACAGGGGGACGATGGCTGCCATCAGGGCCACAAGGAGGCCGCAGACGGTCTTGGCGCTGAGATCAAAGCGGCTGGCCAGGTCTTCCTGGGCCTTTGCCTTCTGCACGTAGGCCAGTCCGCGCTGCATGTTGCCTATGATGGCCTTCGACGAATAGGTGGCTCCCGACACGCCGTCGACTTCCTGCGCAGCGGCCTCGTCGACGGTCTTGCCCGTCCAGCGGGCAAACAGCGACTTGGCCTTGCCGAAGAATTCGGGCGTCTCGGAGTTGGCCTGCGCCTTGATGGATGTGACCTTTCCGTCCTGGATGGAAATTTCGAGAGGCACGTTGCCGCCGTAGCCCACGATGTCCTTGGCCAACGGGGCGGTGTTGACAACGATAGTGCCGTCTTTCTCTACCCGGAGTGTATCGCTCTTCACGGCTTTCTTTTCTGTCTTTCGGGCTCCCCATTCATATCCGAGGAGCTTTCTGTCGCGTCTTGCCGATACGGCGGCGATCATCAGGAAAACCATCACTAAACTCAATACTTGCTTGAATTTTTTCTTTATCATTCTTTTTTTAATGGATTTCGGCACTCTTGGCCGTGTTTTGAATACTTGGCAAAGGTACGGACAATTTTGGAAACCGACTTTGCTCAAACATCTTTTAATACTTCGTTCAAACATCTTTTAATACTTTTTGTCCGTCGTTCTCATCCTTTCGGCAGTCTGTTCCGCGTTTCGTTGTCGCTCCGCCCACAGAGGTCAGCCCGGGGGTGGAGGTGGGCACGGGATGGGGTTGTTGCCGGTGCTGAAAAAGGCACTCAAAAATGTTTGTGAATGGGTGAAAAAGTGTATCTTTGCAGCGCATAAAGCAATACAATCATGAGCAAGCAATCGATAAAGACTGAAATTCAGGAGTTTAAGTCCAATGGTGGCAAATTTCAGTTCACCTTTGGTGAAGTGCATTTGCCCGTAGTCTACCATGAGACATTGGGCGTTATGAGTGTGAGCGTCGATGGTTCCGACATTTTCGTACCTGTCGACTATCAAATGAATCTCTACGACAACATGGCCGTATTGATCGATAAGCTGTTGGACAAATACCCCCAGCTCTCCGACTAAGACCGTGGCCGCCCAGCCGTTGTCTTCTCTTTAGCCTTAGTTATCCCACAAGAACAAATATAAAGCACGCAGCCGGTGGAGTTTTTGGTCTCTTTGTATCTTATCGCCCGGCACCTCATTCCCAAAAGAAAATTTGCAAACACAAACAAGCCCTCCCCGATTTGGGAAGGGCTTGCTGGTCTTAGTTAAGCTGTAGCGATGTGCTACGGCTATGATGAACGAAGGCGTTCAACTTTTATTCGTCTGCAAAATCGAAAGAGGTACCTTTGGATTGAAGGTTCTGTCCATGATCAGTACCATCCGTACCGATTGCTGTGCCATATAAGGGAACGTCCCCGACACTGTGTGTGACAGAAGATCCGTTTTTCTTCTCAATACAGGTATTGGAGAATGTTAGTATTGCCTCCTCTACATCTATCTTTACAACCTTCACTTTGGGTTGGATATATAACGTCTTTTTCATTGTTTCTCCTCTCTGTCTACTTGATGATTATTTTCTTATGATTCCAGATATAGACACCATGGGAGAGGCCTTGTGTTGACGTAGCGTTCTCCTTGATCAGTTGTCCATCGATGGAATAGATATTGCCCACGGCTGATGGATTGCTCATTACGTTGACAATGCTTGTCACATCATTAACATCCTGTCCAAAGATGTTTACAGAATATGACTTAGAGCTGTTGTTCTCATTTTCATTCATCCAGCATCTCAGACCACGGTACTCAGTCACGCCATCTTTGTATTTTGTGAGGGTGCCGTCTGCCGTGAATGCGTAGAAGCCGGCCGGCAGCTGAGTGTCCTTTGTGAATGTACAGTGCCAGGTGACATCAGGATAGCTGCTCTTAACATGATGCTTGCAGACGATAATCATTGTGTCGGTCTGTGCATTGTTCTCAGAGATGTTGTAGTCCACACCTTGTATATAATATACTTTTTCAGCCGGGTTGTGGATACCTTTATTGTTGTCTGCCATCTCTTGAGCTAATCGAGAGTCCACATCCTGCAACTTCTGCCCATCGCGGAGCCTGATGATATAAGGAGTGTTTTTGTGCAGCAATACGTTGTTGCCATACACTTCGTTGCTATCAAAAAGAAGAAAGCCAGGCATATTGTCGTTGAAGTCTATCGGCTTAGCGAGTTCTGCCTTGTTGCCGAAGGTCTTGATAAACTGGTTGAAGGTCAGGTCTACGGGCAGGCAGATGGAGAACCACTGCCCCTTATCACCCCACTTCGTAGAGTCGGGCTGCATGTATCTTCTCAGGTTCAGCTTGCCATGTACGTAGTCGTGTGCTTTGTTCAGCTCGCTCTCATTCTCATCGATCAGATAGGGATTGTCGCAGCTCTCGTCGTCGTTGGCATCGATAATGCCGTCGCCGTCTGCATCGTTGGCCACCTGGATGCCATAGAGCTTAACTACATCAGCAACGCCAGCTACTTTTGTAAAGGAGATACTGATCTCGTCGAAGTCGACGGGCTTCTTGGTTTTATCGTCGGATGGAGTCCAAAGGATCTCAGCTTCCTTATTGTCGCCGCCAATTACATTCAAACTCAGCACGTCCCAGTTAGTCTTCGTGGCCACGGGATCTGTTTTACCATCGCAATAGGCTTTCAAAGTAATGAAATTTAAAAGACCTACGTTGAGCCACTTTTGGTTGCCAACGATGAACTTCACCTGGTGACCACCCTCAAATTTTCTACCTAATTTCACGGCTACTGTCTTGTTTCCTGCCGCATTGACAAGACCTGCGAGAGTGGCGCAGTTGGTGTTGTCGTCGTCGATGATGTTGGTCAGGTCGTCAATGGCGTCGGCAACTTTGGCCGTACCATACGTACCCAATTTAGAAGCCTCGATGCTGGCACCAGTTGCAGAGTGGGTGATGGGCTGCCAACTTTGCGATACTGTATTTTTGTAGGTCTGCGCAAGCGTCGGCGGCTCCACGAAAGCGTAGTAGATATCCATCTCAGACAGATTGGCGCCCAAGAGTCCATTGTCCCAAAGCGTGATGGCATCGAAAGATGTGTTTGCGTCTATTTCAACACTGTATTGTGTGGTGACGTAGTTCTGACCGTCGATCAAGCCGGCCGAAAGAAACTTGAAATGTGTGTTCTCACTGGATACCGTAGTAACTTCAGCTCCAGCATTGTAGACCTTCACCTTGAGGCCGTTCAGCAGGTTGAGGTTGAGTGCAGTCCACTTGGTGCGGACCACAAAGCCTACGGTCACTTTCTCGTCTGACTGGTAGGGCTGTGAGCGGAAGACGCAACTCAGCATCTTCTTGCTGGCCAATGAAATGCCACCAGCTTTAGCGTAGTCGTCCAAAGAGGGGGTCACAAGATTTGCCGTGTCCGTGACGATTTCGGGAATAAGAGTGTTTAAAAAATATTAATTCCATGGAGTTTTAATCTTTCGCCAGTAATATTGAACATCTTTGGTAATTTTATGACTCACACGTCATCATTCATCCTTGCTGGGAATGAAACTATGCATGCATTCACCTGGGTCGCGCGCTGCCAAAATTATGCATGATGCATTGTAATGTGTGGCACAATATTTGCCACTCTCATCATGTAAACTATCACAACAACAGTATGAGAGCAAACATCAGGATAAACGAGTTGACGAGAGTGGTCATCGTAGGCGCGGGACTTGGCGGTCTGCAGTTGGCCATGCACCTGCGCAAGGCCGGTTTTCAAGTAGTGATTGTAGACAAGAACAATTACAATCAGTTTCCCCCGCTCATCTATCAAGTGGCTTCAGCCGGGCTGGAGCCCAGCAGCATATCCTTTCCCCTGCGGCGCATCTTCCAGGGCTACAAGAACTATTTCTTCCGCATGGCCGAGGTGAGGGAGATCGACGTGAAGGAGAAGGCCATCCGCACCACAGTGGGCACCATCCACTACAACTATTTAGTGCTTGCCATGGGCGCGACGACCAACTTCTTCGGCAATGAGGATGTGGAGCGAAACGCCTTGCCCATGAAGACCGTGGAGGATGCCATGGCTCTGCGCAACCACGTACTGCTCGCCCTTGAGCGCGCAGAGACGGAAGAGAACGCAGAGAAACGGCAGAAGTTTATGAATTTTGTCATCGTCGGCGGTGGGCCGTCGGGCGTGGAGATCGCCGGCGCGCTGGCCGAAATGAAAAAGGGCATCGTGCCCAAGGACTATCCCGACCTGGCCGACCGCATGCACATCTATCTGCTCAATTCCGGCCAACGGCTATTGAAGGCCATGGATCCCGCGTCCTCGGCCCGGGCGGAGCGGGACCTGAAGAAAATGGGCGTGCACGTGCGCAACGGATGGCGGGTGACCGGATATAAAGACAATGTGGTCAGCGTCGGCAATGGTGAGACCATCGAGTCGGCCACCGTGATCTGGGTGAGCGGCATCAAGGCCAACGTCATCGGTGGGGTGCCGGAGGAAGCCGTGGGCCATGCCGGACGCCTGCTCACCGACCGCTTCAACCGGGTGAAAGGGATGGATGATGTCTTCGCCATCGGCGACCAATGTCTCGTGGAGGGCGATCCCGACTGGCCGTTGGGACATCCGCAGTTGGCACAGGTGGCCATGCAGCAGGCTGACAACGTGGCGCGAAATCTGATCAGAAAGGAACGGGGAGAAGAGATGGTGCCCTTCACGTATAAGGATTTGGGCACAATGGCTACCATTGGGCGCAAGCGTGCCGTGGCCGAGATTGGAAGGGCAAAGTTTGGCGGACTGTCGGCCTGGATGCTGTGGTTGGTGGTGCACCTGCGTTCCATACTCGGCGTAAAGAACAAGTTCATCGTGCTGCTCAACTGGATGTGGAACTACTTCAACTACAAGCAGAGCCTGCGTTTGATCTTGCGGCCCCGTCAGCGTCCGTTGGAAGAGTGAGCCAGCCCGCAAGGCAATGATGCATGGTTGTTTGTTTCCTAAAAAATATCGCGTGCTATATAATATAAGAAAAGGAGAAACCCCGCTGGGGATTTCTCCTTTTATCATGATGTGGTGATCGTGTGCGTCACAGTCCCCGGTATCTCAGCAATGCCGTGGCGTCGGGCTGCTTCAGACCGGTGAAATCGGTGAAGCGCTCCATGAGGTCCTGGGTGTTGCCGCGGCTCAACACCTTGGCGCGGAAGTCCTGTCCCACCTCGGGATTCAAGGCTCCACGCTTGGCAAAGCAGTCGGCGATGTTGCAGGCCAGCACTTCGCTCCACAGGTAGCTGTAGTAGCCGGCAGCATAGCCTCCGCCCCATACATGGTTGAAATAGGACGTGGAGTAGCGGGGCGGAATCTGTTCGTCGAGAAGCTTCACCTGGCTGAGCGCCTTGGTCTCGAAGGCTTGTGCCTCGCTGGCAGAAGGTACCTCGTTGGCCGGCAGGTTGTGCCAGGCCAGATCGAGACAAGTGGCTGCCAAGTTCTCGCCCAAGGCGTAGGCCGACTGGAAGTTGATGCTTTCAAGCATGCGCTTGCGCAGTGCCTCGGGCATGGGCTGATGCGTCTGCCAGTGACGGGCATAGTGGTCGAACACCTCGGGGATGGAGGCAAAGCTCTCGTTGAACTGTGAGGGCATCTCCACGAAGTCGCGCGTCACCGCCGTGCCGCTGAGCGTGTTGTAGAAGCAGTCGGAGAGCATACCGTGGAGAGCATGGCCAAACTCGTGGAACATCGTCGTCACCTCGTCCCAAGTGAGCAACGTAGGCTGTCCGGCAGGCGCCTTGGCAAAGTTGCAGACATTGTAGATGATGGGCAGCGTGCCACGGTCGCGACTCTGTTTCTGGAAAGCACTCATCCAGGCACCACCGCGCTTTGTGGGGCGACGATAATAGTCGGTATAGAAAAGAGCAAGTTGCTTGCCGTCCTTGTCGAGCACGTCAAACACCTTCATGTCGCTTTGGTAGGTAGGCAGGTCGGTGCGCTGGCGGAAGCTGAGACCATAGACGCGGTGGGCGGCATAGAAGACACCGTTCTCCAGCACGCTGTCCAAGTTGAAGTAGGCCTTGACCTGATCGTCGGAGAAGTTGTAGCGCTGGCTCTTCATCTGAGCCGAATAGTAGAAGCGGTCGTAGGGCTGCAGCTTGAAGTCGTTGCCTTCCTTCTGGCGGGCAAAGTCCTCGATCTCGCGGGTCTCAGCGTCGGCTTTGGGTCGGTAGGCGGCGATGAGGTTGTTGAGGAAGCTATAGACGTTGTCCGTATTCTTGGCCATGGTGTTGTCGAGCGAGTAGGCAGCATAGGTGTTGAAACCTAACAGCTGAGCCTTTTCGGCCCTCAGCTTGGCCGTCTCGGCGGCAATGTCGAAGGTGGAAGCCCCCCGTGTGCCGTCGGCGCGATGGCGTGAGGCCTCCCAAACGCGCTGGCGCAGCTTGCGGTTGGAGAGGCTGGCCAGGATGGGCTGCTGCGTGGTGTTGGTGATGACGATGCAGTAGGGAGCCTTTCCGCCGCGGCGCTGTGCGTCATTCTGGCATTGTGCCAAGTCGGCGTCGCTGAGTCCTGCCAATTCGTCCTTGCTGTCCACCCACACGGCAGCATCGTTGGCCGCCTTGGGCAGAATGCTGCCAAACTGTTGCTGCAGGTCGGCAAGGCGCTTGTTGATCTCCATCATACGGGCCTTCTTGTCGGGGGAGAGCAGGGCACCCGAGCGCACAAACTGCTTATAGATCTCATCGAGCAGCTTCAGATCCTCACCTTTGAGACCACTGCGCTCATGATCGTAGACATACTTCACACGCTCGAAGAGCCGCTGGTTGAAGGTGATCTCGTTTTGCAGATCGGTGAGCAGAGGGATGACCTGCTTCTCGGCAGCCTCTATCTCGGGTGTGCCATCCGCCTCGGTGACGCAGAAGAAGACGTTCGACACGCGGTCGAGCAGGCGTCCGCAGTGCTCATAGGCCAGGATGGTGTTGGCAAAGGTGGGCTTCGCCTTGTTGTCGACGATCTTGGCAATTTCCTGTCGTTGCTGCCTGATACCTTCCTGGATAGCGGGAAGGTAGTGCTCGCTCTTGATCTTACTGAAGTCGGGCGCTCCGAAAGGCAGTGTGCTCGGAGTTAACAAAGGGTTCTGATTCATCTTGTTGTTGACTTTCATGTTGTCTGTTTTTGCGGCGACTGCCGCTGAGGCACAGGCCAGCACAAGGATAGCCAGGCCTTTTCTCATCAAAGAGTGTCGTTTCATAGAAATGGGTTTTTAGAGTTGTGATGTGTTGTCGGCAATGGGTGTTCGGCAGAAAGCCCCTGCTGACGAAGCCTTCCCCCGGTGGTTCATAAGGTCTCCGTGATGCTGTCGGGAGTCTTGCGGTGCTTCTCTGCATGCGGGCAGTCGGGTGCGATGTGGCCAATGGGCACAATGGCCACCGCCTCATAGCCTTGGCGAGGGAAGAGACGGGCCACGGCGTCGGGGTCGTAGTTGCACACCCAGCATGAGCCCAATCCCCGGTCGGCGGCCGCGAGGCAGAGATGCTCAACGGCGATGCCCAGGTCGATGTCGGCGTGACTCTTGTTGTCGGCAGGGCGCACCCAGCCCTCAGCGGTCGACTTCATGCAGAGTACGTAGAGGGGAGCCGTGGCGAACCAATCGCGTGCATAGCACTGGCGGATGCGTTCTTTTGCCTCTTCAGAACTGAGGATGAGGAAAAGCCAAGGCTGGCGGTTGCAGGCCGACGGGGCGAGGCGCACGCAGTCCATGATGTAGTTGAGGTCGGCGGGGCTGACGGCCTCAGGGGTGAACTTGCGTGCCGAGAAACGGGTGAGTGATAATTCCTTGAATGTCATAATCGTGATTATTATTCGAAGGCAAAGATACACTTTTTCATGCATAATGCATAATGCATACTGCATAATTTTGGCAGCGCGAGCCTTTTTAATGCCTTGTGCATTATTTTTTTCATTTTGTTGGAGATTGGGGCAAGTGAGAATAAAGTTTTAATACGTTAAATAATGTGTTGAAATCAAACAACCAAGGCAGAAAGTGTGTAATTTTGCGGCCATTAAAAAAATTATTCAAGGATAACAGACAAATTGCTTATTCATTATGGGAAAGCAAGTATTCCAAACCGATTCCCGTTCCCGCTGGACACACTTCAAATGGAGCCTGGGAGTCATCTTGACCATCATAGGACTGTTGGTTATCGTTTCGGTAGTTATGTTTTTCATCGAACGCAATCCCAACTTGCCCTTCAAGGAAGACTTCCGCAGCGCACTGACCGCAGAGAAGCCCTTCATGAAAAACAATCGCATGTCGGAGGAGTATTCGGGCTTCCGCCGTTTCTTCATGGAAAAGAAGATTCACTCCAACGACGCCAGATGGTCACACGCCAAGACCGCGAAGATTCGCCGCTTCGGTGGTAACACCAACCGATATATCGCTTCGTGGAACGACCGAAAGGCTGGCATACGCGCAGCCTTCTACGTGAGTTGGGATCCCATGTCGTACGCATCACTGAAGGAAGGTGTACGCAGTCTGAACCTCGTGATGCCTGAGTGGTTCTTCATCAATCAAAAAAACCAAAGCCTCGAAGAGCACATCGACCCCAAGGGCTATCAACTGATGAAAAAGACCGGTGTACCCGTGATGCCCGTTATCACCAATGCCTACAACGGCGAGTTCCGGTCCGTGGCTGTAGCGAAGCTGCTCCTCAATAAGCAGAAGCGGCAGCGACTCATTGCCCAGATGCTTCAGATCTGTCAGCGCCATCACTTCATCGGTGTGAACCTCGACTTTGAGGAATTGCAGACCAGCAACAACGAGGCACTGACCACCTTTGTCAAGGATCTCTCGGAGGCCTTCCATCGCCACGGTCTGTACGTCTCGCAGGATATACAACCCGCCAACGAAGACTATGACGTGAAGGAACTGGCCAAATATGACGATTATCTGATGCTCATGGCCTACGACGAGCATTCCTCGGTGAGCACTCCCGGTCCAGTGTCGTCGCAGCAGTGGATTGGCAAGTCGCTCGACGCTGTAGCCTCTCAGATTCCCGAACAGAAGATTATCCTCGGCATTGGTGCCTACGGTTACGACTGGACGCCCAAGGGCGACAACAACCAGAGCATCACCATCCACGACGCCATGTCGTTGGCTGCCGACTCCGATACCCCTGTCAATTTCGATTCAGGCACATTCAGTCTCGACTTCTCCTACGACGATGAGAATAATGTTACCCATCAAGTCTATTTCAACGATGCCGCCACCAACTTCAACACCATGCGCTATGGCTGCGAATATGGCGTGGCCGGATTTGGCTTGTGGCGTCTGGGCAGTGAGGACCACCGGCTGTGGAAGTTCTATGGTCAGGATCTCGCCATGCCCCACGTAACCCACCTGCGCATTGGTGACTTAGAGACCATCGAGGGCGACAAGATCGCCAATTATGTTGGATCGGGTGAGGTGTTGGATGTCATCGGTACACCTCGCGACGGCAGCGTGCACTTAGACATGGACAATGAGGATTTTCTCATTGCCAACGAGACCTACACCCGTATTCCCACGTCATATGAACTGGAGAAGCACGGTACGTGCGGTCCCAAAGAACTGCTGCTCACTTTCGACGACGGGCCCGACGCACGTTGGACCCCACAGGTGCTGCGCATTCTCAAGGATCACCATATTCATGCGGCTTTCTTCATGGTGGGACTGATGATGGAGAAGAATCTTCCCTTGGTGAAGAAAGTCTATGAAGACGGCAACCTCATCGGTGACCACACCTTCACCCATCACAATGTGGCCGAGAACTCCCCCCAGCGCACCTTCATGGAGCTCAGGCTGACGCGAATGCTCGTGGAGTGCATCACCGGGCGCAGTACGATCCTATTCCGTGCGCCCTACAATGCCGACAGCGACCCATCGGGTAACGATGAGATCGTGCCGCTTGTGGAGGCCAAAAAACAAAACTTCATGGATGTGGGTGAGTCTATCGATCCCGAGGACTGGCAACCCGGCGTGAAGGCGCAGACCATCTTTGAGAGAGTCATCAAAGGCGTGGAACATGGCAATGGGCATATCATCCTGTTGCATGACGCTGGTGGTGAGACGCGAAAAGAAACAGTGAAAGCGTTGCCGCTCATCATAGAATACCTGCAACAGAGAGGATACCGCTTCATCACTCTCGACCAATATTTGGGCAGAAGCAAGAGCCAGCTGATGCCCTCTGTGCCCAAGGGCAAGGAATACTATGCCATGCAGGCCAACCTCACGCTTGCCGAAGGACTCTACGCAGCCGGCAATTTCATTACAGCCCTCTTCGTCATCTTCCTCGTGTTGGGTGGGGGAAGACTGGTGTTCATGTATGTACTTGTCGTGAAGGAGCGCAGGCAAGAGCGCAGGCTGGAGGCTGCGCTGCGCGATGTTCCCAGGCAGCAGCCGAAGGTGACCATTATCGTGCCTGCCTACAACGAGGAGGTGGATGCTGTGCCGTCGGTGAAGAACCTGCTCCATCAGGATTATCCCAACTTCGACATCGTGTTTGTTGATGACGGCAGCAAGGACAATACCTATGATAAGATGAAAGAAGCTCTCGGCACGAATGAGAAGATACACATCTACACTAAGCCCAACGGCGGCAAGGCTTCTGCGCTCAACTTCGGCATAGCCCATACCGACGCCGAGTTTGTGGTCTGCATCGATGCCGATACCAAGTTGAAGAGCAATGCCGTCTCGATGCTTATGCGCCACTTCTTTGCCGATAAGGAAGGACGCGTAGGAGCTGTAGCCGGCAGCGTGAAGGTGGGCAACCAGGTGAACATGCTCACCAAGTGGCAGGCCATAGAATACACCACGAGCCAGAACTTCGACCGCATGGCCTATGCCGCCATCAATGCCATCACAGTTGTGCCCGGGGCCATTGGCGCATTCCGCCGCAAGGCCATCATCGATGCCGGCGGACTCACCACCGACACCCTTGCCGAAGACTGCGACCTGACTATCCGTGTCAACAAGGCCGGTTATAAGGTGGAGAATGAGAATGGTGCCATCGCCCTCACCGAAGCCCCCGAGAAGTTGGGACAATTTATCAAACAGCGCACACGCTGGTGCTTTGGCATCATGCAAACCTTCTGGAAAAACCGGGCGGCCATGTTCCGTCCCAAATACCGGGGACTGGGCATGTGGGCTTTGCCCAACATGCTGTTGTTCCAGTTCATCATTCCCACGTTCTCGCCGATTGCCGACGTGCTGATGGTGGTGGGACTGTTCTCGGGTAATGTCGCCAAGGTGTTGCTCTATTATGTGATCTTCCTGCTTGTCGATGCCAGCATTTCCATCATGGCCTACCTTCATGAACATGAGCGGCTGTGGGTGCTCTTCTGGATTATCCCCCAAAGGTTATGCTACCGTTGGATCATGTATGTCGTACTCTTCAAGAGTTATCTCAAGGCCATCAAGGGTGAGCTGCAATCGTGGGGCGTTCTCAAGCGTACCGGCAGCGTTGGCGATGTCAAATAAGGCGGGAGACTTTCTTCTCTTTGTCGATATTCGTCCATCACTCAGGACGACTGATATAGCCGGTCTTCAAAGGCAGCCAAGGCAGCTTTTGCACCTTCGCCCATGGCTATCATGATCTGCTTGAAGGGAGTGGTCGTCACATCGCCCGCGGCGTAGACGCCTTTTGCGGAAGTGCGGTTGCGGTCGTCGACAACAATTTCTCCACGAGGAGTCTGTTCCACAGCCCCCTTAAACACCTCGCTGTTGGGCTTCAGACCGATCTGAAGAAACACACCGTCGAGCGTCACGTGGCGTTGCTCCTCGCTGTGGAGGTCGCGCACGTCAATCCCTGTCAGCCGTGTGCCGTCACCCTGGAGTCCGACCGTCTGACTGTTCAAGAAGATGTCGACATTGGGCAGGCCGCGCAGCTTCTGTTGCAATACGTCGTCGGCTTTCAGTTTGTCGGCAAACTCAAACACGGTGACGTGTCGGCAGATTCCCGCCAAATCGATGGCTGCTTCAATGCCACTGTTGCCGCCACCGATGACCGCCACGTCCTTACCTTTATAAAAGGGTCCGTCGCAATGAGGACAGAAATGGATGCCATGCCCGATATACTTCTCTTCTTCGGCCAATCCTAACCGTCGCCAGCCGGCACCTGTGGCGATAATCACCTGTGGAGCCGTGAAAGCTTCTCCGCCGCGCGTCTCCACACGCTTCGTCGGCCCTGTGAAATCTACAGCCGTGATGCGACGGTTGGTGTAGATGCCGATGGGATACTTGCTGAGGTGGGTTGAAAGGTCGGAAGCAAGTTGCGCCCCTGTGGTCATGGGAACGGATATGATATTTTCGATTCCCGTGGTATCGTTCACCTGTCCGCCGATGCGCTGGGCCACAAGTGCCACTCGCTGCCCTTTGCGGGCTGCATAGATGGCTGCTGCCGCACCGGCCGGGCCACCGCCAAGAACCAGCAAGTCGGCGCTGTGCGTTTCGGAATGTTCTCCACTTGCCGCCTCTACTCCCAAATGATCTTCCAATTCCTCGAGCAAACCGCCTAAGGTGCCACGCCCCACGTGAAGCAGCTCGTCGCCCAAATAAACAGCCGGCACGGCTTGGATATTGAGCTGCTCCACCTCATCCTGGCACACAGCACCGTCAATCGTCTCGTGGCTGATGGCGGGATTGAGAAGTGCCATGACGTTGAGCGCCTGTACCACATCGGGACAGTTGGTACAGGTCAACGATACGTAGGTCCTCAGACGGATGTCTCCCTTGAGGGCTTTGATGCGCTGGGTGAGGGCTGCGTCGGGCAGATTGCGCCCCTGTCCGTCGCCATTGAGTAGCACCAAGAGCAGCGAGGTGAACTCATGACCGTTGGGTATGCCACGAAACGAGATGCCCGTAGGCTCGCCATTGTGCAGCACGGAGAATCGGAAGTCGTTCCCATCGCGATATTCCACTGAGAGAAGCGGACTGCATGAGGCCACGTCTTCAACAAATTGAGAGTTGTCGGCAGCCTTGGCATCATTTGGGTTGCGCTCAACTATAAAGGTAAAAGGGGTGCTGAGATTGGCTAACACCCCTTTCACTTGATGGATTACCTGCTGATCGATCATTGGCTTAGAGTTTTCCTACGAGGTCGATACTGGGTTTGAGTGTTTCTTCACCCTCCTGCCATTTTGCCGGGCAAACCTCACCGTTGTGGCTGGCCACATACTGTGCGGCGTGTACCTTGCGCACCAGCTCGTCGGCGTTGCGGCCGATGCTGTTATCCTGAATCTCGGCCAACTTCACCAGTCCCTCGGGGTTGACCAGGAATGTGCCACGATAGGCCACGCCCTCGTCCTCCTTGTATACACCGAAACCACGTGAGAGCACGGCCAACGGATCGGCAAGCATGGCATACTGCAACTTGGCGATGCGCTCGGATGTGTCGTGCCATGCCTTGTGGACGAAATGGCTGTCGGTGCTGACACCAAACACCTCTACTCCCATCGACTGCAACTCAGCATACTTGCTCTGGAGATCTTCCAACTCTGTGGGGCAGACAAAGGTGAAGTCGGCAGGATAGAAGAAGAAAAGTGCCCACTTGCCTTCGATGTCTTTGTTGCTGACGGTCTTGAAGCTGCCGTTCTGATAGGCCTGAACGGTGAACTCGGGTGCGTGACGATTGATGATTGATTCCATAATCTTATTTTTTTTAATTGTTAGTTTTACTTGTTGTGGGGTGATTTTTACGGCTGCAAAGGTAGCATGATCGTCCTGCACCGGCAACAGATAAAAACTATCAGGCGATAGGTTTTATCAATATCGCCCAACAAAAGGCTGAAAGTCAGCAGTGTATCCAACTGAAGTTTTTTTCATCATCGTTTCTTTGACACAGCAGATTTTTAAAATAGCAACTACACATGCTAACACTAACTTTTGCGGCATCATTGGAATCAGCGAGAGATTGATGGATAGAGTCTGGCTCGCAGATAACGCTAATTACGCAGATCTTGTTTTTCTAAAAGAGGAAAGGGGACTGATGGAATCTGCGAGATCAGCGAAATCTGCGTGAAAATATCCACGCTGAATATTTTTTTCCACGCTGATTACGCAGATTACGCAGATCTCAAGTGCATTCATGCACTATACATAATAGCATCTGAATAGAAAATCTGCGGTATCAGTGAAACCTGCGTGAAAATATCCACGCAGAATATTTTTTCTCACGCTGATTACGCTGATTACGCAGATCTCAAGTGCATTCATGCTATACATAATAGCATCTGAATAGAAAATCTGCGAGATCAGTGAAATCTTCGTGAAAATATCCACGCAGAATATTTTTTCTCACGCTGATTACGCTGATTACGCAGATCTCAAGTGCATTCATGCACTATACATAATAGCATCCGAATAGAAAATCTGCGCCATCTGCGAAATCAGCGGGAGCGTTGTTAGGGGTGACGCATTGGCGAAGTCAGAAAAAATCCAGTGAACCATTTTTAGTGATCCGGATTTCATCCCTTGTGGAGGCTCTGAAATTCACCATGAATTCAACTTATTTTTTGTTTTTCTCGAATAAAATGATTACTTTTACAACAGATACAAATAAAGTAAAGATATGGAAGACAAAGAACACACAAAAAGTCCGTGGCCTGGACCTGCCGGACTGATACCGGTGACCAGTGGCAGAGCCGACGACGCCAACCTCATCAACCGACGCTTTCTCGACAGCATCACGGTGGAGATGCGCGTCATCGACTCTGTGACTCCCGATTTGTCGAAGACACTCTTCGGCCGGAAATATGCTTCGCCCATCATGATGCCGGCCTTCTCCCACTTGAACAAGGTGGGCAAGGACGGCCGAAAACCAATGAACGAATACGCCGAGGCCGCCAAAGCGTTGAACAGGCTGAACTGGGTAGGAATGGAACCGGACGAAGTCTATGACGGAATAGCTTCCGTAGGTGCTGATACGGTGCGCATCATCAAGCCTTTTGCCCACCACGAACTGATTCTTTCACAGATGGAGCACGCCCGCAAGATGGGTGCTGTCGCTGTTGGGATAGACATCGATCATGTGGTGGGCAAGGACGGCCGCTACGACATTGTCGACGGGATGCCCTTGGGACCAGTGATGTTGGACGACCTGAAAAAGTATGTAGCCTCCACCCCCTTACCTTTTGTAGCGAAGGGAGTGCTCTCCGTGCAGGACGCCTTGAAATGCTTAGAGGCAGGCTGCAAGGCCATTGTGGTCTCCCACCATCACGGACGCCTGCCCTTTGCCGTGCCGCCCTTGAGCCTGCTGTCCAAAATCAAGGAGGTCTTGAAAGGATCTGGCATGTTGATATTCGTGGATTGCGGTATCAATACGGGTTACGATGCCTACAAGGCTTTGGGCCTGGGCGCTGACGCCGTTGCCGTGGGGCGGGGCATTTTGGCTCCTCTGCTGAAAGAAGGGACGGCAGGCGTTGTGGAAAAACTGAAGCGCATGGACGAGGAACTGTCCGAACTGATGCTCTATACAGGTGTAAAAAATACAAGTGCCTTCGATCCCAGCATCCTGCATGGTGCGCAGGCGTAAATGCGAGAAAGAATATCGGAACGGATCATTGGCACTTTCATGATTTTCGTTAACTTTGCACCAAATATCATCCTAAAAAATAAGAAACAACAATGTCAACACCACACAACAACGCACCCAAAGGGGCTTATGCAAAAACCGTACTCATGCCCGGCGACCCATTGAGGGCTCAATACGTAGCAGAGAACTTTCTGACCGATGTCAAGCTCGTCAACTCTGTTAGAAACTGTTTAGGCTATACCGGCCGCTACAAAGGCGTGCCTGTCAGCATTCAAGCCAGTGGAATGGGTATGCCCAGCATCGGCATCTATTCCTACGAACTCTACACAGAATACGACGTGGAGAACATCATCCGCATCGGTTCTGCAGGAAGTTACTCGCCACGTCTCAACATCCTTGATGTCGTGCTGGCCGACAGCGCCTACAGTGATTCGTCGTATGCGCTGACCCACAGTGGTTACAAGGAAAAGGTAAACTATCCCAGCAAGGACTTGAACGATGCCATTCTGGCCAAGGGTGCCGCTTTGGGCATCAACGTAAAGACATGCCGGGTACATTCTTCCGATGTGTTCTACACCGATCCCAACGGTGAGACTTTTGAGCAGATCGCCCAGCGCAGCGGTGGAGAATGCGTAGAAATGGAGAGCTTTGCCCTTTTCCACAATGCCAACTACCTGCACAAGAATGCCGCCTGCCTGCTGACTATCAGCGACTCCTTCGTATCTACTCAAAAGCTCTCGGCCGAGGAGCGCCAGCAGTCGTTCCGCACAATGATGAAACTTGCACTCGAAACCGCCTACGACTTGGACAAGTAGACATCCATGAGATTTTTTCCCACCGCTGTGCCCTAAATATCCATGAACCGATCATGAATCGGACAATGGATATTTGGGGCACAGCCCGTTATTGGCGTTATCTGCGGGCCTTACCCATTTATAATGGCTTCTGATCGGGTTTTTCAAATTCTTTTTCCGTATGTGAGCGGAATCCCCAACATTTTTATATCTTTGCACGCAGATTCTATATTCAATATGGGAAGAAATAAATACGCGAAGCAGGAGATCGAACAGATCAAAAAGCTCCTTCGACTCAAGAACTCGGCCAATCGGAGCAAACAGAAACTCATTCGTCACGAACTGCGCGTGAACTTCGAGTTCAACATCTCGGATTTCAACGAGGCGGGCAAGGCTTTTGGTGAGGAGGACTTGGAACAGGCCATCAGGCGCGGTGCGATAGTCATCCTCGATGATGCTACCATTGAGGCTATGAAAGCCAAGCGTGCCCGTGACAAGGCGCGTGATGAGGCTGCACGGGAGGAGAAAGCCGTGGACAGCGGAGAGGCTACCGACTGGAAGGCTGCCATGAAGGAGTGGGAAGAATGGAAAAAGGAGGAACCGACCGACAATGGAATGGATTGATGCCGAAACGGCCAAGGCTACCCTAAACCGGTGGGGGAGTGGGGCAAGGCCTTTTTTCTTCCTCTCCGACTTCTCTGGCGACCGATTTCTGGTCTCTTTTGTCGACGAACTCGATCCCCGTGAGTTGGCCTTCATTTTCCCCGGTGGAAGAAATGTGGACGAAACCCCTGTTGATCCCAAAGATTTTGTTTGGGAGCCTCATCCGCCCACACCAGAGGACTATCACCGAAGGTTTGACATCGTCCAACGGAACATGTTGGCGGGAAACAGCTACTTGGCTAATCTCACTTGTAGAATCCCCTTGACCACCAGCCTGTCCTTCAAGGAGGTCTTCTTTCGCAGTAAAGCTCGTTATCGGTTGCTGCTCCATGATTCGTTTGTCTGTTTCTCGCCCGAGATCTTTGTCAAGATGGATCATGGCCAGATCAGAAGTTTCCCCATGAAAGGTACCATCAGCTGCGACGTGCCACAAGCTGAGGCTACTCTGATGGCCGACGAGAAGGAGGCCGCCGAACATGCTACGATTGTCGACTTGATACGCAACGACTTGAGCCAGGTGGCCAGCCATGTTCACGTGGCCCGCTACCGTTATGTGGAACGGCTGCACACCAACTGCGGGGATATCCTTCAGACCAGTTCTGAAATCGTGGGTGACCTTCCCGACGACTATCGCCATCATATTGGCGATATCTTGATGGCACAGCTTCCCGCCGGTTCCATCACTGGGGCTCCAAAGCCTAAGACGGTGGAGATCATCCGTGAAGCCGAAGGCTACGACAGAGGTTTTTATACTGGGGTGGCCGGAGTTTGCGCCGATGGGGAGTTGGACAGTTGTGTGTTGATCCGCTTCATCGATAAGGAGAAAGGTCAGCTCTACTTTAAGGCTGGTGGTGGCATCACGGCCAAAAGCGATTGGAAAAAAGAATATCAGGAAATTATCGAAAAAACTTATGTACCCTTTCGTTGAGACTATTCGGGTAGAGAAGGGCATTGTTTGCAACTTGCCCTATCATCAGCAACGGTTGGAGAGAACGATGGACAATTTTTTCCCCTCAGCTCCCAAACCGATATTGAGGGATGTCCTGTCAGCGATGCTATGGCCAGTCGATACGGTATGGAAAGTCCATATCGAATACGACGGCGAAGGAATTGGGCTGATACGCAAGGAGGCGTATCATAGGCGGAACATAAAGTCGTTGAGGCTCATCACTTGTGACAATATCGACTATGCTTATAAAAGTGCTGACCGCAGCCAACTCTCCCGCCTCCTCCTCCAGAAAGGCGATGCCGACGAGATTATCATTGTTAAAAATGGCCGTCTTACCGATACCTCTTATTCCAATATCGCCCTCTTCGATGGCAACAGATGGGTAACGCCTGCCCATCCGCTCTTGAAGGGCACCATGCGCCAGTCGCTCATCGACAAAGGATTATTGGAAGAAAAAGACATCATGGCCGATGACTTCCCCAAATATCTTGAGGTCAGACTCATCAATGCCATGATGCCCTTGTAATGCATAATTGCCATGCGGAGCGATAATAATGCATATGCATTAATCAGGGTCGCGCGAGCCAAAAATTATGAATTATGAATTGGTTAGAGCGCAGCTTCAACTTGTTTCTCCACTTCTTTCATATCCACAACAGGCTCGAAGCGTGCGATGACCTGACCGTCGCGATTGATGAGAAACTTCGTGAAGTTCCACTGGATATCGTCTTTCTTTCGGGGCTCGGGATTGGCTTCATTGTAGAGCTTCTCCATCACGGCTGCCAGTTTCTCATCGTACCCACCTAAGCAGGGCTTCTCACTCTTCAGCCATGTGTAGAGGGGCAACTCGTTGGCACCATTGACATCGCTCTTCTTGAACTGGGGGAAGTCGGCACCAAACTTGACGGTGCAGAACTCCTTGATTTCCTCGTCTGAGCCGGGAGCCTGATGACCAAACTGGTTGCAGGGGATATCGAGGATCTCCAAACCCTTGCTCTGCAATTTGTGATACATGGCTTCCAAATCTTCATACTGAGGTGTGAAACCACAACCTGTGGCGGTGTTGACGATGAGCAGCACCTTGCCCTTATACTGTTCCAGACTCACTTCGTTGCCTTGCTTGTCCTTAAGGCTGAAATCATAAACCGTCTTCATTTTTCTTTCTGTGTTTTGTGCCATGCTGGTCATAGTAAGAATGAGCAACATAGCTGTCATTAATTGTTTTATCATTATCATCACAAAGATAAATCAAACATCGCAGACAACAAACAAAAGGCCCGTCTATTTATAATGAATTAACGATTCAACCTGTGGCGGGCGTCCAAAATTTTGCATCATGTGTTATGCACTGTGCATTATTTTTTTTACCTTTGTGGCATCAAATCCAAAAACCGATGAACAGAACCAAACTAAAAATGATGGCCAGCCTCTTGATGATGATGCTGTGCTCCATCAGTCTGCAAGCACAGGATGCCTTCAACTGGCCCTACAAAATTGAGAATGCAACCATTGTCACCGAAGTCCCGCAACGCCCTGCCGGACAGCAGAACGCTCTGAACCTCACTACGCCTAAACTAAAAGTCGTGCGCGTGGGATTCGTGGGTCTGGGCATGCGGGGGCCCGGAGCTGTTGAGCGGTGGACCTACATCAATGGTACGCAGATCATGGCCCTCTGCGACTATGAGAAAGATCGTGCTGAGGCCTGCAACGAGATTCTGCGCAAGGCCAGTTTGCCTGCAGCCGACATCTACTACGGCGAGGAGGGCTACAAGAAGCTTTGCGAGCGCAATGACATCGATTTGGTGTATATTGCCACCGACTGGCTCCACCACTTCCCCGTGGCCAAGTATGCCTTGGAGCATGGTAAGAATGTGGCCATAGAAGTGCCTTCAGCCATGAATCTCCACGAGATATGGGCACTCATCAACCTTGCAGAGGCCAAGCGCCTCCATTGTATGATGCTCGAGAACTGCTGCTACGACTTCTTCGAACTCAACTCGCTCAATATGGCACAGCATGGTGTGTTTGGCGAGGTGGAATATGTCTCCGGTGCCTACCGCCACGACCTCTCTCCCTTCTGGGACGCCTACTGGAAGAAGGATGCCAACGACAAGTTGGGATGGCGCTTGGACTACAATCAGAAGTATCGTGGTGACGTTTATGCCACCCATGGACTTGGTCCTATCGCCCAGGTGCTCGACATCCACCGTGGCGACCGCATGGAGACGCTTGTGGCCATGGACACCAAGTCGATCAACGGAAAGGCATGGGTGGAGAAAATGTCGGGACAGAAATGCGAACAGTTTGCCAACGGCGACCACACCGTGACCCTCATCCGCACGGCGAACGGCAAGATGATCGAGGTGCAGCACAACACGATGACACCCGAACCCTACAACCGTATGTACCAGTTGGTGGGTACAAAGGGATTTGCCAACAAATATCCTGTGGAGGGCTACGCGCTCTCGGGCGCAGAGATGAAGGCTGCCGGTGTGACCCCATCAGCCGATGATCTCTCGGGTCATGCCTATATGCCCGAAGCCGATAAGGATGCCTTGGTGAAGAAATATGAGAGTCCCATCGTGGCCAAATATGAGGCGAAGGCCAAGCAGGTGGGCGGCCATGGCGGCATGGACTTCATCATGGACAGCCGTCTGGTCTACTGCCTGCAGCACGGACTGCCTTTGGATATCGACGTCTACGACTTGGCTGAGTGGTGCTGTCTGGCAGAGCTTGGCTCGCTCTCGATGAACTACGGCAACATGCCCGTAGAGGTTCCCGACTTCACACGGGGCTACTGGAACGTGCAGCACGGCTACCGTCATGCCTTTGCCTCACCCGAAGAAGAGGCCCTGGTGGATGCAGAGTCGGCCGCCTTCACCAAAAAACTGAAGGAAAAAGGCGCCAAATACTGGAGCAAGAAAGACAAGCAGAAGAAATAATCCCCCGACTTCTTGGCTGATATGGCCTGAAAATCATGTTGATTAGAGAAAGCCGCAGAAGATGCACGTCATTTTCTGCGGCTTTCTGTTTTTTCGATCAGAGTCTCTGCCATGCGTACCTCACCGGGGCAGACATATCTGTGGACATTTCCTGACTTCGTCAATGCGTCACCCTAATCGAGAATAAGTTTTTGGAAAATAGTCACATACAGACTTTAGCTCCCCATGGAGCGTAAGCCTGTACATGATTTTCTGCTTCGTATCATCTGGAGATGGCAAGGCAATATGAGACAGGACAAAGACATTGACTGTCTGCCGGGCTGTTAAGGAGGGATATCATTCCATAATTCGTAATTGCGTCACCATCAATTGCTGAAATAAGCTTATAACCTTATAACTAACTGATAATCAATGATGACACTTCATCCAACCAAAGATGTGATGAAGTCTGGTGGACATTGATTTGGCTGATGGTGGCAGCCCTCAAGTGAGTTCCCGCGGGGAGGCATATGGGGGCTGGCGGGGAGGCATATGGGGGCAGACGGGGAGGCATATGGGAGCTCGCATGAATACACAGATTTTGGTGAATGAACGACCCTCTTTAAGGGAATGATGAACCTATAAAGTGAAAACGAGGCTGAATTCCAATGGTGGAATCCAGCCTCGTTGTCTTGGCAGGCGATCAGTGCTTGATCAGTTTCGTGTTTTTTATCGTCCCGTCAGTGTAGGTCTCCTCATACACAGGATCGTAGACTGTACAGGGTGTCACTCCCATAAAGTAGAGATGAGACTTGTAATAGCTGTTAGCTCCTAAATATTGTCCCGAGGGAAAGTTGACGGTGTTGCCCTGCCGTGTGCCTACCACGCAGCTGCTGGTGTTGGCGTAGATATTGGAGAGATAGACTTTGTCGCCGCTGAATCCAACCTTGGCCACTAAGATGCCGGCCGTGCCATCGTCGATTCCCTATCTATACGCTGGGCAGAGAGATAGACAGGCGCACAGGGCACATCCTTTCCAGAAAGAAGCCTGACCAGGAGATCAACGGCCTTATTAGCAATACCTTCAGCGTCCTGCTCCACAGCCGTAATCTTCGGATAAACCATTTTACAGAGGTTTGTTCCCGAGAGACAAGCCACAAGAATGTCTTGCGGAATTCTCTTTCCCCGTTGCTGGATAATACTTTTCGCCCCCAATAACGACATCTCCGTGAAAGCATGAACGCCATCAAAAGCAACGCCGCTGTCAAGCAAAGCAAGGGCTGTCATCTCACCGTCACGAAAACTCACACCACCTTCCACAACCAATTCTGCCCGATAGGGAATATGCCATTTGGCAAGTGCATCACGGTAGCCATTCAACCTGTCCAAGGAATTGCTGATTCCCGCAGGTCCACGCATATGTACAATCCGGGTACACCCCCGTCTGATAAGTTCCTCAGCGAGAAAGAAAGAGGAATTGTAGTCGTCGCTAAGGACCTGAGGGACTCCGATGTCATCGACATGACGGTCGAACAACACCAAAGGCAGCCCCCGCGCTATCAGCGACTCATAGAAAGTTTTGTTTTTAGCTCCGTCACAGACGCTGAGCAAGATACCGTCTACATGATTGTCTATCATCATGTTCAGATTATCCAGCTCGTCCCTGGCATTTTCGTTGCTCTGTGCAAAGACGACACGGTAGCCTAACGTCTTCCGCCGAGCCTGCGCCGTCTCTATCACCTTCGGATAGAAAGACGTCTCTATCTCGGGAATAACGATCCCTATGACATGGGTACTTCTCGAGCGCAGATTGGCTGCTGAGAGATTGGGACGAAACCCCATCTCCATCGCCGTGCGCTGGACAAGGTCGCGAGTCTCCTCGCTGACATTCATGAAATCACCGTGCAATGCCCGTGATACAGTAGACTTGGAGAGATTCAAAGCCTTGGCGATATCTGAAATGGTAACATATCTCATGATGCGCTTAAAAATAGATTGATGTTGCAAAGTTACTATATTTAATGGTTCTGCAAAACATTTGGAAGAATTAAATGAAACAGCAGCATACTCCGCAACCGATTGCGCTTATCGCAATCGGTTGCGGGAACGGTTGCGGAAAAAGTCTGATGATTTTCTTTTTCACCATGCATAAAAGGAGATAACTTTGCAGCATAAACCAAAAACTAAACCAAGAAACCAATATGAAAAATAGTTCACCATCAGGACGCCTTCCCTTGCTGAGCAAGTTTGCCTATGGCATGGGAGATGTAGGTTGCAACTTCAGCTGGATGTTTGTCGGCAACTTTCTCATGATTTTCTATACCGATGCCTTTGGTATCAGCATGGGTGCCGTATCGGTACTGATGCTTATCAGTCGTTTCTGGGACGCCATCAATGATCCTGTCATCGGCGAGCTCAGCGACCGCACCCATACACGCTGGGGCCGGTTCCGCCCTTGGCTGCTGATAGCGTCTCCTCTGACGGCCTTTGTTCTGGTGTTGACCTTCTGGGCGCATCCTGAATGGAGCAATACGGCTAAAATCATCTATATGTCAGTAACCTACTGCGTCCTCGTTTTAGGATATACTTGTGTGAACATTCCTTATGGCACGCTATGTGGTGCCATGACACAGAATATCGATGAGCGGGCTCAAATCAATACCTTTCGCTCTGTCAGTGCCATGACAGCCATCGGCATCATCAATATCATCACGATCCCTCTCATTCATTTCTTCGGCGGTGATGATATCAAGACCGGCTTTCTGCTGGTTGCCATCCTCTATGGCTGCATCTTCGCCGCCTGCCATATCTTCTGTTTCGCCAATACGAAAGAGGTCGTGGCAATACCCAAGAAACAGAAAATTCCTGTACGCACTCAGCTGAGTGCAGCCAAGCAGAACACTCCGTATCTGCTCGCACTGGCCGGACAGCTGCTCTTCGGAATCATCAACTACGGGCGCAATGCTGACTTGGTGTATTATTTCAAATATGTAGAAGGTGATTCCAACCTTTTCTCCACCTATTCGCTCGCCATCATCATCCCCTCAATCATCGGGGCGGCAAGCTTTGTATGGGTCTTCGAGAAACTTAACAATAAGGGATGGGCAGCAGCCTTCTTTTCTTTCTGCACGGGTATAGCCACATTCATGCTCTATTTCTTTAGTCCCAACTCCTCACCGGTGATGTTCTACCTCTTCGCCATACTGACCCAGTTCTTCTTCTCCGGATTCAATACCGCCATCTATGCCATCATCCCCGACTGCGTGGAGTACGGCGAGTGGAAGACAGGTATCCGCAACGATGGCTTCCAATATGCCTTTGTATCGTTGGGCAACAAGATTGGCATGGCAATAGGCACAGCGTTACTGGCATGGGCTATTGCCGACGCAGGATATGTCGCCAACACCGTGCAGAACCAGGAGGTCCTCAATATTATCCACCACTGCTTCAGCACTATTCCCGGCGTACTATGGGTTCTCACTGGATTTGTATTGCTCTTCTACAAGCTCAACCGCAAGACGTACGATAAGATTTTCAGTGAACTGCAACAGAGAAAAAATCACGAATAGATCATAACATCTAATTATTAAAACATAACACTATGGAAGGAAACATGAAAGTTGCCGTTATGCTCGGCATTGGTAAAATGGGCTTTACAACACGTCCTATTCCTCAGCCCAAAGACGATGAAGTGCTCGTCAAACTTGAATACGTGGGCATCTGTGGCTCCGACATCCACTATTATGAGCACGGGGCTATCGGCGACTATGTTGTCAAGCCACCCTTTGTTCTCGGTCATGAACCCGGCGGCACTGTTGTTGAGGTGGGAAAGAACGTACGCCATCTGAAAGTTGGTGACCGCGTGGCCTTGGAGCCAGGCAAGACCTGTGGCCATTGCGAGGCCTGCCGTACCGGAAACTACAACCTCTGCAATGATGTCATCTTTTTCGCCACGCCGCCTGTCGACGGTGTCTTTCAAGAGTATGTCGCCCATGAGGCAGACCTCTGCTTCAAGCTCCCCGACAATGTCGACACGATGGAAGGCGCGCTCATAGAACCCTTGGCCGTCGGCTTCCATGCTGCCAACCAGGGCGGAGCACACATCGGTCAGACAGCGGTAGTCTTTGGTGCCGGGTGCATAGGATTGATGTCGATGATGGCCCTCAAGGCCGAGGGCGTCGGCAGGGTATATGTCGTCGATGTCATGGACAAGCGTTTAGAGAAGGCAAAGGAGCTCGGAGCCACTGTGGTCATCAACTCCAAGAAGGAAAACGTGCTGGACCGTATCAACGCGCTCACCGACGGTCGGGGGGTAGACCTCTGCATAGAGACCAGTGGACAGGAGATATGCACTCGACAGGCTGTCGACATCTCACGCAAAGGTGCCACCATCGTCTTTGTCGGCTATCCGGCTTCGGGAGAAGAGACACTGCCCGTCAGTAAGATTCTCGACAAGGAACTGACTTTCAAGAGCGTGTTCCGCTACCGCCACATCTATCCCATGGCCATCGAGGCCGTTGCCACAGGGAAGGTTAACGTGAAAGGCGTCGTCACTAATATCTTCGACTTTGACGACATCCAAAACGCAATGGACCGCAGTGTCAACGACAAGGCTGACATCGTGAAGTCGGTAGTGAAAATTTCATAGAAATATTGGTAATATCGTAACCAAAATAGGGACTACGGGGATATACCGCAGTCCCTATTAGCTATAAAATAGACTATTAAATCATAAAAACGGTTCACCTTTCGTATTTGTTGGGGGAAAAGAATTATCTTTGTACTTACGAACTAAATAAGTTCGCATCAATAAATTCACCTTAATGAATATAGATTATGATTAAGATTTATGGCATGCCCACCTGTCCCTATTGCGCTTATGTTGACGAGCAGGTCAAGGGCGACAAGCGATTCAAAGTCATCGACATCGGTGAGAACGTGAGATATATGGGAGCCTTCATGCGGCTTCGCGACAAGAGCGCTGCGTTCGACCATTCCAAGGAGATTGGCGACATCGGTATCCCCGCCTTCGTCTTAGAGGACGGTACCGTTACCCTCAAGCCCGCGAAAAACATGCTTCGCTGTCGCGGGACATTCGTTTTACAACCACGGGACAATCGTGACTTCTGGCACAAGACAGGTACATCACAGCGTATTTGAGCAGATTTCGTAAACGCACGCTATAACAAGGATCGTTAATGCGAATGCGTCAACCGCCTGTACTGAACGGGCGTCAGCCCCGTATGCGATTTGAAGTAGCGTATCATCAGGCTGTCATCAGGGAAGTGAAAGGTGGTGGCTATCTTGGCGTGGCAGAGCTGATGAACTCCACATCAACATCCTTGGAGAGCGTCTATACCGGTGCCCTCATGCACTGGGGCATGATGACGACGTCCATACAGAACATCGTGGCCATCATCGGCAGCATGACGGGATGCCTTTTCTGTCTGTGGTGGATGAAGATGCTCCGGCTGCCCTACACGCGCCTGCTGACCATCGGCTTCGGCTTTCTGTTGGTGTATCAGGTCTGCATGTATTTCTACATCACACCGACCCTGAACTTCGAGCGACTGATCTTCCCCACCTTCATCCGCACCTTCGGCTACGCCATCTTCTTCACCACGCTGACGCTCTACTTAGAGGAGCTCATGCCTTTCCAGCATTTTTTCATGGGACTGACGATCGCCGGGTTCGTGAGGAACGGACTGGTCAGTGCCATCGGCGGCGGTCTCTACGGCTTCTCGTTGCGCCGCCATGTCGCCGACAACCTCGTCAGCGGCCTGCCCTTCACCGTGTTCGACAGTATGCTCATGGGCATCAAACAGCTCTATGGCGTCACGTGTCTGATAGGCTGTGCCTTCATGCTCTTGCTCATGCTCTGGCATGTGCAGCCGGTACGCAGCACCCTCAAGCGACTGCCTTACTGGAACGCCATCGGCAGAGCCATGAGGAAGGAATTGGACAAAGACTAAGACATCCTCTCTCTGTTTTTACGAAAAGGGGAGGAATCGAAATTGGGCAACCATGTATTAGCATAGCATAAAGATAAAATCCTGTGTAACTTTATTGAGTTACATGGGATTTTTTGTATTTTTGCAACAAAAATAGCAAGACTCAAACCATGACGAAAGAACAGGAACGCGCCGAACTCCATAAGACGATATGGAGAATCGCCAACGACTTGCGGGGAAGTGTCGACGGCTGGGACTTCAAGAGCTACGTCCTTGGCATGCTCTTCTACCGCTTCATCTCGGAGAATATCACCCAACGTGCCAACGCGCTCGTCGAGGCTGCCGAGGGCGGGACCTTCGACTATACCCGTATGGCTGACGACGAGGCTGACGTGGCGCGCTCGCAGATGGTCAGCGAGATAGGCTATTTCATCCTGCCCTCGGAGCTCTTCACGAACGTGCAGCAGCGTGCGGCGCAGGACGAGAACCTCAACATCACGCTGGGCAACATCTTCGCTCATATCGAGAACTCAGCCAACGGCAGTGACTCTGAGCAGGACATCAAAGGGCTCTTCTCCGATGTCGACACCAACAGCCCGAAGCTCGGCAACACCGTGGCGCAGCGCAATGAGAAGTTAGTGAAGATCCTCAATGCCATCGCCGACCTCAACCTCGGCAGTGCCTTCGACCAGACGGTCAACGACACCTTTGGCGATGCCTACGAGTTTCTGATGACGATGTATGCCAGCAATGCGGGGAAGAGCGGCGGTGAGTTCTTCACGCCTCAGGAGGTGAGCCGGCTGCTGGCGAAGATAGCCATCGGCGACAAGGCGAAGATAAGGAAAGCCTACGACCCCGCCTGCGGATCCGGCTCGCTGCTGCTGCAGTTTAAGAAGATCATGGGCGACGACTGTCCGCCGCTCTATGGTCAGGAGATCAACCCCACGACCTACAACCTCTGCCGCATCAACATGTTCCTGCACGGCATGGGCTTCGACAAGTTCGACATTCAGCTCGGCGACACCCTCACCGACCCCAGGCACTGGGACTATGAGCCTTTCGACGCCATCGTGTCCAATCCCCCTTACAGCATCAGGTGGGCGGGGAAGTCGAATCCCATCCTCATCAACGATGAGCGTTTTGCCCCTGCCGGGGTCCTGGCACCGGAGAGCAAGGCCGACCTGGCCTTCACCATGCACATGCTCTCGTGGCTCGCCACCGATGGCACGGCGGCCATCGTGGAGTTCCCCGGCGTGCTCTACCGCGGGGGCGCCGAGCAGAAGATCAGAAGCTATCTGATACGCAACAACTTTGTCGACACCGTCATCCAGTTGCCCGACAACCTGTTCTTCGGGGTCTCCATC
>ONYL01000002.1 GCA_900322035.1 uncultured Prevotella sp.
GTTTGGCAACTTTACGACTCTTATATCTTTTTTCTTCACGTACTGCACGAGCGTTTGGCGCGATACATGCAATATCTTTAACACTTTAGCACTCTTCATATCGCAAAGATAAGAAGAATAATTTAAAATAAGTAAATATTTCTACATAGTTTTAATGGTTTTTATTATTATATTTATTCCATCATATTTGCCAAAGAATCTTTGTCGGGCAAAGATAATGAATATAATCCACAAATCCTTTGTTTTTAAGAATTTTATCATGCGGCTATGCGCAAAACCTATTACAACCATACAGGAATAGCCCGTAGCCCATTTTTTCCAATCTCCGTCAAGGGCTAAGAGACGCCCGGGGACGGCATTATAATATCATAAAATACGCCAAATCATGCCGTCTCCCATAAGCCAGCCCATCGGATTGCATATGGGGGCCCGTGGGATTGCATATGGAGGCCAGCGGGATTGCAACTACCGCCCGGCATGAGTAATCACAAGAAGATAATAGTTAGGAGTTAGAAGTTATGCAATAGAGCGATACGAGAATCTCTCCCCATTACTATCCGTAGACTCGTTAGTCTCGCTATTGACCTGCTTTATTCTTGTAATGATCAACAACGACTTGTCATTCACTTCACTTGTCGATAACTGACCCGCGACTGGATTTGAACCAGTTAGGTTAGTGTTATGCCCGACACACAAAAAGAGGGCAGCCCACAAAGGAACTGCCCTCACTTCTCATACAAAGGATGTAAGCGGTAAAAACTTACTGTTTGGTGATCACAACTTTATTGTTGCCCTCATAGGTGAGGTAGAACTGCACCTTATAGGTACCTGCCTCAGCGACGGTGAGGTTATTACCATTGTTGTATGTAAGGTTGGCATAGTCGGTACCACTATTCGTGCCACCCCAAGAGATGTCCCAAGCATGGTTCATACGAATCTTGAACTCACCAGCGGCCATTTTACCAGTCCACTCCCAGCAACCATCTGCGGTGTTGTAAGTCATGTCGCCATCTACCGACCAGTTGGCATCTAAGACAGAACCAATAATGCTCATGTACTCAACCTTAGCCAACTGATAAGTTCCTGCACTAAGATCAACGTTGATACGGTAGAAGCCTGCACCCGGATCAGGAATATTGCTGCCACCGTTGTCAGCAATCTTGCCATCGCCGTTGTACTCATAGTCGTTATCCCAGTTGTCTGCATTGGGCTTGAACTTGAACTCACCATTCAAGTAGTACCAGCCTTCATATTGACCATCAAAGTTGGGTGAACGCAATGCGTGTGAGACAGTCCATCCACTTTCTCCGCCAATCTCATAGAAGAACTCTTTAAACTGAGGAGCAACAAGGTTGACAGTAGTGGTTACATTTGCGGTACGCACGAAGCCAACCGTACCCACCTTAATGGTATCGGTAACGACAGTGGGAATCTCATGAACAGTACCCGACAGGCCATAGAGGTTCTGAACAGCCTGCTTCAGTTCTTCGGCACTCACCATACCATCAACGCTGGCTGGTAGCACAGTTTTGGCGCTGCCGTCTGCATTGGAAAGCGTTGCAAAAAGGCTCTGCGAAATGATTTCGTCAGTTGCCTTGGCCGTAGGCACGAAGAGCTGCACAGAGTCTGTGGTCACATTATTGAAGTCAATGGGTGTACCCGCAGTGGCCGAAAAAGCCACAGTCTTAGCATTCTCCTGTGCGGTGCTCTGAGAATCAGCCCATTCTTCGTATTCGCCGGAACTACAGCTGGCCAAAGCAGCTGCAAGTCCTAAAAACAATATACTCTTTTTCATTTTGTTCGGTTTTCAAGGCACGGCATTGGGAATGCCGTGCCAATTAAGAATTAATTATTTCTCGATGAAGTTGTACTGACCCGTGATGTCGTTGAAGAGCACCTTGTAAGAACCAGCCTTAGCAGGAATGTTACTGCCACCGGCAAGACCCGTACCACGTGGGAACTCTGTAGAGCCCCAGTTGAAGTTCCAAGAGTTATCGGAAGTGAACTTCACGCCACCGTCGGCAGAAACGGTTAAGTCATATACCCAGTCGTGATTCTGTGCGCCAGCATAGGTAGAGAAGGGATTCATGCCCGTAGCAACGGCCCAAGAATCAAAATCACCAGTAATAAACATTGTGGCGAAAATATTTACGGTACCCGTGTACTTCTCGATGCTGCACTCCAACGTCTTGGTGTTAAGCTTCACGGTATAGATACCGTTCTCAGGCACACAGATATTAGAAGAGCCACCATCGTTCCAAGAGAGCTCAATACCGCCATCTTTAGAACCAGCCTGCTCATCCCAGCTACCCAGAACGTGTACCATCTTGAAGCCGTCTGTAGTGAGGTAACCGGTCCATGAAAGGACACCATCACCCGTCTTGGCATCATACGACTCACCCGTGATAGGATAGAGAGGAATAACACTTGTGCCGACAGCATCCGCGGTATTCGTCCACTTGCCATCACCGATGCAACTACCAATCAGATACCAGTAGTTAGGATCAGCACTCTTCAGTCTGATATAATAAGGAGTGACTGTGAAGGAAACCGTGTTGGAATAGATGGTATCGCCTGCATAAACAGCCATACAACGAGCGTAGACCGTCTGGCTGTCAGGAACTTCGTTCACATCCCATTTCTCACAACGCTCCAGCACTGTAGCAATGTCGTTGGCCAATACCGAGGCGTTCACCACAGAGCGCAGACCGCCAGCACTGCCATAGGTAGGCACGAGGTTTCCACTTTCATCGGCCAAGGCCTGATCAACAGAAACCGTCCACTTGTTCTCGGGAGAGAACTGCATCTCATAGTTGGCAGCCACTGGGAATCCGTAGGCAGGCTGCGACCAAGAGAAAGACAAGCTGGTGGTCGAGCGCAGGTCTACGTTGGTCTCCGAATAGACGGGTGTGTTTAGCTTAAACGTTGTCGGAGTCTGCAGCGTAGGGTTGTTATCCCTATCGTCATCGCAGGAAGCGAAGACGGCCAGGCCGCAGAGCAGGATAGCTGATAGTTTAAATATATTTTTCATTGTCTTATCTTAATAATACTTGATTCATTAGGCAGACGGGAAGCATCCCGTCCGCCTTAATTTCATATTAATATCCAGGATTCTGCGTGATAGCACCAGTCACCTGAGCTGCAGGGATGGCGAAAATGTTACGTTTAGCATCGAAGTTACGGCCATTCTTCACACCGCCCTTATAACTCCAGTTGTAGTTGTTGTTACCACCGAAGCGTCCGAAACGGATGAGGGTGGGTCGGCGAAGGCCTTCAAAGTAGAACTCACGGCTCCACTCGTCGCAGATATCGGACAGACTGTAGCCTGCTCTCTGTGAAGCGTGAGCACGAGCACGCAGCGCATTGATAGCAGCTGTTCCCTCTGCGGTTGTTGCGCCACCGTTCATACGGGCTGTAGCCTCAGCGTAAGTGAGGTAAGCTTCAGCCACACGGAAGAGGAAAAAGTCGGTCTCTGGGAAGTTAGCATCTTTACCGACGCTGTTGTCGGTCTTGAAATTGTTGAACTTAGCCACAGCAAAACCATCAGTGAAAGTACCTTTGAAGCCATTACCATTATCTAAGGTACGTCCTAAGCCATCGAAGATAGCGCGGTCGTCGCCAGCGGCAGCCGGCATATCAGTGCAGGCCACGTTAGGAGCGTCATCGTTGGGGAAGAACTTCTCCACGAGGTCCTTGCGGGCACGGTTACCACCCCAGGTCTGACCCGTACCGTTGGTGGCGGTAGGATAAGTACCGCTGCAATCAGCATGTATGTTACCATCGAAGGTAGAAGCCATGAGGAAGAGTGAGCCTGCCCAAGAGGTTGTAGAAACACCGTCCTGATAGATACGCCATACACCTTCCTGTGCAGCGCTGGTAGAACCATTGTCACCCATGAAGAGCATCTGGTAAGCGCTCCACTTGCCAGAGCCTTTGGTGTTGAGCTTGTAAGAAGAATCCATCACCTTCTTTGCATACTCAGCAGCCTTGGCCCACTGAGCCGTGCCTGTGTAGACCTCTGCATTGAGATACAGGCGGGAAAGCAGCATCCAGCAAGCAGCCTTGTCAAGACGGCAGTAGTTGTTGAGGTCTGCGTCCGTCTTGGGCTTAGCGTCGGAGAGGTTAGGCTCGAGTTCAAGCAACTCCTTCTCAATCCAGTTGTAAGCCTCCTGACGAGTCATGCGGATAGGTTCAGACAGGGTTGTGCTGAAAGGAATGTTGCCAAAGGCATCCATCAGCATATAATATTCCAAGGCACGTACCAGACGAATCTCAGCCGTCATTGTAGCATCTTGATCGGCAAAGGTGTTGAGATACTGGTTACAGTAGCTGATACCAGTGGTCAGACGAGCGTAGTAACCATTGAGCATCGGGTGGTTGGAATCGTAAGTATTATAGCAGAACTGCTCGATACCATCGTCGCCCCAGTGGCAAATGGCCTCATCAGTAGTGAGCTCGTTGGAGTTCCAGTACTGGCGAATGAAACCAGAGGTACCGCCATCCAAGCCATCGATATCGCAGGGATCATCACCCCGGCCGTTGCCGGCCATGGCCAGGTTGGCATAACACTTATTGAAAAGGCCGGAGGGTGTCACTTCCGTCGTCATGTTAGGATCGATCGGCTTTACATCCAAGTCGCCGGTGCAGGAGGTGAAGCCCAGGCAAGCGACGGCTGCCATTATTACGAATTTACTTATATTGGTTTTCATAATGATATGTCCTATGAAATTTTAGAAGTTAAGATTCAGACCGACGATGAGTGAGAAGGGACGCGGATAGACATTGTTGTCGTAACCATTGAACACTTCAGGATCAATACCATCGTAGTTAGTGATAGTGAACACATTAGATGCGGTCACATAAGCACGTCCGCTAATGCCATGATACTTGGCACACTTAAAGAGGTTCTCAAAGCTATAGCCCAAGGTGATGTTGTCACACTTCAGGAATGAAGCATTATGGACCCAACGGTCAGTGAGGGTAGACGATGTTTCATCAGTAGCCCAGTTGTCAGCAACAGCAGATGCTGTCTTGTTGGTCAGGAAGTTGGTAGAAGCCCACAGCGCATTGGGGCTGACATTGTGGAAGCCCTGGCTGATAGCATCGTATACATAGTTACCGAGGTTAGCACGGAGTGAGAAGCTGAAGTCCCAGTTCTTGTACTCCAGGCGTGAAGCCAAGCCCATGGTGACAGGAGCAGCAGGGCTCTTGTAGAAGTAGCGGTCGTCGTTGGTAATCTGTCCATCGCCATTACGGTCGACGACAGCACCCTCAATGGCCTTGCCATTCTTGTCATAAGCCTGCTGGAATACCCAGTAAGAGTTCATAGGATGACCCACCTGCTGGTATTCAAGGTACTTATCGGTACCAATCTTGATGCCAGTGTTGGCAACAGGAGCACCGTCGCTGGTAGCACCCGACAAGTCTGTAATCTTATTGCTGTTGTAAGTGAAGTTGTAATCCAACGTCCAGTACCAGTCTTTCGAGCGAATGACCTTCCAACTGATAGTGGTCTCAACACCCATGTTGCGCAACGAGCCAATGTTCTGCCAAGCCTGGTTGCGGTATGCGGAAAGGGCTTTTGTAGGAGCAAAGTTGAGCAGGTCCTCAGTTTTACGATAGTACCAGTCAACGCTACCCGAGAGGCGCTGGTCAAGCAAACCCCAGTCAACACCTATATTATAGGTAGTTGTGGTCTCCCATTTCAGTTTCGGAGTGTAGTTATCGGGACGATACAAAGTACCGTCGTCTGCTGCAGGATAGAGAGTGTTCTTGTCGATGTTCTTGGTATAGGTTGGAATCCAAGCGTAGTCATTGTTCACATCTTGCTGACCAGTCTGACCCCAGCCCAGACGGAGCTTCAAGTCGGACAGCCACTTGATATCCTTCAGATTGTTCTCTTCTTTCACTTTCCACATAAAAGCGAACGAGGGGAATACAGCCCAGTGGTCCTTGAAACGAGAAGAACCATCATCACGCACCGTAGCGGTCACATAGTAGCGGTCCATCAAGCTCCAGTTAGCACGGCCGAAGAAAGAAACCAGATAGTTCTCTGTACGATACCATTTGTAAGTCTCGTTGTAAGCCTTACCACGGAGGCTCTCGTCATTATTCGTGCCGGGATAGTAACCACGATAGTTATTGTCGGTACCCTTCCAGAAATGCTGGTACTCGTAACCGCCCATGATATCGAAGTGATTCTTAGCCTTGTCGTTAAAGTCGTGGTAGTACTGTGCATAAGCACTCAGCGAGAGGTTACGCTTAAGAATCGACTCACTTCCATGATAACCATAGTAGTTGTAGGTATTGTCAGGATAAGCAGGAGAGTTGACCGTAACCTGCTTACCTTTAGCCACATCAGCACCGAGTGTTGCGTGCAGGCGAAGATCTTCGAATCCATGCACCTTATAGTCGATGTCAGCACTGCCGATAAACTCACGGCTGTTAGCTACATCATTGCGCTCGTTGAGCACGGCCAGTGGGTTCTTGGTGGAAAGTTCATTCCAAGTGTACGGCCATGTGGGATCACCATAGTTACCAGCCTTCAGCCACTCGAAGTAGCCACCCAGGTTGTGCATCGTCTGTGACAGAGCACCAGCATACACATTGGCCGTACCGTCTGCATTGTTGTAGAACGAATCGTCGGTATACCAACGTGAGGTATATTTATAAGGATCTTGCGTCGGGTCCATGTTGATGGCAGCACCCACAGCGTCGGTATTGGCAAAACGAGAGTGAGCATACATGCCCTTGGCGTTGACGTTGATGTTCAAGTGATTGTCAAGCAAAGACGGGCTCAAGGTCAGCGAACCAGTCACACGCTTGAAGTCTGAAGTCTTCAAGATACCTTGTTCATCGGTATAGCCAACAGACACACGATAAGGGAGGAAGTCACCTGCCGAACCGGACACGGTCACACCGTGATCCTGGCTGATGGAGGTGCGATAGATCAGATCCTGCCAGTCGGTATTAGCGGTACCGAGAGCGGCATAGGCATTGGAGTTCTCACCCCACTTGGACTTAATAAGCTGACGGAACTCATCGCCATCGAGCACGTCGACAGTCTTCTTCTTCCAGCCCAGCGTCATGCTGCCGTTGTAAGAAACTTTCACGCCACCCTTGTGGCCTTTCTTCGTGGTGATGATGATGACACCGTTTGAACCACGTGAACCATAGATAGCAGTGGCAGATGCATCCTTCAACACGTTGAAGCTCTCAATATCCTGTGGGTTAATGGTAGAGAGGATGTTGGCTACACCCTTGACACCATTATTATCCAAGGGTACGTTATCCACCACAATCAGAGGGTCGTTGCTGGCATTGAGTGACGAGCCACCACGGATACGAATACTTGAGCCGCCACCAGGAGTACCACCATCGCTGGTTACCGACACGCCGGCGACCTTTCCTTCCAGCATATCCTGCGGGTTCACCACCACGCCCTTGTTCTTAGAGTCAGGGCGCAGAGCAGCCACAGAACCAGTCAAATCTGATTTCTTGGCCACACCATAACCAATCACCACAACTTCGTTAAGGTTTTGGGAGGCGTCCTGCAAGGTGATGCTCAACTGGGGAGCAGCAGCCACCTTCTGATCTTGGTATCCGATATAGGATACGGTCAGCTGGGTGCCTTGCTTAACGCTCAGCGTGAAGTTACCGTCAAAGTCGGTAATGACGCCACCATCCTGTCCGGCTGCGCGGACTGTGGCACCAATGATCGGCTCGCCGGTAGCGTCCTTAACGTTACCTTTGACAGTGATGTTCTGTGCAAAGGCTGTTGCTGAAAGGAAGATCACGCACAACAGCGCGAGCATCCTTAGAGGCATTCTAAATTTTACCTGCTTCATCATTGTACTTGTTTTTAAGAGATTTTATGTGTCATTAAGTTCAACTTTCGCTTCTACGGCCTCAACGCACGGTTCAAGGAGGGGTGCATCAAAGGCTAAGGCTATTGGTTTTCTTCCAGGTTGGGCAGGCGGCAGGTAGTCCGCTCACGAACCCGTTCTATTTCGGTTGCAAATTTAGCTTTATTTGCAACAATAAAGATTAAAATCATGAAAAATCCGTTATACAGTTAATGCAAACGTTTGCACTGAATGAATTTCACTTACACCTTATTATAATATAGGGGAAATAGAATCTTTCACTACTTTTGCAACATCAAAAACTAAAAAGGCCTGACACACCAGTAACGTTGTCAACAACGATGAACGATCAACCTACCAAAACGCCACAGAACATCACTATGCGCGACATTGCCGAACACTTCGGCGTATCGGTCGCGACCGTATCGCGCGCGCTGAGCGACAACCCTCGTATCAGCAAGGAGCGTCGCAAGGAAATACAGACTTATGCTCAAGAAAATAATTTCTTCCCCAACGTCATCGGCGAGCAGTTGCGACACGCCCGCGTTAAATCTACCAAGCTCATCGGCGTCATCCTGCCGCAGCTTCCCCACTTCTATTTTTCCACCATCCTCAGCGGCATTGAGGAGGAAGCCTATTCCAGAGGATACCTTGTGGTGGTGGCGCAGAGCAACGAGCGATTTGAGCGCGAAAAGAAAATCTGTGAGGCGTTCTATAAAAACAAGGTCTGTGGCGTCATTGTGTCACAGGCTAAAAACACCCAACAATACGACCACTTCAAGAAACTGATGCAAAACGGGATTCCCTTGGTATTCTACGACCGCATTTGCACAGGCGTGGAGGCCTCGCGCGTGGTGGTGGACGACTACATGGGCGCCTTCACTGCCGTGCAGCACCTCATCGAGACGGGTTGCCACAACATTATGTTCTACAACTCACCGGTGACAATGGAGATCTCCAAGAACCGCTTCAACGGCTACCACGACGCTCTGATGAAATACGGGATGGAGGTGCACAAGGAGAACGTGCGCATCTGCGACAACCGCGACAACGCTGAGATCATCACACCCGCCATCATGGAGATGGAGCCACGACCCGATGCTTTCTTCGCCGTCAACGACGACACGGCCATCGGCATCCTGCAAACGGTGAAGCGCATGGGCTACCGTGTGCCCGACGACGTGAGTATCTGCGGATTCACCAACGGCGAGCGAGCCATCGCCTGCGACCCTATGCTCACCACCGTGGAGCAGCGCGGAAGACGAGTGGGCGAAGAGGCCGCCAACATTCTTATTAATAAGGTAGAGGGACTCTCCCCTCTCGACAAGGTGGAACGCCGCGTGGTCAGAACAAAGCTCATCATCCGCGGGACTACAAGATAATGCATAACGCACTATGGCAAAGGGAACAGACTGCTTTCCGCCTATTGCAATGGATTATGCACAACACCATCAACAGCAAATAAAACAGGACACAACATGAATAAAGAATTAAAAAAGAAGCCTTTTCTCGATTTCTGGTCGCTGTGGAATCTGAGCTTCGGATTCTTCGGCGTGCAAATCGCCTACGCGCTTCAGAGCGCAAACATCTCACGCATTTTCGCCACACTCGGTGCCGACCCCCACAACCTCAGCTATTTCTGGATCCTCCCACCGCTCATGGGCATCATCGTGCAGCCCATCGTGGGCTCGCTCTCCGACAAGACCTGGTGGCACGGCGGACGGCGCATCCCCTACCTCTTCATTGGAGCCACCGTGGCAGTGCTCGTGATGTGCCTGCTGCCCAACGCGGGCTCGCTCGGACTCACCGTCAGCGGGGCCATGACGTTCGGACTCATCGCTCTGATGTTTCTCGACACCAACATCAACATGGCCATGCAGCCCTTCAAGATGCTTGTGGGCGACATGGTCAACGAGGAGCAGAAGGCCAGAGCCTACTCCATCCAGTCGTTTCTCTGCAACGCGGGCAGTGTGGCCGGCTATCTTTTTCCCTTCATTTTCACTTTCCTGGGCATCAGCAATGTAGCTCCGAAGGGCGTTGTCCCCGACTCGGTCATCTGGTCGTTCTATGTGGGCGCGGCCATTCTCATTCTCTGCGTCATCTACACCACACTGAAGGTGCACGAGTGGAATCCTAAGGAATACGCTGAATACAACGGCGTGAAGCAAGAGGTGGAAGACAAGGAGAAGGACTCGGCCAATTGGCTCGTGCTGCTGAAAAACGCTCCCGCAACCTTCTGGAAGGTGGGACTGGTGCAATTCTTCTGCTGGGCGGCCTTCCTCTACATGTGGAACTACTCCACGGGTGCCATTGCCGAAACCGTTTGGAATGTCACCGACCCGAAGTCGGCTGAGTTCCAGGAGGCCGGCAACTGGGTAGGCGTGCTCTTCGCCGTGCAGGCCGTGGGCAGCGTCATCTGGGCTGCAGCACTGCCTCAGTTCAAGAATACCAAGTTGGCCTACGCCGTGAGCCTTATCATCGGCGGTATCGGCTTCGCCATCATCCCATTCCTCCACAACCAGTATCTGCAGTTTATCCCCTATCTGCTCATCGGCTGCGGCTGGGCCGCCATGCTTGCCATGCCCTTCACCTTCGTCACCAACGCCCTGCAGGGCTACGGTCACATGGGTGCTTACTTAGGACTCTTCAACGGCACGATCTGCGTGCCGCAAATCGTCGCCGCTCTCTGTGGCGGTCTCTTCCTTACACTCGTAGGCAGCCACCAAAGCGACATGATGATCGTATCCGGTATCTTCCTGATTATCGGTGCCATCTGCGTGAAATTCATCGGGGGCGAGAAAAAGTAATTATAGTCAGGAGTTGCGGATTCGCGCAACCAATTATACAAAATCCATGATAAGAGTTTCGGCCGGTGCAGGGTAAACTGCACCGGCCGTTTTGTTGACAACTATTCATTTCAACCAAAGCGTTAAACTACAACCATAAACGTGACTAAGCCGCACATGTATCAACCAAATATAAAAGTAATGTTTAACCGGGTCAACCAACATTAAAAATAAGGCTTAAAGTAGTCAAACGCTGCGGCGGAAGCCACACGATGATGCGGCGGTCGCCACACCACGCTGCGGCAGTAGTCACACGATGATGCGGCGGAAGCCTCACGACGCTGCGGCGGAAGCCTCACGACGCTGCAGCAGTAGCCACACAAGACCGCGGCGGTCGCCACGATCATCATCATTCGCTTTGATTTTTACAGAGAATGCATCATTGCCATGTGGGGCGAGGTAACTGTTCAGCGAATGTCGCTTGCATAATAAAAATAAAGTTCTTCAACGAAGAATTCCTCGAATGTGTATTCGATTCGTTTCATTCGTTGAGAAAAATGACCGAGGATAGAGCGAGAGGGGGATGCTCTGCAATACGTTACTATATTACATTTCCCGATTTGCTCAGGGAAAGGCCCCCGTGGGGAACTGAATAGCTACAGGGCGTGGAACAACATGATACTGGGGCGCGCAGCCATATTTATGAATTATGAATGACAAATGTTTTGCACTCTGACCGAAAAACTGTAATTTTGTGAGCAAAACAAAATACAACCCGAAATGAAAACATTCCATTACCTCTTGGCGACGCTGCTCTCGGCATTCGCCCTCACTTCCTCCGCCCAAAAACTCGCGGGCGGCGACATCTCTCTCCTGCCCTCCTACGAAGAAAAGGGTGCACAATACTTTGACCACTATGGCAATGCCATCCCATCCCTGCTGCCCTTCTTGAAAGAACAGGGGTGGAACGCCATGCGCGTGCGTCTCTTCGTCGATCCCGCCAACGCCACCGAGGAGGAGAAGAGGCAAGGCGTGGTGCAAAACTTAGACTACGTGAAGCCGCTGGCCAAGCGCATCAAGGATGAGGGCTTCAAGCTCATCCTCGACTTCCACTATTCCGACACATGGGCCGACCCCGCCAAGCAATGGACTCCTGCCGACTGGCAATTGCTCGGCGACAACAGCCTGGGAAACCAACTTTACGAATACACCAAAGACGCCTTGCAGCAATTGAAAGACGCCGGTGCCACCCCAGACTACATTCAGACGGGCAACGAGATATCCTTTGGCATGCTCTGGGGCGCACGCGGCACCCAGGACAACCGTTGCTACACCAACAGTCCCGCAGCCAACTGGACACGCTTCACCACCCTGCTCCGCCAGGCCACAAAAGCCTGCCGCGAGGTTTGCCCCGATGCTAAGGTCATCCTCCACTCCGAGCGAAGTTGCGACCCGACGGTATTGCTCGACTTCATGAGCCGCATGCAGAAGGCCGGCGTTGACTACGACGTGTTGGGACTGAGCTACTATCCTTATTTCCACGGCTCGCTCACCACACTCTCTTCCACCCTCTCACAAGTGGAGAACAGCTACAGCGAAAAGAAAATCATGATTGTCGAGACGGGTTATCCCGCCCACTGGGCCATCAGCGGCTCCACCTACGACTTCTCATCCACCTATCCCTATACCGACGAGGGACAGAAGAACTTCACCGACGACCTCATCGCCACGCTCAACCGGCACGCCAACGTGACGGGACTCTTCTGGTGGTGGCCCGAAGCCAACGAATACGGCATTGACTGGCAGAACGCCGTGACATCGGGCTGGTACAACAGCACGCTCTTCGACAACCAGACAGGCCGGGCCTACAGCTCGCTGAGTGAGCTGAAAAACTTTGTCGGCGATCCCACGGCCATCCATTCAGCCACCACTGCGCCCCGTGGCGCCGGCAACAACTGCTGCTACGATTTCTCGGGCAGGGCAGTTGGGCAGCAGCCCAACTGCCTATATATCAGGGGCGGAAAGAAATACGTTGCCCGATAACGGCCTGCCGCAGTTTTTCCTCCCATCCGCACACACGCAAAGCAGGGCGCATATTTTTCAATATGCGCCCTGCTTTGCGTGTGTGCCTGAGAATCAATATTTAAATGAGCTTCCTCCCAAGAACTCCCGCAGCAGACTCGTCGGCGGTACGTCGCGATAGGGAATGGGCTTGATGTATTTCAGGAATTTCAGCAGTCGATAAGCCTCCGAATACTCCTCACAGCTTTCGGGCACCTGCTCCAACAGCGGCTCGGCCTGCTGCTTGATCACGGCCAGCTCGAAAAGCATCGCGCTGTTGAATACGGCATCGGCATTCTCCTGGAACGGGAATATCCACTTGTTCTCCCCCTTGCGCACCGAAGGCCAGCGGTGGATGGTCTCCTGGGCGTTCACGCCACGATATTTGTAATCGCGGATAATGCGGCGGAGCAGACGGTTGTCGGTCGTTGGGATATAGTTGTGGTCGTCGAGCAGAATGGTGGTCAGCGCCGAAACGTAGACACGGAAAATCTGATTGTCCGGTATCTGCGAGGTCAACTCGGGGTTCAGCGCGTGAATGCCTTCTACGACGAGCACGTTGTCCGGATTCATCTTCAGTTTCTTACCGCTTTTCTCGCTCACGCCCGTCTGGAAGTTATACTTCGGCAACTCCACTTCCTCGCCCCTGAAGAGCGCGTTGAATTGCTCGTTGATGAGCTTGAGGTTCAGGGCGTAGATGCTCTCATAGTCGTATTCCCCATTCTCGTCCTTCGGCGTATGCTCACGGTCGACAAAGTAGTCGTCGAGCGAAATCTGCAATGGCTTCAGTCCGTTGGTCATGAGCTGTATCGAGAGGCGCTTGCAGGTCGTGGTCTTTCCCGAGCTTGAAGGCCCTGCCAACAGCACGAGCTTCACATTCTTGCGATTGGCGATCTCGTCGGCTATCGTAGCGATTTTCTTCTCCTGCAGGGCCTCGCTGATGTTGATGAGGTCGGTGGCATGACCGTGTTCAACAAACTTGTTGAAGTCGCCCACAGTGCGCACGCCCATAATGCGCTGCCATCGGTGGTGCTCCTTGAAGATCTCAAACATCTTGTCCTGATGGGTCATCTCGGGCAAAACGGCCGGATTCTTCTTGTCGGGAATGCGGAGCAGCATTCCGTCGAAATATTTCTCCACGCCAAAAAGATACAACTTCTTCGTGTTGGTCAGAAGCGATCCATAATAATAGTCCACATAGTCGTCGATCTGATAATAGGTGGTGTAGAGTTGTCCGTAACTGGAAAGGAGTTTGACTTTGGCCTCATCGCCCTTCTCGCGAAACATCTTCACGGCCTCCTCGGTGGGCACCTCGTGGCGCGTGATGGGTATGTGGGCATCGATGATTTCCTGCATACGGCGGCGTACGGCATCAACGTCCTCCAAAGTCACAGCATGTCCCAGCTCCAAGTCCACATAGTAGCCGTTGGACACCGGAATGTCGATGATCACTTCCGAATGGGGATAAAGGTCGTGGACGGCCTTGCACAAGACAAAGAATAGCGATCGCGTATAGCAACGCATGCCCGAATCCTCCCTCATATCAAGAAACTCCACGTCTTTGTTGTGGTAGAGACGATAGTGCAGACCCTCCACCTTATTGTTTACCTTGGCACAAATCGGCCCAAAAGTCATTTCGAGCCCACTGGTCTTAAATGCCTCTGAGAGCGTGCTGCCCGTCGGCACCGACAGGGTCTGACCGTTGTTCTTACAACGTATCTGTACTTCTTTTGCGTTCATAGCCATTTTTCTTTAATTTTTCCTCGGCTCCTTCGCCGATGATAAAGGTCGGGTAAAGGTAGCAAAAATCCTGCAACATCAGGCAAAAAACATCAGACATTTCTGTGAAAATTCCGAAAAAAGAACCTTTTCATGCCCAAAACGATCGAAAACAGCCTGCAGCCAAGCCCTTCCCCAGGAGTGCCTCATCGCCTCAGCACATCTGCGCCATCCATCATCGGCATGGGCACCGGCTCCATACCCCAAAGAACTGCTCCCACAGCCAAGGAAAAAACGCCGAAAAGGCATCACAATAAATAGACAAGACTCGCTCAGGATAATACCGACAGCACCCTCTTTCCCCATGAAAACAATCCATCAGAAAAAGGAATCAAAGCAACTGCCACAAAAAAAACCAAGTATGAAAGCTAAAGATATTCTTTTTTTTCGTATATTTGCAACACAATTGTAATATCGAATACAACACAACTATATGACAACGAGCACTTATCTGCTTATCTTCTGCAAGATATTGGGATCGCTTGCCCTATTGATCTACGGAATGAAGATCATGAGCGAAGCCCTGCAAAAGATGGCCGGATCACAACTGCGGCATATCCTGGCCGCAATGACAACCAACCGTTTCACAGGCATGCTTACGGGTACTTTCATTACCTGTGCCGTGCAATCCTCATCGGCAACCACCGTGATGACCGTGAGTTTTGTCAATGCCGGACTCCTGACCCTGGCCCAAGCCATTTCGGTCATCATGGGTGCCAACATCGGCACGACACTCACCGCCTGGATCATGTCGTTAGGCTACAACGTAGACCTCACCGTGGTGGTCTTCCCCGCATTCTTCCTCGGCATCATCCTCATCTACAGCAAGAGCAAGCGCTATTTCGGCGATTTCCTTTTCGGCATAGCCTTCTTGTTTTTCGCCCTGGTGCTCCTCAGCACCGCCGGAAAGGAACTCGACCTCGAACACAATCCTGAGGCAATGGCTTTCTTCTCCTCGTTCGACGTCAACAGCCATTGGTCCATCATCGCTTTCGTCCTGATCGGCACCGCCATCACCTGCATCGTGCAAAGTTCTGCCGCCGTGATGGCCATCACCATCCTGCTTTGCTCCACGGGCGTCCTGCCAATCTATCTTGGCATTGCGCTGGTGTTGGGAGAGAACATCGGCACGACGGCCACGGCCAACCTCGCTGCCCTTGGCGCCAACACGCAGGCCCGCCGCGCGGCCTTGGCTCACTTGCTGTTCAATGTGTTCGGTGTGATTTGGGTGCTCTGTCTGTTCTATCCCTTCGTCAATTTCGTCTGCTCGCTCGTGGGCTACGACCCCACCGGCACAGGCTATACCACGGCACAGAAGGCCAAGCTGCTGCCCATCGTGTTAGCCGCCTTCCACACCTGCTTCAACGTCATCAATACAGGCGTACTCATCTGGTTTATCCCACAGTTGGAAAAAGCCGTGTGCTACTTCATCAAGCCTAAGGCCAATGCCGAGGACGACGACTTCCGCCTGCGCTTCATCCAGGTGGGCATCATGAAGACTCCGGAACTCTCTGTGCTGGAAGCTCAGAAAGAGATTCAGAGTTTCGGCGAACGAATCCAGCGCATGTTTGGCATGGTGCGCGAACTGCTGCAGGAAAAAGATGAGCAAAAATTTACCAAGATATTCGCCCGAATAGAGAAATACGAAGGCATCAGCGACAAGATGGAAATAGAGATTGCCCGCTATCTTGACCAAGTGAGCGATGCTCACCTCAGCGACGACACGAAAGGCAAGATACGCGCCATGCTTCGTGAAATCTCCGAAATTGAGAGCATTGGCGACAGCTGCTTCAACATGGCACGCACCATCAACCGCAAACGCAAAGGCAAGGAAGACTTTGTTGAGCACCAGTACGACGAGATTCACCAAATGTTTGAACTCACCGACGATGCCCTGACACAGATGAACTCCCTCCTCACCAACCGGCGAGAAGCAGGTGATGTCAACCGTTCGTTCAATATCGAAAAGGAAATCAACAGCTATCGGAATCAGCTGAGAACAGAGAACATCAATGCTGTCAACAACCACGAGTACGACTACGGCATCGGCACGATGTTTATGGACTTGATCCAGGAATGCGAGAAACTCGGCGACTACGTAGTGAATGTCGTCGAAGCCCGAATGGGTGTGCGCGAGCCGGAACCCGAGGATTCCATGCCATCAAAGATAGCCATGGCCTCCTGACGGTCTGAAAGTTCTAAAAAAACATATCTATATCTATACGCTTGATGCCTTGCAGGGCCAGTCTGACTGACGAATCCTGCAAGGCATCAAACATTTTGGTCTCAACTCACCCTATTTCTTTCCGGAAAACAACCCACGGAAAAAGCCATTCACCTTGGCTCCCACTTTGCTGCCGCTGCTCTGCACCTTGTCACTGGTGCTGTCGGCTTTCCGCGTAGCCTTGCGACTGGCACGCTGGCGCAGGTAGCGGGTGCGATATTCCGTATAGTCCTCTATCTGGTTGGCATTCATCAGCGGCTTATAAGTATTATGATATTGGATGGTCAGCTCGTCAAATACCGAATCATTGTAAGCAATCAAGCGGTCAGAAGGTTGCTTGTCAAGCCAAGCCTGACTGACAAACGCTTTATAGCGATTGACAAACGCCTGTGCACTCTGCGCTTGTGATCCGATGGAAATCATCAATGCTGCGGCCACGAGGACCGCTTTAATTCTATTCTGCTTCATAATGTCTCTGCTTTCAAATTCTTGCGACAAAGATAAGGCTTTTCAAATGAACAGCCAATTCCATTTAGATTTTTTATCGTATTTTCAAGTAATGCAGAAAGACAGTGAGCCTTTCTTCAAAACTGTGCGGTCCAACACCTAAAGGGGATATACAAAAAAAACACTGCAACTCATCGCGAGCAGCAGTGTAAAGCCTATGTTTAACTAAAATCCTTTCTTAGTAATGGGAAGCCTCACGGCCTCCGAGTTACCTGTAAATTCGTTAAACAATCTTTTAATCTACCTTAAAACCTAATAACTAAAAACCTAAATCTATTACTACTAACCTAAACAATCTATTAATCTTTTGACGATGCAAAGGTAGACATATTTTTCTTTCCCTCCAAACATTTGCCCATACTTTACATCTTATTAACATGCTTTCTTGATTTAAATCAATTATTCGTGCGAAAATTGCACAAAATTCACACCAAAACGCCCCTTTTATGACGATTTTCTTTTTTCTTGACACTGATTCTTTACTTATTGATAAAGTGTGGGCGAAAACAACTTACAGCGCTTTTTTGCTGTTTTGGCATGGCAGATGACTTCTCGGCAAACAGCTGTTAGTGGCGAGGGACTGCCTCCCGACGCCAAGACAAGTGGATAAGGGCAGGGCTGGCACGAGAAGACAAGAACCAGAAGAGTCCACAGAGAAGATAAAAGTTGCCCCCATTCATGAAGGCCCGAACAGTGAATCTCCTGTTCGGGCCTTCATGAGTAGGGCAAGCCTGCCCATACTAATCAAGACAGCCTGCGAAAAGAAAGGACGGATGAAAAGGTATCCACTTTGTAAGCTGTCAGAATCTGAAGGACTGCTACAAAGTCCCTACCCCCACAACACCGCCTACATGACTTACAATGTCTCCCGGTAAATCAAGCACACTGCATAGGCACTGATCCCTTCCTCGCGGCCAGTGAAGCCAAGATGCTCGGTGGTTGTAGCCTTGATGCTGATCTGATCCCTGTCGCACCCCATCACACCGGCCAGACAGGCTTTCATCTCTTCTACGTGGGGATTGATTTTGGGACGCTCGGCGCACACTGTCGCATCCACATTTCCCACACGGTAGCCTTTTTCGGCAATGAGTTCAATACATTGGCGAAGGATCTCCTTACTGTCCATATTGAGTGTAGCCTCGCTGGTATCGGGAAAATGATAACCGATGTCGCGCAAGTTGGCTGCACCGAGCAGGGCATCACAGATGGCATGGATGAGGACATCGGCATCGCTGTGGCCGAGCAGGCCCAACGTATGAGGAATCTGTATGCCACCTAAAATCAGCGGGCGGTCCTTGACGAGGCGATGGACATCGTAGCCCATGCCCACACGGAATGAAGGCTGTTGCATGATCATATCTGTTGCGTTAGATAAAAGTATACACTTTCGGGTAAGTAAGAGACAAACAGGCAAGCCAACGACCTATCTTCTTCTGAAAAGGTCCTTGATGCCATCCATATCGAAGGTCAGCGAGAAGCGCAGTGTCTGGTCGAGGGGATTGCTCTTGGCGGTTGCGATAACATAGCCGGCATCCAGCGAAAACACGCTCATCTTGAATCCGGCACCTACTGCAAAGTACTTGCGGTTGCCCTTCGTCTCGCTCTCATGGTGATAACCTGCACGCAGGGCGAACTTGTCGTTGTAGACATATTCGGCACCCACACTCCATTGAATCTCTTTCAACTCTTCAGAGAAGCCACCTGGAGCGTCGGAGAAACTCTTGAAGATACCCGAGATACTCGACACGTCGTAATAATCTTTCTCTACGCGCGCATCATAGTCGGCACTCGACTCACCTTCTTTCTGCTGCGGATAGGTAGGCACCAACAATTTGTTGGCATCGGCAGCGAAGGAGATGCGGTTGTAGTCGTCGATAGGAATCATGAGCGAAGCACCCAAACGCAGGTTGGTCGGGATAAACTCGCTGCGGTCACTGCCGCCAAAGGTGATCTTTGAGCCGATGTTGCTGATGTTCATACCCAATCCCAACTGACACTCGCGCGCACCGATATTGATATAGTTCTGATAGTAGCAGGCGATGTCGGCTGCAAAAGCCGAGGCCGGTGAGGTTTGGTCGGTGTAGTCGTAAGTAAGATCGGAGTAGATCCAGCGCACGGCGGCCGCCAGGGAGAACTTCTCGCTCAACATCAGCGAGTAGGCCACATCAAGGGACATCTCGTAGGGATTGATGGTTAAGGCCTTTTCGCTCTCGGAGAGCTGCACCTCTCCCAATGAGAAATAGCGCAGCGAGGCCGACACCGCCGAATAGTCGCCGATGCGGTAGTAGCCCACAAGCTGTGCCAGGTCGATATCGTTGACCAGTTGGCGCAGCCACGGTGTGTAGTTGATGGAGACACCTGCACGGCTGATATTGAAGGGATACTTGGCCGGGTTCCAATATTGAGAGTTGACGTCGGGGTCGGTGGCCGCACCCACATCGCCCATTGAGCCGGCGCGCGCGTCGGGGGCAATGGTCTGAGACGTGACGGCGGTGTTGACAGGATTGAACATATCTTCCTTCTTGTCTGCGTCCGCTGTCAGGACACAGAGCGAGAAGGAAGATGCAAGAATTACTATTTTCGTTTTGTTGTTCATTCTCTCTAAATGATTGTTCTAATGAAAGGAAAACGCAGAAACTCCTTAATTATTGCCAACAACAATGAGTTTCTTGGTCTTTGACTTCTCCACGCAACCGTCTACGCAGACACTGACGCGGTAGAGATACACACCCGTCTGGAGCTTTGCGCCGGTATCGGTACACAAATCCCAAGAGTAGGTATAGGCCGTCGGCGTGGCCGACGTATTCTCGCTGTGCTGCCAAAGCAGCCGGCCGGAGCCGTCGAACACCTCAATGCGGACGGTGCCTGCCGAACCTACGAGATTGTGGCCAACGATGAATGTGGTGCCGGTCGTTGCCGGATTATCTGTCGTGCTCACGTTCAGCTCTGATGGCTGAAGTCCTCTCACGACATTAAATGTCAGCGTCTTTGTCGTGGAATTGTTCAACTGGTCCCACGCTCTGAACTGCAGAGTGTGCCTGCCTGGCTCCAGCGCGGGAATGCTGTACCAGGTGGAACCGGTGGTATGCGAGCCGAAGTTATAACTGAAGTTGTCGTTGAGGTTATAGGTCATTGCCGAACTGCCATCGATGATGAGCTGCAGGTCGTGACCGATAGACGTACCGGTTGTGTTGATGCCGCTCGAATCGGAGATATTGGCCACGAAATAGGGTGTCGTGTTCACGTTGGAGCCGTCGACAAACTCTGGAGTGTTGAGGTAGCAGTATACCTCCGGGCCGATAGAGTCGGTGGCTTCCAAGGCAGTTCCGCCGACAATGAAACTCTCGCAGGAGCCGTGGGCTATGCGGCCCGAGCTGACGGCATAAACGATCATCTGCCCCGCCTCATTGCTGTAGTTGATGTCCTTGGGCACAGTAAAGCTCATGCTGAACTTTCCGCCCCGGATGCTGTCCGTACCCACGAAGAGCGTCTTCGGGCGGTCGTAGTATTGAAATGCCGACCTTGCGGTAGCCTCCTGCTGACGGCAGGTGATGAGCTCCCGATTGTCGCGCACAGTGAGCGACACGCTTCCATTGAAGTCGGCTCCATTCTCTACGTGGCCCACTACATTTACCCTTGCGCCGGCCTTCAGCTGTGGCAGCGCGGCACCACCGACGGCTTCCCCGTTGATCGAGTCGACCACGGCCGTATAAGTGGGCAGGTTGAGCGGCAGCGCAGGGTCGCCGAGGAGTGAATATTGCAACTTGTTGATGGTGCGGTCGCCATCCGAATTGATGATCATGTCGTTCTTCGCCAGCCGCTGTGCCTCGCCCATCGTCACAGGCCTACCGTTGTCGTCCAAGCTCAGCACACGTCTGAGGAAAGCCATGTTGAGCCGTTTGTTGGCATCGGCATACACCGTCCGCGTGGTGCCGTAGAAGGCCACGGCGCCTCCGTGGGCATTGAGCACCGCCTCCTCACCGATGGTGGCAACCGTACCGTCGAAGGGCATGATGTCGCAAGAGGCCGTTATCCACAAGGGCAGGTTCTCATTGTTGAACTCCCTGAAGTCGCTCAGCGTGAGCACGGCCTCATGGGAGATCTGGTATTCGATGCCGTGCCCGGCGTAATCTAAGACGAGGGCACCCTCAGCCTGCTGCTTCTTGATGGCCGCCGAGGCACCGGGATAGCGGTAGCCCGTCGACGTGGACAGGCGCGGATAGGCATCCCACATCACCTTCTTGATCTCATAGCCGGGGTGAAGTGAGGCGATATCCTCGGCCGCTGTGTTGACGTCGCGCATGTGGAGGTTGTTGTTGCCGTCGTCGCCAAGAAACATCAGCGTGTTGGCCCAGGGGCCGGCATTGAGATTATTGGCGTAGGCGATGACCTTGTCCACCATCACTTTGGCCTCAGCGTCGGTGGTGACGGGGAAACGTCCAACGGCAATGTCGAGCTTGTCGCGCGAGGCGGGATTGAGTCCCTCACCGTCGTCGAGCAGGCAGAAGAATCCGTCGTCCACATAGCAGTAGATCTCACTGAAGGAATTCTCACTCTCCCAGCAGAGCAGGTAATCGTCGGGATTGAGGTTCTTGCCAGCCGGGGTGATCATGCGGTTGTCCCACAGACAGTCGCCGAAGAGCAGCAGATATTTTGGCGCGTCGTCGGCACTGGTGGCGCGGTCGTAGAGCATCTTGAGATAACGGCGGTAGGCATTGGCGTCGGGCGTGCCGCTTGAGAACTCGTTGAAAATCTCGTCGGCAGGAATGATGCTGACGCTCAGCCCGTCGTGGGTCTCATGGAAGGCCTTCAGCCGCTGAGCTTGGGCAAGCAGTTGCTGCGAGGTGGGGATGATGATCACCATGTCCACTTCTTTATCGGCATGATGATCCTGATTCATGATGTTGTACACATATTCCGGCAAGGGCAGCGAGGCGCTGGTGATGGCGGTGCAGGGCTTCGGCGAATTCCACGTCACGGCCACATAGTCGAGCCTCACGGGCCCGCCGCTGGCCACGGTGAGCGTGACGGAGTCGACGGAAGCGGCATCCACCGTATATTCAGCATGTGTTTCCTTGCCATGGTCGTAGGTTCCCATAGCAGTGATGGTGAGTGTGCCTTTTTTCTCTCCGTTGATGACCACATCGGTAGTCGAGGCCGCACCCGACGTGACACGCACGTAGACCTTGGCCTCGCCGCTGCCGCCATTGGGATTGCTGAGCACGATGGTCTTCGACTGTCCCTGGTAGAGGGCTTCTGGATCGAAGATGTTGCGCCCGCCACTGTACCACGAGAATCCGTCGACCTCATAGAGCGAATGATAATCGTCGGCCGAGGGATAATGACTGCTGACAAAGGTGGCTGAATCCACAGTCAGGACAGCCGAATCGTTCTGTGTGAGGAAATAATAGCCATAGTCGGAATAGGGATTGCGCGTGCGCTGGGTTACAGTAGGACTGCTCCAGCTCACTGGTCCTTTGGCATAGAACACGTGGCGCCCACCGACAATGCACTGTTCCACCTCCTTCAGGTCGTCCTCATTGACCAGCTCGTCGGGACTGAGCGCCTCGCTCTGCAGGTTGCCGCCATAGCCATAGATATGCACCTTGTTGAGGTCGGTGAATCCAGCCTGGCGAATCACGGCATCGGTGAGCTGATAGTAGCCGGTCGACGGCACTCGGATCTTGGCCCAACTTCCGGAAGCCAGCACGCTGTGGGCGGCATAGCGGTCGGAAGCACCCGAACGGTAAACTGCAGGCGAACGCTTCGCGCCCTTCTTTAAAGGCCAACTGTCGACGCGGAGCATGAAACTCACCAAGATCTGATAACGTCCCTCACGATAGACGAGCGGACAAAACGTGACATCAAACGAGGCCTGCCCGCGCGCCAGAGCCACGTAACTGTTCACCACAGGAAGCGCGGGCAGCGAGTCGGACGACAGCTGACGATAATGGGCCACATCGGCCGACGTCATGTCGATAAACTCAGGATAGAGTATCGTGGCAGTATAGACGGAGTCCTGGTAATCGCCCTGCAATGGGATACTGTAGCCGAACGAGGGCAGTACAGAGTCGACACGCACCTCGTCGCTCGTGAGATTGAAGAATCGTTGTGCGTGGGCCGCGACGGCGGCCAAGAGGAGGATAAGGGTGAATAATCTTCTCATAGAACAAATATTACTTGCAACGGAAGTCGAGCACCTTCCGCTCTTCGAGCCAGCCCTCCAAATGATCGTTGATGGCCACGGGGCCCATGCCCGTCGGAGTTCCGGTGAAGAGGAGGTCACCCGTCTTCAAGGTAAAAAATCTGCTGATATAGCTGATGATACTATCGATTGTGAAAATCATGTCGGCCGTGCAGCCGTCCTGAACCGTCTGCCCGTTGATGTCGAGATGGAAGCGGAGCCGCTGTACGTCGAGGAATTTCTCTTTGGGGATCCATTCGCCGATGGCTGCTGAGCCGTCGAAGCCCTTGGAGACGTCCCAGGGCAATCCCTTCTGCTTACAGTGCCTTTGCATGTCGCGGGCGGTGAAGTCGATGCCCATCGTCACGGCATCATAGTAGCGATGGGCAAAGCGCTCGGGGATGGTCTTGCCCAGCCGGCAGATGCGCACCACAACCTCTCCCTCGTAGTCAATACGCCCCATATCGTCGGGAATGAAGAAGGGCTTGTGGTTGCTGATGAGCGAAGAGTCGGCTTTCGTGAAGATCACGGGCGGTTCTTCTTGTTGCAATAACGTCTCATTCATCGCTTTATTGTGTTCGGCATAATTCATGCCAATGGCGAAAATCTTCATAGCTGTATCATTTTATCGTTAACCGTTTGTCTGGCAAATATAGGCAAAATCTGTGAGAAAACAGTCATTTCTCCTCCAAAAATTTAGTACCCATGCCGTCTGGCATCTGCCGCCCCGTCGGCTCCCATCTGTCGCCCCGTCGGTTCGCATCTACCGCCCCGTCGGCTCCCATCTGCCGCCCGGTGGGCTTGCACTCGCCGCCCGGTGAGCTCCCATTTAGTTCCCGGTGGGCTCGCAGAAACCGCCCGAGACGAGCTGACAGTCATCGACTGGTGTGGAGACGACCCAGAACGGATGATCTGAGCAACAAGAGCGGCCATAATAACAGCACATAAAACGGCAAGACACGCCATCCAAATGATGTCGGCTGAAAAATCTCCTCCTATTGGATGCTAATCGGCAAAATTGTTGTATCTTTGAAGATTGAAAACAAGATTAAGATATGAATACAGAAATACACGTCAAACTCGACCTGATGTCGTTTATCGAAACCAACATCCTGCCGCGCTATAACGCCTTCGGGCACAGTCACGGACTTGCACACGTGATGCGCGTCATCGCCAACTCAATGGTGCTGGCCAAAATGGTTGGAGCCGACCCCGACATGTGCTACACCATCGCTGCCTACCACGACTTAGGTATGGAAGGACCACGCGCCATCCATCACATCACCGGCGGCAGAATCATCATGGCCGACAAGCGACTGCTCAAATGGTTCTCGCCAGAACAAATTAAGATCATGAAAGAAGCCGTTGAGGACCACCGGGCTTCTGCCTCCCACGCACCAAGAAGCCTCTATGGTAAAATCGTTGCCGAGGCCGACCGCGACCTCGACCGTGACGTCGTTTTCAGGAGAGCCGTGGAATTCGGACTGGAAAACTACCCCGAGCTTGACCGCGAGCAGCAATGGAGACGCTTTTACAGCCACATGAAGGAAAAATACTCAGCAAGCGGCTACATCACGCTGTGGATTCCCAATTCGCCCAATGAGAAAAAACTGAAGGAGATCCGCAACATCATCGAGCAGCCTCAGTTGCTCCGCCAGTATTTCAACAGATTTTATCAAGAAGCAACAGGGGCAGCATAGGCGTTGCGCCACTCCCACTCCAGGCCACGAGCAAGCCCGCCATGCCCGCATGTCTGCTCGGCAGCTTACAACCCACCGCCCCTAATACGCCATTTTGTCAGTCTCTCACCACCTTTTGCCGGTGGCATGTTTTTTGCGACACCTCTTATAGAGAAAGTCACCTGTTTTAGGTATTGCACGGACAAGCAGGTTGCTTTATCTTTGCGAGCGAAAACGAAAGACCTCGGCAAACAGAAATTTGGAGGCAGCTCCATTGACACTGTGGAATAATCAGAGGTTATATTTCACATTTTTAAAAAATAGACTAACAATATGAAGATCGAAAACATTCATGCAAGGGAAATCCTTGACTCACGCGGCAATCCTACCGTAGAGGTAGAAGTAACATTGGACAATGGCGTTATGGGACGTGCAAGCGTTCCTTCTGGCGCATCGACAGGCGAGAACGAGGCTTTGGAACTTCGCGACGGCGACAAGAGCCGCTTCGGAGGGAAGGGCGTATTGAAGGCTGTCGACAACGTGAACAAGGAGATTGCTCCCGCACTGAAAGGCATGGACGTCACCAACCAGCGTGCTCTCGACTATAAGATGCTGGCACTCGACGGCACTCCAACCAAGAGCCGTCTCGGCGCAAACGCCATCCTCGGCGTTTCTTTGGCTGCTGCCCACACTGCCGCTAAGGCCTTAGGCATGCCGCTCTATCGCTACATCGGCGGATGCAACACCTACGTGATGCCCGTCCCGATGATGAACATCATCAACGGCGGTGCCCACAGCGACGCTCCCATCGCCTTCCAGGAATTCATGATTCGACCCATCGGCGCCAAGAGTGAGCACGAGGCCGTGAGAATGGGTGCCGAGGTATTCCATCAGTTGCAGAAGAACCTGAAAAAGCGCGGCCTCTCTACGGCCGTGGGTGATGAGGGTGGATTCGCACCGAAGCTCAACGGTATTGAGGATGCCCTGCACAGCATTGTCGATGCCATCAAGGACGCTGGCTATGAGCCTGGAAAGGATGTGACGATTGCTATGGACTGCGCAGCCAGCGAGTTTGCCGTGAAGAAGGATGGAAAATACTTCTACAACTACAAGCAGCTCTCCAACGGAATGCCCAAGGATCCCAATGGCAAGGAACTCAGCGACGACGAACAAATCAAGTTCCTCGAGGAACTCATCAGCAAGTATCCTATCGACTCCATCGAGGACGGACTCGACGAGAACGACTGGGACGGATGGGTGAAGATGACCAAAGCCATCGGCGACCGTTGCCAGCTGGTGGGCGATGACCTCTTCGTCACCAACACCAAGTTCCTTGAGAAAGGCATCAAGTTAGGAGCCGGCAATGCCATCCTCATCAAGGTCAACCAGATCGGCTCTCTCACCGAGACGCTGGAAGCTATCGAGATGGCCCATCGCCATGGCTACAACACTGTGACCTCCCACCGCTCTGGTGAGACCGAGGACACTACCATTGCCGATATCGCCGTGGCCACCAACTCCGGCCAGATCAAGACGGGCAGTATGAGCCGCACGGACCGTATGGCCAAGTACAACCAACTCATGCGCATCGAGGAGCAATTGGGTGAAAGCGCTGTTTACGGATATAAGAAGTTGAAATAAGCTTTCTCCACAACAGCAATCAAATAGAGAAGGCGCAAGTCCTGCAACATCATTTTGCAGGCTTGCGCCTTTTTCTGTTTCTCTCGCTTTGTCGTCTTTACTTCCTTTCCTTCGAAGCAAGGGATTTCTTCACCACTGCCGGATTGCCTGCAGCCAAGCTGTCGTCTGGAATGTCGTGGACAACGACAGATCCGGCACCGATAATGCAGCGTGCGCCGATCGTAACTCCGGGCAGCACCGTCACATTGCCGCCCAGCCATGTGTCATCGCCTATGGTAATGGGGAAAGCCGACTCGCGGGTACCCCGCCGGCTGAGATAGTCGATGGGATGCTGAGGAGTAAACAAATGACAGTCCGGACCAATTTTCACATCATGGCCAATGGTGACATAGGCACCGTCGAGAATCGTGCAGTTGTAATTGATAAACGAGTTCTCTCCCATTCTGATGCCATTGCCATGATCACAATGAAAAGGCGGACAGATGCTCGACGAGTCGGGTATGCCTGGCACCAGATCGCGCAACGCCTCGCGGTACCCGGGTGAGGATAGCGTCATCGTGTTGAGTTTCAGACATGCATTCTTGGCATGATCCAGACTGGCGTAGATCTCGGGGTCCTGAAAGTCATAGAGTTTGCCCGAGCGCATCTTTTCAAATTCTGTCTGCATGGTTACTTCTCTTTTGATTCTTTATTCTCTGTTGATTCTAATGGAAGTAACATCGTTCATCCCATTTCACCTTAATTCCTACGATGTCATTGTCCGCCTAATCTTTCGAAATATACGATTACGTCTTCCCACGTCTTCATTTCATCGCTGCCAAACTCGACGCCAGCCCCCATGAAATTGGGAGCGGGATGGGTATCGATGAAGTAGTCGCCATAAAGCTGTGCCTTCTGATTGGTGAATATCACATGGTTCCAAGCCGGAACCGAGAAGGTCTCCTTAATCCACTGCTGCCAGTCGGCGCTAAGCTGCGGATCCTCAGTAGGAGCCGGACAGACCACATACACCTGATAACGCTCAATCAGCATCTCAAAGGCCTTGTTGAGACTCGATTTGGGATGACCGTAGTCATCGCGGAGCGTTGACGAGTCGATGTAGACGACGGGACGTTCACGACCTTCCTGCCGGTCGCTGATCCAGCGGACGACGGGCACCACCGCATGCATAAAGCTGCGGTCGTCCATCCGGTGCTCACCATGAAAGTGAACGGCCTGGGGATAGTGCTGGTGAAAAAGGTCGAAAGTATGCACAAGCGGATCCTTGTCACCAAAAAGTCCGAACACTCGGCTCTGCTCCTCGGGAGTCACTCCGCTGAAACATTGTTCTGTAACCTCCTTATATTCCTTCACGATGGCCTTCGTCACGAGGAATTCCTTCTCGCCGTCCTTGCGGGGGTTTAGCCAGACCTGCTTGCCCGTCATGTTGTGCTCGTGCATCGTCTCACCCATCTGAAAGGCAGGATTCACGCAGATACGGTCGAAGCCATAAAGCATCTCTGTATACATCCCACCCATCGAAGTGCCGATAATCAAGTCGGGCTTGCGCTCTTCACAAAGCTTGTGGAGCAGATCCATAGCCTCTGCCGGATGTAAAGGCAAGTCCTCTGCAAACACCTCTGCGTTGGGAAATGCCTGGGCTGTTCGCTTCACGGTACCGGACTGAGCAGAGGAGCCAAAGCCGTGTACATACATGATTTTCTTCCCAGCCATCAAATCGGGATATTGTTTGATAAAAGGATTTTCCATTGTTTACGCTGTTTTTTTGCAAAGATAATCATTTTAGCCAATATCCGAAAACATTACCTTGCGAAAGTTGAACAAAAAAATGATAGCATTCCGCCAACATCCTGCACCGAACAGAATACACAAAAAAAGAACCTCTTTCCAACAGCGGAAGGAGGTTCCAAAGGGTATGTGTAGGGTATCTATAGAATTTCTATCAAGAGTAACGGAGAATCATACCGGGACGAACTTTTGTCGTCGGCGTAAGATGATTCAGACGGCATATCTGCTCCACGGTGACACCGCGGCGTCTTGCGATACTCGCAATGGTCTCACCGGCTGAAACCTTATGATAAAGCTTCTCCATTTGGCTGGAGCCCTCGCCGAATTCAGAGTTGCTGCGAGAGCCACTCACCTGCTCAGCTGTATAACTGCCGTTGCCAACCATGCCGCGCTCGCGCGTTGCCTCCTCGCTCTCACGCTCGTAAGAAGCGCGGTTGAAAACGAAATAATCACCGGTAACATCCTGGTTTCTGAAGTCGAACATCAATGCAGGATTCAGCGCCACACCGCACAGACGGGTCTCGAAATGCAAGTGAGAGCCTGTGCTTCGGCCCGTATTGCCGCCCAGGCCAATCGGCTCTCCGGCACGTACTTCCTGATCCTCCGCAACGAGTTGTTTGCTCAAGTGGCCGTAGATGGTCTCAAGACCATTGCCATGACGGATGACGACATATTTGCCATAACCGCCAGCCTCATAACGCACAATGCGCACCTTGCCACTGAAAGCAGCGCGGATGGTATCGCCAATATAGACTTTGATGTCCAAACCTTTGTGCTGGCGTCCCCAACGGGCACGATAACCGAAATTACTTGTCACCACACGGCTTGGAGTGGGCATACAAAAACCGCGCAGGTCAATCCGATAGGATTCGGGAAGTTCGGTTGAGCGGTGTGCATATTTATTATCCCAGCCTTTATAAAGATCGGCTGAAGGATTTTCCATATTTTCCTTTACGATGAGACGACGGAGAGACAAGGTGTCTACGGCCTTCATTCTTTTATCTACAGGGGCCTGACTCGCCAACAAATCCTGTCCATGACACGAGAATGATGCCAACGACATCATTGCACAGATACATATAGCTTTTAAGTTCATTCTCAATTTCATTATCTAAAGGTTTTAGTCTCTCTTCCATCGGGTGCAGGAATTGCAGAAAATGATGGATAAAAGGTCGCAAAACAAACAAAAATTAAGCGATATTACGAAAGACATTGCAAAGATAATAAAAAATCAAGAATAAACGACAATCGTTAACAACTTTTTATTTCAAATTAACAAAAGCAAAATGCTAATTATTAATCGGTTTTTGAACAAATTATACCGCTCTATCCCCCACTAATAGGGCAGTTGGAGAGCCTCTGCTTTCTTCTTGACTTATATCAAGATTTTAACTGATTGCCGACCAGTTAATATTGGTTTTTCTTAATTCTTTTAACCTATTCCAAAGCAATTGATACTCCGTCCTGGTACAATTCGGATCCGCGTCGATAATTTTTTGCGCCTCTTCGCGTGCAAGTTGTACCAGTTGGCCGTCGCGTGCAATATCGGCAATTTTCAAGTCGAAAGCGATTCCGCTCTGCTGCGTCCCCTCTAAGTCACCTGGTCCGCGAAGCTTCAAGTCGGCCTCGGCGATGCGAAAGCCGTCATTGGTCTCGCACATGATGTCGATGCGCTTGCGGGTATCCTCAGCCAACTTGGTGCCCGTCACAAGTATACAGAAACTCTGACTGCCGCCACGTCCCACACGGCCGCGCAACTGGTGGAGTTGGCTCAGCCCAAACCGCTGGGCATCAAGAATAATCATCACCGTTGCGTTGGGCACGTTGACGCCAACCTCAATGACGGTAGTCGAAACGAGTATCTGAGTAGCCCCACTGACAAACCTTTCCATTTCCACCTCCTTATCTGCAGGCTTCATTTTGCCGTGCACTTTGCTCAAGTGAAAATCGGGAAAGACTTCGGAAAGGGTGGCAAAACCCTCTTCAAGATTCTTCAAATCACTCTTCTCGCTCTCCTTTATGAGTGGAAAAACGATATAAACCTGCCGGCCTTCGCTCACCTGCTGGCGAATTCCCTGATACACACTGCCCATCTGGGTGTCGTATTTGTGAAGGGTAACAACAGGTTTACGGCCAGGAGGCAGCTCATCGATGACGCTCACGTCGAGATCGCCATAGACCGTCATGGCCAGAGTGCGCGGAATCGGCGTGGCGGTCATCACCAACACGTGCGGCGGGTTCTCGCTCTTGCCCCACAATCGGGCGCGCTGGGCAACACCAAACCGGTGTTGCTCGTCGATGACAGCCACTCCGAGACGATTGAACTGCACATTGTCTTCAAGCACGGCATGTGTTCCGACAAGAATATTCACCCCGCCCGCCTTAAGCTCTTCAAGCACTTCCTGCCGCCGTTTGCCTTTTACCATCCCCGTGAGCAACTCTACCCTGACGGGCATGTTGCCCAAAAAATCACGCAATGTATGCAGGTGCTGCTCTGCCAATATCTCTGTCGGCGCCATGATACAGGCTTGGAAGCCATTGTCAATAGCAAGCAACATCACCATCAGCGCCACAAGCGTCTTGCCCGATCCCACGTCGCCTTGCAACAGCCGGTTCATCTGCCGGCCCGAGATCAGGTCGGCCTGGATCTCATGCATGACGCGTTTTTGAGCTTGAGTAAGCGGAAAAGGAAGATGGTGGAAATAGAAATCCTTGAACAGACTGCCCACCCGGCTCATCACGTAGCCGCGAAACTTGCGCCGATGGTCGGAGGCATAGCGCAGAATATTGAGCTGCACATAGAAGAGTTCTTCGAATTTGAGCCGGTACTGAGCCTGCTGAACGTCTCTGACATCCTTGGGATAATGGATTTTTCGCAGCGCCTCCTCACGCGAGATAAGGTGGAGCGGCTCAAGAATAAAGGGAGGAAGCGTCTCGGGAATGCTTCCCACGGGAATACGCTCAACAAGAGTCTTGGTGAGTTTCTCCACATTGTGCGACATGAGCCCCGACTTTTTCATGCGTTCCGACGTGATGTAGTAAGGCTGCATTCCCATGTCGGAGAGCTTCACGTCTGCAGCGCGCTCGATGTCGGGATGGGCAAACTGATAGCGGCCGCCATACACGCCCGGGCGCCCAAAGACAACATACTCCACGCCCACTTTATAGTTGTCGTAGATGTATTTGCTGCCATTGAACCACACAAGGTCTACGAAGCCTGTGCCATCGGTGAAGTGGGCCACGATACGCTTTTTGCGTGCGCCCTGGTCATACTCCTCGAAACTTACGATCTTGCCTTTCAACTGCACAAAAGGCATATCGCCGGTCATCTCGCGCACGGTATAGATACGGCTGCGGTCAACGTATTTATAAGGATAATACTCGATCAGGTCACGCCACGACCGGATATCAAGCTCCTTGCTCAATATCTCCTTTCTGCGCGGGCCCACGCCCGGCAAGTACATGATGTCCTGATCAAGAATGTTCATAGTCTTAACAGAAAGCTGACAGGCTAAGGTCTACGAGCGATGCGCTGCTGTCTGTCGGCCCGTCATCAGCCATTCGGCAAGCTTCAGATCGTAGGGTGTCGTGAGCTTGATGTTCTCCCGGTTGCCCTCCACCATCACGACATGTCCACCCGCGGCCTCCACTACCGAGGCATCATCGGTGAACGACTCGCTGTAAGGTTGGCGAAAGGCCCGCTTGAGCAATGGGATGTCAAACACCTGAGGGGTCTGCACCACGCGATAATCGCTTCGCAGCACATTGTGCTCACGGCCTTGTTGCCCGCAATAGCGCAGGGTGTCGGTCACAGGCATGACCGGGATAGCGGCACCGTGTGTTCGGGCAGCCTCAAAGCATCGCGAGATGACCTCAGCTGTCACGAAGGGTCTCACTCCGTCGTGGATGGCGCAGACACCCTGGGCATCGTCGGGAATCAACGCAATGCCGTTTTTCGACGATTCGAAGCGCGTCGCTCCGCCGTCGGCAATACGGTGGTCAACCACGAAATGGTAGTCGTCGCACAGCCGTCGCCAATATTCCTGCTGCTCACGGGGCAGGACAAGAATGATGTCCAATTGCGGATCGTAGGCGCGGAAGGCGTCGATGGTGAGCATCAACACAGGGCGTCCGGAAACAGGAAGGAACTGCTTGGGCGTTTCCGTCCCCATGCGCAGTCCCTTCCCTCCGGCCACGATGATGGCGCAGTCTTTCATTTACTGATGCATCAAATGGGTAAACCTCATGCTTTCCTCGATGGCCTTCACCTCGTCTTCAGAGATGAAGCGGCGCAGGATGGTGAACGCGAACGGCAGCGCGGCTGCGGGGCCTTCACCAGTAATAATGTTGCGGTCCTCGGTGACCATCTGTCCCGTCACGACAGCGCCTTTCATGAGGGGCTCGAAACTGGGATAGCAACTGGCCTTGTAGCCATTGAGGAGTCCATGACGGGCCAGCACCGACGGAGCGGCGCAGATAGCGGCAATGAGTTTGCCCTCGGCAGCGTGCTTCTTCAGCAGATCACGCAATCCGGCATGAAGATACAGATTGGTGGTGCCGGGCATACCGCCGGGCAGCGACAGCACATCGGCGTCGCTGAAGTCGCATTCCTCAAAGAGCTTGTCGGTCACTACGGTTGTACCTGTATTAGACGACACATTACGCTTTCCGGTAACGCTCACCAAAACCACCTCGCAATTGCCACGACGCAGCGCGTCGACAGTTGCCAAGGCCTCTATCTCCTCGAAGCCTTCCGCAAGAAATTCATAAACTTTTACCATATCCACATTTTTCAATTTAAAATTTAAGTATTAAAGCCCGTTTTTCAAAGAAATAATGTAATTTTGCATAGCACTAACGGGGGAAGCTTTACTTTCCGTGAGAGGATGCGTAAATCTCCTTTTGCAAATTTACTAAAAAAAATCGGAACTGCATCCTTTTCCCGCGAGAAAGCATGTAGTTTTAATTATTTTGCACATGCCCCTTGGAAAAAAAGAGAATCAGAATATGGCAAATAAATCGTTGAGTTTTGCCCTTTTCGGCAATGAATTCCAAATCAGCAAGTCGGCATCGGTGAAGACGCTGCTCAGCACACTCATGTCGCACAAGGCCAGGATATTCATTGACAAGCCCTACTTCAACTTTCTCAACCGCAAATTAGACATTCACCTTCAGCCTGACGGGGTGTTCAGCGGAGAAGACTTCAGTTCCGACTATGCGATCTCCATGGGCGGTGACGGCACCTTGCTCCACGTGGCCGCGCGCATAGGGGCAAAGAACATTCCCATCATCGGTGTCAACATGGGGCACTTGGGATTCCTTGCCGACATCATGCCCACTGAGATTCCGTCGGCCTTCGACGATATCTTCGCAGGCAACATCACGACGGAAAGCCATTCGCTGCTCCACATCCAAACCGACGGCGACCAGCCGGCGGGCGCTCCCTTCGCGCTGAACGACATTGCCGTGCTCAAGCGCGACAACGCCTCGATGATCGCTGTGCATATCACCATCAACGGTGAATACGTGGGCAACTACCTGGCCGACGGCATCATCGTGGCCACACCCACGGGGTCCACTGCCTATTCGCTCTCGAACGGCGGCCCCATCATCGTTCCGCAGTCGAGTTCTATCTGTATCACGCCGGTCGCCCCCCACAGTCTGAGCATCCGTCCCATCGTCATCCGCGACGACAGCCGCATAGAACTGAAGGTGGACAGCCGCACCCACAACTTTCTCGTGGCCGTAGACGGACGTTCGCAGAAGATGACCGACTCCACATTGATCACTATCACCAAGGCCGGGCACAACATACAGATCGTACGTAATCCGGCCCACAAATATTTCACCACGCTCCGCGAAAAGATGATGTGGGGCGCCGACCAGCGATAGCGCTATATGAATAAGATCAAAGAACTGCTCAGAATTCCCCAGACCCACTACTCTGCCTGTCAGATATTCAGATGGCTGTGGCGCGCCTCGCGCACCAACCGTCTTCAGGCCACCATCAACGCATGTATCGGTATGGTGTCGGTAGCCGTCAGCCTGGCCCAGGTGTGGGCCGTGCAGCGGGCCATCGACGTGGCAGCGGGCAACATTCCAGGCTCGCTCATCGGTGCCGTGGCCGTGATGGGGGTGCTGATTCTCTGCGACTTTGCCACGAATATCTCGGCCGTTTGGGTGCGCAACATCCTCGGCATACGGGCGCAGAACCGCATGCAGCAACACATGCTCGACCGGATTCTGCGCACGGAATGGCACGGCAAGGAGTCACTCCACTCGGGCGATGTGCTGAACCGGCTGGAGTTTGACGTGAGTACCGTGGTGGTATTCATCACCGAGACGCTCCCCAACGTGCTGTCGGTGCTCACCATGTTCCTCGGCGCATTCTTCTATCTGTTTTCCCTCGACCGTGTCCTGGCCATCATCACCGTGGCCATCATCCCGCTGTTTGTCGTTTTCAGCAAGATCTATATCGGACAGATGCGCCGCTATACCCGACAGGTGCGCGACAGCGACTCAAAAGTGCAGAGCGTGCTGCAGGAGACTATCCAGCACCGCATGCTCTTCAAGACGCTCGAAGGCGACGACACGGCCGTCAACCGCTTGGAACACACACAGAGCGAGCTGCACCATAACGTTGTACGCCGCACGAAGTTTTCGCTCTTCTCCAACCTGGTGCTCAACTTCGGTTTTGCCCTCGGCTATCTCGTGGCCTTCGCCTGGGCCGCACTGCGGATGAGCCGCCACACGCTGACCTTCGGTGGGATGACAGCCTATCTCCAATTGGTCAGCCGCATCCAGGGCCCGGCGCGCAACCTGACCAAACTCGTCCCGGCTTTTGTCTCCGTATTCACGGCTGCAGAGCGGTTGATGGAGCTGGAGGAAGATCCGCTCGAGGAGCAGGGCGATCCGGTGATGTTCGACGTGCCCTGTGGGGTTAGGCTCAGCCATGTCTGCTATCGCTATTCCGACGACGATCGGATGGTTCTCGACGATCTGAATTTCGACTTCAAGCCCGGAACCACCACGGCCATCATGGGCGAAACGGGAGCGGGAAAGACAACCCTCATACGGCTCATCCTTGCCTTGTTGAAGCCTCAGCAGGGAGAGGTGACCATCTACGATGCCCACAAGAGCATGAGACTGTCGCCACGCATGCGTTGCAACCTTGTCTACGTCCCTCAGGGCAATACGTTGCTCAGCGGTACCATACGCGACAACCTGCGGCTCGGACGGCTCGGAGCCACCGATGAGGAAATGGAGGAAGCGCTGCACACAGCGTGCGCCGACTTTGTCTTCGACCTTCCCGAGGGCCTCGACACGGAATGCTCGGAGGCGGGAGGCGGACTGTCGGAGGGTCAGGCACAGCGCATCAGCATCGCACGAGCGCTGCTGCGCGACCGCAGCATCATGCTTTTCGACGAGGCTACGTCGGCACTCGACCCCGACACGGAGCGGCAACTGCTCCACAACATCTTGGGCCGCCACGACCGCACCATTCTCTTCATCACCCATCGCCCCGCTGTCGTGAAATATTGCGACCAGACGCTCCACCTGGAGAAGATACACGCTCACGTCAACCACCAAGAGAAAAAGGAGCAGTGAGGTATTCTCACGAACGGGCAACACTCGTCACCGTGCAAATAATAAAAACTCAGCTTGGGGAAGTCATGTCCTTCCCCAAGCTGAATAGGCGGTCAAGAATCAGCCAGGCATGCGGCTGAAACAATCAAGAAAGGTTCTCCACCCGGTTAGGATCGCGCACAATCACCGTGCCATTGGCCTGGTGAGTGGCGAGCACAAGCACCTCGGCAATTTGCACGTGCTCAGGGGCGTTGGCCGCGTAGAGTGCCACGTCGGCAATGTCGTCGCCTGTGAGAGGCTGGATACCTTTATATACATGGTCGGCCCTTTTCTCGTCGCCATGGAAGCGCACCTTGCTGAAATTGGTTTCTACGAGTCCGGGTTTGATGGTCGTCACTCGAACGGCAGACTCTGCGACATCGATGCGCAGGCCGTCGCCGAGTGCCTTCACGGCAGCCTTCGTGGCACAGTAGACATTTCCGCCCGCATAGGCTGCGTCGCCGGCCACACTGCCGATGTTGATCACATGACCATGATTGCGGGCCACCATACCCGGGACGATGAGCCGGGTCATGGTGAGCAGCCCCTTGATGTTGGTGTCGATCATCGTTGCCCAGTCGTCCTCGTCACCCTCGTATTCCTTTTCAAGGCCGAGTGCCAGTCCAGCGTTGTTGATGAGCACGTCTACCTTGTTCCACTCCTCGGGCAACGACGCTACAGCATCATGTGCGGCCTTACGGTCGCGCACGTCAAAGACGAGCGGCAACACCTCGGTTCCACCTGCTTCGAGTTCAGTTTTTAAAGCATTCAGTTTTTCCGTGTTGCGCCCAGTGACGATGAGCCGGTAGCCGCCGGCGGCAAACTTACGCGCACAAGCTGCACCGATGCCGCTTGTGGCGCCCGTAATCAAGACGATTTTCTTTTCCATTCTATTGTTGTTTTGGTTGACAGTTTCTTAGTCGGCAAGCCGAACTTGCATCTTCTGACAAATTTACGAATAATTCCGCAAACCTGTAAAAGTTTCGGCAAAAAACGATTCTTCATGCTCCCAAAACGTTTCATCAGATGATATTTCTCCAATACCAACATCCTAAAATATTCTTTAGATCACGTCGCAGACGGGTAGGAGGATAAAAAAACAGCAATATTAGGGAGCCTCCTACCGCGCAAGGCGCGGATATTCAGAAAATCGGCACAGCGGATATTTTCCGTGGATGGTGGAATCAGAAATTGAGGGTTTGTTTCCTCAAGAGGAATGAGAACAGACATTGACGTTTACTACCTTAAGATAGTAGGAAAATCATGGTCAGGCTTTTGCTCCTTGGAGCAATGTGACAGAAGCTATGGGGTGGCCTTGGCGAGCAAGCTCGCAGGCGCCACCCCATAGCTTCTGTCACACACCATAGGTGTCAAGCCTGCCATGAAGAAAATCGCTAAAGCGTAAAATTGCCTTATGGCATAAAATAGAGTAGCACAAGAGTTCGTTTGTAAGAAAAACATAAAACCGATTTGTTCACGAAAATACAATCAAGTTTTTTTTAACTGCTTGTGGGAAGATTTAGGGGGGATGTGATATATTTTATGCACCTTAGTGCAATTTTATGCCCAAGCAATTTTCGTCATGGACGGGCTTTTCCCCGGTAGGGGTGGGGTTGAAGTTATGGGGGGTAGCCGTCGAGCTTGCTCGTAAGGCTATCCCCATAACTTCAACCCCATAGCACCATCGGCAGCTAAAGCCCGTCCGTGACTATTTTCCTTACCTTTTGGGCTGAAAGGGTGACACTATTCCTTTTGGGGTGGAAGTATGACACTACATCTTTTAGGGTGATTGATGGTGGCACATTGGAGACATCACAGACAAGCAATCTCGGATTCCTCCAACCATCACCCACGGAAAATATCCGCTGTGCCAGAAAATCTGGGAAAATAATACAATGTTCCTTTCATCAGCTATTCACGCAGGCCCGCAGTTGGAAGCCCACCGGCTGCCATTTGGCTCCCCACTGGCCCCCACTTGGGAGCCCGTGGGGAGCCAGTTGGCAGCCGCCATCAGTAGCCAGTCGCTCTCATACCGACAACTGATTCTGTGAGGATGGAGGGATAGCGGTCACAAAGTCAGACGAAGTGCTCCTCGCCTTTTTTTCTGCAAGACCAGATCTCTAAAGAGTTGATGAAGTTTTGCCAAACGATGTAGCAACCGGGGCCTACCGTGGAAAGCGGATTGAGGTAGGCCGCCGCAATCCAGATGGCAAAGGCCGTGTTTTTTTGTCCCAAAGCCTGCCCGGCCTCGACAGTAGCCTTGAAATAGTGGCCAATAAACCGGCCTGAGCCAAACTGGAAGAAACAGAGCAAGAGAGACAGAAAAGCAATGATCAAGATAAAGCCTATGGAGTTAGCGGCATGACAAATGTTCATCACCGTCGTACCTGTCACAATGGTGAGCGATACGCCCCACAAATAATAGCTCAAGTCCTTCACGCCGACAATGACTCGGTGGAGGCGATGGAAGAAGTGCTTCACTATGTAAGCCAAAGCCATAGGGATCAGCAGCACCGTACCCACGTCGGCAAGAATCTTGAACAGCGCTTCGGCAAAGGAGCGGTCGCCGGAAGGCTCTATCAAGGGGAAGCAGATGGGGATCAGAATGGCTGTGAGGAAGTTGCTCAGAAAGGTATAGGTCGTCATCTGCTCCAGACTGCCGCCTAATTTGGCCGTGACGACGGCCGCCGCTGCCGCACAAGGTCCGATGATGCAGGCCAAAATCGACTCCATGATGATCAGCGACTTACCGCTGAGATGAAAAAAGAGGACGAGTCCGACAATGACAAACACACAGACTGCCTGCTGCAGCAACACCCACCAATGCCACCTCACGGGCAAGAGCTTGTGGAAATCGATCTTGCAGAAGGTGACAAAGAGAATTCCAAACATGAACACGGGCATCACCGTCGGATTGTAGGGGGCATACCAGTCGGCAATGGGGGCCAGCGCCGGGACGTTGGCAAAAATCAGATAAATCACGGTACCCGTCAGCATGGACACTGGCAAGGTCCAATTTTTAATGAAACGGACGATTGTTCCCATGTTTGCAAAGTTAACGGAAAATCACATAACGGCCAAATTTATCCAACGGGAAAATGAGCTCACCCACCGGAAGGAAAAACTGTGGTACGCAAAAAAGCCGTTCACTCCCTAAAGGAATGAACGGCTTTGTCGATCTATATCTGATTTTAAAACGCTTTCTTCATCATAACTTCCTCACTTGGAGCCTTCTTAGGCCCAAGCTTGAAGTCCATACAGCGATTACTTGCCCATTTCCATCTTGTGGCTTACATGAACAGCCTGAGCAATCATCACTGCGAGAATCATCATTGAAACTACTGTTGTCATCATCATAATTTTAATCCTTTCGTATTTACCGGAGTCTTTTCAGCGGACCCCTTTTTATTATCATTATCCTTTCTATTACAGTGCAAAGGTAATACCATTGCTCCAAACATGCAAAGACCTGACGGTTTTTTACCTTTTGCTCTCCACTTTTCTTGCTTTATGTCAACTTACAACCGTTCAGGACGCGCAAATTGCACACACGGCATGGCAAAATGTCAGTTCGCTGACGGTTCTGTCAATAGGCAATCAGTTGTGAGAGTAAGGTGTGAGGTGAATTTATCAACAGTTGAAGATAGAAATCTGAGAAATAATGCGTAACTTTGCAAGTAAACCAGAAACTACAATGAAAAGGCTATTGATTGCGTCTATCGCATCCTGCATAGCTCTCTCCATGCAGGCACAAAAAATTGTCCGCATATCTACAGACAACACCGACCTTGTGTATCAGGTCAATGAGCACAACAGAATCTATCAAGTCTACCTCGGCGACAAGCTTCTCAATCCGCAAGACTACGGAAAGCTGAAGTGGAACGTGCGTCCCGGCAACGACGGATCGATGGGCATCCGCGGTCATGAAGCCTATCCGGCATCGGGAGGAGAGGACTTCTTCGAGCCCGCCGTCGCCATCACCCATGCCGACGGCAACCAGACCACCTACTTATATTATAAGTCGCATGAGCAGCGAAGCGTCAATGGAGGCACGGAGACGATCATCCGACTGGCCGACGACAAATATAAGGACGAGGTGACCCTGCACTATGTGGCCTATCCCAAGGAGAATGTCATCAAGATGTGGAGCGAGATCACCAACCGCGAGGGCAAGCCCGTCACGCTATGGCGCTACAACAGCGGCATGCTCTACTTCCGCGACAGCCATTATTTTCTGACCAACTACCACAGCGACTGGGCCTTTGAAGGCCAGCCCGAGACACAGGAACTCAAGACCGGCAAGAAGATCGTCGACACCAAGCTCGGCACGCGTGCCAACCTGCTCGCCGAACCCTTCTTCGAGTTGGATTTCGGACAGCCTGCACAGGAGAACTCTGGCCGGGTGTTGCTGGGCAATATCGGCTGGACAGGCAATTTCCAGTACACCTGCGAGGTAGACAACACCCACACCCTGCGCCTTCTCCCCGGCATCAACCCCTACGCCTCCGACTATCAGCTGGCCTCCGGAGAAACGTTTCTCACCCCCGAATTCGTATTCACGCTCAGCAACAAAGGCATCGGCCAAGCCAGCCGAAACCTGCAGGACTGGTGCCGGCGCTACGACCTTAAGGACGGTATGGGCGGAAGAATGACCCTGCTCAACAACTGGGAAAATACGGGATTCGACTTCAACCAGCAGACTTTGGCCGGCCTGATGAAAGATGCCAAGGATTTGGGTGTAGACATGTTTCTGCTCGACGACGGATGGTTTGGCAATAAATATCCTCGCCAGAACGACCGTGCCGGACTCGGCGACTGGCAGGCCACTACCGACAAATTGCCCAAGGGCATTCCAGGCATGGTGAGCGACGCCAAGACCGCCGGAGTGAAGTTCGGCATCTGGATAGAACCCGAGATGGTCAACCCCAAAAGCCAACTCTATGAGAAGCACCCCGACTGGGCCATCGAGCTGCCCAACCGCGACACCTACTACTACCGCAACCAACTGGTGCTCGACCTGAGCAATCCCGAGGTGCAGGACTTCGTGTTCGGTGTCATCGACAAGATCATGACCGAGAATCCTGACGTAGCCTATATGAAATGGGATTGCAACAGTCCCATCACCAACATCTACTCCCACTACCTGGGCAAGAAACAGGGCAATCTCTATATCGATTATGTGCGCGGGCTCTACAAAGTGTTCCAGCGCGTCAGCGCGAAATATCCCAAGCTCGACATGATGCTCTGCTCAGGCGGTGGCGGACGCTGCGACTACGAAGCACTGAAATACTTCACCGAGTTCTGGTGCTCCGACGACACCGATCCCTTTGAGCGGCTCTACATACAATGGAGCATGTCGAAGTTCTTCCCCGCCAAGGCTATGGCTTCCCACGTGACCAATTGGAACAAAGGCACAAGTGTGAAATTCCGCTTCGATGTGTGCAGCATGGTGAAGCTCGGCTTCGACATCGACCTGAAATCTCTCTCTGCCGAAGACTATGCGTTCCTCCAAAATGCCGTTGCCCAATACAAGGCCGTGGAGAAGGTGATCTTCGACGGTGACCAATACCGTCTCGTTTCGCCCTACGAGACTGACCACGCCGCCCTCAACTACGTGAGCAAAGACAAGCGGCAGGCCTTGCTCTACACCTACAACCTGCACCCGCGCTTCGGTGAAGGACCCGACAACGTGCGGCTGCAGGGACTCGACCCGACAGCCCAGTACACCATTGAGGAAATCTACCGGATGCCCGGCGACAAAGACAACTCGGAGTATGAGGGACAGACTTTCAGCGGCGACTTCCTGATGAAAGTGGGACTCAACGTGCTGAAACCCTGGGGCGGCTCCAGCCAAGTGTTCAAACTGACAGCAAAATAATCATCCAACAACAAATAATATAAGATAAATGAAAGTAAAACAATTTATCAAAGCTTTTACCTTCTTGGTTCTTGCGCTGAACGTGGTTCAGGCAACGGCCCAGGACGAGAACAGCTACATTCACAAACAATCCGACGGTTATCAGTGGCCCACCGACAAAGCCGTCCTTCAGAATCTCGACAAATGGCAGGATCAGAAATTCGGAGTGCTGATGCATTGGGGACTCTATTCCGTTCCCGGCATCGTGGAGTCGTGGCAGATCTGCAATGAGGACTGGATCACGCGACCCGCAGAATTCACCTACGAGGGCTACAAACAATGGTACTGGGGACTCAGCAACGTGTTCAACCCCACGAAGTTCGACCCCGACCAGTGGGCCCAGGCCATGAAAGATGCCGGTATGCGCTACATGATCTTCACCACCAAGCACCACGACGGATTCTGCCTTTTCGACAGCAAGTACACCGACTTCAGCATCGCTCATGGACCTTTTGCCGACAATCCTAAAGCCGATGCCGCCAAATACGTGTTCCAGGCCTTCCGCGACAAAGGCTTCATGATCGGATGTTATTTCTCAAAGCCCGACTGGCATTGCAAGTGGTTCTGGAATCCCTACTACGCTACTCCCGACCGCATGCAGAACTATAAGCGCGACCAGCATCCTGACTGGTGGAAGAAATACCAGAAGTTCACGCAAAACCAGCTCAATGAGCTCATGACACGCTATGGCAAGTTCGACATTCTATGGCTCGACGGCGGATGGATCCGTGGCGACGAGGTGGGACTCGACTCCGTTTTAGCCAAAGCGCGCAGTGGACAACAAAAGGGACTCATCTGTGTGGACCGCACCATCCAGGGACCTAACGAGAACTATCAAACTCCCGAACAGACCATTCCCGACCATCAGATCAACCATCCCTGGGAAAGTTGCATCACCTTCACCCACTCTTGGGGCTGGTTGGCCAATCCCGATTACAAGTCCACCAACAAAGTGTTGGGGCTGTTGGCTGAGATCGTAGCCAAAGGCGGATGCATGGTGCTCGGAGTGGGACCGTCGCCGGAAGGACTGATTCCAACCGACGAAGTAGCCCGGCTGAAAGAAATCGGCGACTGGCTGCGCGTCAACGGTGAGGCGATCTACAGCACCCGCACGACAAAAAACTATCACCAGGGCCACACCTGGTTTACGGCCAACAAGAACGGCCGCACGCTCTATGCCATCTATGCCGTACCCGACAGCGAGCAAGTGCCGCAGACCATCACTTGGGAAGGCAACCTGCCCAAAGGAAAAGTGATTCTCATTGACGGCAATAAAGAACTCGACACCCAGATCAAAGGCAAACAAGTTACGGTGACGCTGCCCCAAGGAATGCCCAATCAGCCGGTGGCCCTTAAATTCGACGTGAAATGAAAAAGCTTCTTCTCGTTCTCACTTCCCTCTATATCGGCAGCACGGCCCTTGCCCAAAAGACTGTGCGCCACAGCGTAGCACCCAATGCCGACGCCTATGTGGCCCAGCTGCTCAGCAAGATGACGCTCGAAGAAAAGGTGGGGCAACTGCGTTGTACCCTTGCCTGGAACTATTGTGAGCGCAAAGGCAACGACGTCGTCCTGACCCCGCTCTTCGAGAAAGAAGTCCTGCAGGAGGGCGTAGGCAATCTTTGGGCCACTTTCCGCGCCGATCCCTGGACACAGCGCTCGCTCGACAACGGGCTCGGGCCGAAGCTTTCCGCACGGGCTGCCAACAAAATGCAGCGCGTCGTCAGGGAAAAAACACGTTTAGGCATCCCCCTTTTCTTCGCCGAAGAGGCCCCTCACGGCCATATGGCCATTGGTTCCACGGTCTTCCCCACCGGTTTCGGTATGGCAGCCACATGGGACGCGCCACTCATGCACCGTGTGGGTGACGTCATCCGCCGGCAAGTGCGCAGCTATGGCGCACAAATCAGCTACGGACCTGTGATGGATCTCTCGCGCGATCCGCGGTGGTCGCGGGTTGAGGAGTCGTTTGGTGAAGACCCGGTGCTCACGGCTACATTGGCCTCTGCCGAAGTGGCCGGACTCTCCCAGGGACATTCTGACCGCGACCGCGGAACCATCGCCACACTGAAGCACTTTATCGGCTATGGTACCACGTGGGGCGGACAGAACGGAGGCCCCAGCGCCATCACCGAGCGCGACTTGCTGCAGAACTTTCTTCCACCTTTCCAGCAGGCACTCGACAGTGGAGCACTGTCGGTGATGACCTCCTACAACTCACTCGACGGCGTGCCGTCGACGGGAAGTTACGAACTGCTCACCGGGATCCTGCGCAACAAGTGGAAGTTCCACGGCATCGTTGTATCCGATCTGTACAGCATCGACGTGATGTACAGTCAGCACCACGTGGCAGCGTCGCTCGAAGATGCCGCCATTATGGCCATCAAGGCCGGTGTCGACATGGATCTCGGCGGTCTCGCCTACGCCACCCTGCCCCATGCCGTGCGCACCGGACGCATACCGGAATCGCTCGTCGACTCAGCCGTTGCCCGCGTGCTGCGCTGCAAATACGAGATGGGGCTGGCCGCTGATCCCTATGTCGACGAGAAACAGGCTGAGAAAAACGTCAATACTGCGGCCGACATTGCGTTGGCAAGACAGGTGGCCCAAGAGAGCATCACCCTATTGGAGAACCGCAACAACACCCTGCCGCTCAGCAAGAATGTGCGTGTGGCTCTCGTAGGCCCCAATGCCGACAATGTCTACAATATGCTCGGCGACTATACCGCACCGCAACCCGAAGGCAATGTAGCCACAGTCCTGGACGGCATCCGGTCTAAATTACCAATCGGTCAGGTGACATACGTCAAAGGTTGCAGCATACGCGACACCACTCAAAACAATATTGCCGAGGCCGTAGAGGCCGCCCGCAACAGTGATGTCGTCGTGGCTTGCGTGGGAGGAAGCAGTGCCCGCGACTTCAAAACCAACTACAAATCGACCGGCGCGGCCGAAACCGACGCCAACACTGTGAGCGATATGGACAGCGGAGAAGGTTTTGACCGGGCCACGTTGTCGCTGTTGGGCCTACAGGACAAACTACTGAAGGCGTTGAAAGCCACAGGAAAGCCACTCGTCGTGGTCTACATTGAGGGCCGTCCGCTTGAGAAGAACTGGGCAGCAGCCCATGCCGACGCTTTGCTCACGGCTTATTACCCTGGCCAGCAAGGTGGCAACGCCATTGCCGACGTGCTTTTCGGTGACGTGAATCCCTCAGGCCGGCTTCCGATCTCCGTTCCACGAAGTGTCGGACAACTGCCGGTCTACTACAACCATCCACTGCCCGAGCCCCACGACTATGTGGAGATGACCGCGCGCCCACTCTATGCTTTCGGCTACGGCAAGAGCTACACCACGTTTGAATATTCCCGTCTGACTGTGAATGCCATATCCAAAGACAGCGTTTCCGTAAGTTTCGACGTAACCAACACGGGAACACGCGATGGCGCCGAAGTCGTGCAGCTCTATCTGAACGACTCCGTGGCCTCTGTTGCCCAGCCTGTGAAGCAGTTGCGCCGCTTTGCCCGCGTCCCATTGACCAAGGGGCAGACCAAGCACATCACCTTCACGCTGCATGCAGCCGACCTGGCCATCATCAACCGCGAGAAACAAAGGACAGTAGAACCAGGCTGGTTCAACGTGATGGTTGGTGCCGCATCAAACGACATCCGCTTAAGAGGAAAGTTTCAAATTCTCTGAACGGTTCCTTCTATCACTCATCAAAGGCTCTGCGATCATCGCGGAGCCTTTGTCTTTTTGATTAACAACCGAGTACAAAAACGAAGACATCATAATGATTCCCAGCCGACACACGATCTTTTACAACGCACAGGGTTCTCTCTTCTGCTTCCCCACCCATTGAGAACGGAAAACAGAGAGACCTATCTCCCACTTTTACCAGATAAAGATGGAAGAAAATGTTTGCTTATACAACAATAATTTCGTACTTTTGTAAGCGTTATAACAGAAAGAAATGAATAAGACAATTACCTTTATTTTAGCATTTTTCTTTGCCATTACAGCAAGTGCGCAAGTTTCCAATGAAGATTTGGATGTCAAATACGCGTCCAGTCTTCTGCCAGCAGGCACAGAAGTACCCGACATGCTGGTAGACACCACCATCAACCTTCGGCTCAGCGACATGCGCGGCCACTATGTAGTGCTCCACTTTTGGGCCTCCTGGTGTCCCGACTGCCGCAAGGATATACCCGAGATGGAGAAATTAGACAAGAGGTACGATTGCTTTGAAAAAAAAGGGAACGAGGTGACTTTCGTCCATATCTCCTATGATGGCGACACGGCAAGGATGAACCGCTATCTCAGCGAGCATGCGTTGAATGGCTACAGGCTCTGTCAGGGCAGGAAGTTTCACGACACAGAGACCGGCCGCCTCTTCGGCGTGAAGTGGATTCCCTCAATGATTCTCATCGATCCGCAGGGCCGCGTGGCCCTCTCTACCGTGATGATAGACAAGTTGAAAAAAGCCTTGAATCATCTCGACTTGTCGAAGCTCGACCCCAACGCGCCCAAAGCCGTTGAGCTGCCCGAATTTCAAGGTGGAACAGACGCGCTGATGAACTACTTGGTACAGAACGTCCACTATCCCACCAAGGCTATGGAAATGGGACTGCAATCCAAAGTGAGGGTCTCGTTCGTTGTGGACACGCTGGGGCGGATTTCTGATTTGAAAATCAAGGAGAACAATCTGTCGGCCGTACGCAAAGCACCCATCAGTAAGCTCAATCCCGAAGAGCGTCAGCGCACCGCCAAGGAATGCGCCACGCTGTTTGCCAATGAGGCCAAGCGCGTGGTAAGGAGCATGCCCGCTTGGAAGCCAGCCCGCAGTTTCGGCAAGAAAACAAAAGTGAGTTTTATGTTGCCCATTACGTTCAGGCTGTAATAACTGCCTTGGGCGACAAAGGAATGAAAACACAACCTCCGACGATCCATTCATCAAACAAAGGCTGCAATATGAGCATGATAGAACTGAAAGACATCAACAAAACCTACTTTGGCGCACAGCCTCTCCACGTGCTGAAGGGCATCAGTCTGAGCGTTGAGGAAGGCGAGTTCATATCCATCATGGGAGCCTCAGGCTCGGGGAAGTCAACTCTGCTCAACATCCTCGGCATTCTCGACAACTACGACAGTGGCGAATACCGCATCGACGGCCAACTCATACGGGATCTTTCAGAGACGAAGGCCGCCGAATACCGCAACCGGCTGATAGGATTCATCTTTCAGAGTTTCAACCTCATCAGTTTCAAGACGGCCGTGGAGAACGTGGAATTGCCGCTGTTCTATCAAGGCGTGAGCCGCAAAAAACGCCACACACTGGCCATGGAATACCTGGAGCGGCTGGATCTCGCACCATGGGCCGAGCATTATCCCAACGAGATGAGCGGCGGACAGAAGCAGCGCGTGGCCATCGCACGCGCCCTCATCACACAGCCACGCCTCATCTTAGCCGATGAGCCGACGGGGGCCTTGGACTCAAAGACCTCGGTAGAGGTGATGGAACTGCTCAAACAACTCAACCAGGAACAACACAAAACGATCATCGTGGTCACCCATGAAAGCGGCGTGGCCAACGAGACCAACAAGATTATTCACATCAAGGACGGCATCATCGGCAAGATTGAAGAAAACAAAGACCACAAAGCCAGTCCATTTGGCATCAACGGCATCATGAAATGAGAGACATCATCACCGAAATTTGGGCCACAGCACGCCGCAACAAGCTGCGCACCGCACTCACGGGATTTGCCGTGGCGTGGGGCATCTTCATGCTCATCTTTCTGTTGGGCTCCGGCAACGGGCTCATCAACGCGATGATGAGCAACTCAGACAATTTCCTCTCCAACTCGATGATGGTGTTTGGCGGCCAGACCTCAAAAGGATACAAGGGGCTGCAGGAGGGACGGCCTATAGATCTGAACGACAAAGACATGTCAATCACCGGGCACTCGTTCAGCGGCAACGTGGACGAGGTGGGCGCAGAGATCCACAACGACTCGGCGGTCATCACTCTCGGCGAAAACTACGTCAGCAGCTCGATTCTCGGTGTCTACCCCAACGCCGCCAAGATCAACAAGCGCGAGATGACAGCCGGCCGATTCATCAACGACATCGACATGCAACAGCGGCGCAAGGTGGTCGTCGTGAGCGACCAAAGTGCCCGCGAGCTCTCCCCGCATCAGAATACTGACGTTGTGGGACAGACCGTGAAGATCAGCAACCTCGGATTCACCATTGTCGGCGTCTACAAGAACGACCAAAGCATGATGGGCAACGATGCCTACATTCCCTTCACTACCTTCCGCACCGTCTACAACAGTGGCGACAAGGTGGGCAACATCATGTTTTCTTTCCACGGACTCAGCTCACAAAAGGCCAACGACGACTTTGAGAAACGCTACAAAGCCACGATCAACATGCAGCACCAGGCGGCCCCCGACGACGACAATGCCGTATGGATATGGAACCGGTTCACGCAGAACTTGCAGATGAACCAAGGCATCGGTATCATCCGCATGGCCCTGTGGATTGTCGGTCTGTTCACCCTTTTGTCGGGCGTTGTGGGTGTCAGCAACATCATGCTCATCTCTGTAAAGGAGCGCACGCGCGAGTTTGGCATACGCAAAGCCATTGGTGCCAAACCCTCAAGCATCCTCAGACTCATCATCATCGAAAGCATCATCATCACCACCCTGTTCGGTTTCATAGGCATGTTGGCGGGCATAGCGGCCAATCAGTATATGGACGTCACCACGGGCAACATGCAGACCAACACGGGACTCTTCCAAATGACCGTCTTTCTCCATCCCACAGTGGGCTTCGACGTTTGTTTCGAAGCACTGATTGTGATGGTCGTGGCGGGAACCATCGCGGGACTCATCCCCGCACGGCGCGCCGCACACGTGCGCCCCATCGAAGCACTAAGAGCAGAATAGAGCAAGAGACATGAGAATCGACATCGACACATACAAGGAAATCCTCGATACGCTGACGCGCAACAAGGGACGCACGATCCTTACCGGATTCGGCGTCTTCTGGGGCATCTTCATGCTCGTGGCCCTGATGGGCAGCGGCAACGGACTGCAGGACAAGCTGGCCAGCAATTTTGAGGGATTTGCCACCAATTCGGCCATGGTGTGGGCACAGAATACAACGAAACCCTATCACGGTTACCGGAAGGGACGCTCGTGGAACATGACCACACGCGACGTGGAACGGCTGAAAGAGAATGTCTCGGAGCTGAATATCGTCACGCCCATCACGTTCTCCGGCACGGCCTCACTGGTGTTTGGCGACAAGAAGACACAGGGCAGCGTGAAAGGCGTGGAGGCCGACTACACCAAGGTGGAAGAGCCGTCGATGAGTTTCGGCCGTTTTCTCAACACCATGGACGAGGTGCAGCGCCGCAAGGTGTGCGTGATCGGAAAGAGAATCTATTCGTCGCTCTTCCCCACGGGCGGTGACCCATGCGGACAGCTCATCCGCGTAGACTCCACCTATTATGAAGTGGTGGGAGTCAATGTAAGTTCGGGCAACATGAACATCGGCGGACGGGCAGACGAGACGGTATACGTGCCGATGACCCTGATGCAGCAGGTCTACAACCTCGGTGAGGACGTCCACCTGATTGCCATGACCGGAAAGCCGGGTGTGAAGATGAGCGCTGTGTCGCAGCATATCCGAGAGGTCATCGCCCGGGCACACGACATCGATCCGACCGACGAGCAGGGCGTGATGGTCTTCAACACGGAGGTCCTCTTCGGCGTGATGGACAGTCTGTTCAGCGGTGTCAACATTTTAGTGTGGCTCGTTGGCATCGGTACGCTCTTGGCGGGGGCCATCGGCGTGAGCAACATCATGATGGTGACGGTGCGCGAGCGTACAACAGAAATCGGCATCCGGCGAGCCATCGGAGCTACGCCACGCAACATTCTCGGACAGATCATCACCGAGAGCATCCTGCTCACCGGCGTAGCGGGGATGAGCGGCATTCTCCTTGCCGTCATTGTCCTGCAGATGCTACAGTTGGCCAACACGAGCAACGGGATAGTGACGGCACAGTTTCAGATCAGTTTCTGGACAGCCATCGGGGCCGTTGCCTTGCTCAGCGTATTAGGCATCCTGGCCGGACTGGCCCCTGCCTTCAGAGCCATGAGCATCAAGCCCGTCGACGCGATGAGAGACGAATGATCCATCAACGCCCCGACTCACAAAGAACGACACGCAAAGCATATAAAGAAAACACCAGTCATTATGAAGAAATACATCAAATTCATCTTTGCCGGAATTGCGGTACTGATTTTCATCGGAACGTTCATTTTCCTCTGGATACAGTCGCAGCCAAAGGAGACGGCCTACAACGAGTTTACGCCCAAGTTTATGGACCTTCGCAAGACAACTATCGTCACGGGAAAGATTGAGCCACGCAATGAGGTGAACATCAAACCGCAGATCAGCGGCATCATCACCAGCATCGAGAAAGAGGCCGGACAGACCATACAGGCCGGAGAGGTCATCGCCCGCGTAAAGGTGATTCCCGACATGGGCCAGCTCTCGTCGGCTCAGGCGAGGGTCAGGTTGGCGTCCATTGCCGTGAAGCAGGCCGACATCGACTACCGGCGCATGAAGACACTCTACGACAAGGGTCTCGTCTCGGGCGACGAGTACGATCAGAAACGCAAGGCCTGGCTCGACGCCAAAGAGGAGGTGCGCGCCGCACAAGACAATCTGGAAGTGGTGCGCGACGGTGTCTCGAAGAGCAATGCCAACACCTCGTCAACGCTCATCCGCTCCACCATCAGCGGTCTGATCCTCGACGTGCCCGTGAAAATCGGAAACACAGTGATTCTCTCCAACACGTTCAACGACGGTACCACCATCGCCACGGTGGCCAACATGAACGACCTCATCTTCCGCGGCAACATCGATGAGACCGACGTGGGGCAGCTCGTAACGGGAATGCCGATGAAAATCACCATCGGCGCTTTGCAGAACCTCCACTTCAACGCTTCGCTGGAATATATCTCGCCGAAGGCCAAAGAAAGCAACGGTGCCAACCAGTTTGAAATAAAGGCCGCAGTGAAGGTGCCGGCAGGGGGAAGCAACATCAGAAGCGGCTACAGTGCCAATGCCGAAATCGTGCTGGCACAAGCCAACCATGTACTATCCATTCCCGAAAGCGCCATTGAGTTTGAGGGCAACAAGACCTTTGTCTATCTCGTCAAATCCACCGGCAAGAAGAAAACCTACGAGCGGCGACAGGTCGTCACCGGGCTGAGCGACGGTATCAATATCGAGATCAAAAGCGGGCTGTCGGTCAACGACAGGGTGCGCGGACCGAAGATCGTTGCCGAAGAAGACAATTCGCCACAATAGCCGACAACAGAAGGCCCGGCATAAGATGTAAGCACATGGCAGGAAAGCCGTGTGCTTACATTTTTTTTGCGCTTAATCACCATCCGACTTACGCATTTCCACCCCGGGCGGTATATGCCGCCCCGCTGGCCCCCATCTGAAAGCCCGTCGGGCGGCATATGGCAACCCATGGGGCGGCATATGGAAGCCGGCACGGATAAACAATAAACAAAAAAGCAAGGCCACCTTTTCTCAATAGGAAAAAGTGACCTTGCTATGTGAATCGTCAAAGACGACGACAGTCTGTTATTCAGCAGCCAAAGTATAGCGGCGATAATCCAGGACCTTCAGATCCTTGCTCTGCTGCTTCAGCCAGTCCTGAACGGAGACCTTGCCTTCGTCAGCGAACTGGAACTCCTGGTCTACGAGGCAGTTGTCCTTGAAGAACTTGCCCATACGACCGCGTGCGATGCCCTGCACCATCTGATCCTTGATGTGAGCGGCCTCCTCGTTGCTGTTCTCGGCAATGATCTTCTTAGCCTTCTCAGCATCCTCGGCAGTGAGCCAGCCCTTGGCCTGGTTGCTCTCGATGTGATCGGCAGAGTCTACGAGGTTGGGGTTGATACCGGCCTTCTTGAGCAGGTTGTTGACAAACTTCTCGATGAGCTCTTCCTTGGTCTTCTGAACAGCCACCTTCAGTTCCTCATCCTTCACGCTCTGGGGCACAGAAGCCTCGTCAAGAGCGATAGGCTTCATGGCAGCCACCTGCATGGCCACCTTGTGGCCGGCGTCCTCGTTGTCCTCGCTCAGAGCCACGATAGTAGCCAAAGTGTGGCGGCCCATGTGGTCGTAGACGTAGAGGTTGTCACCCTCGAGATAGTTGTAGCCGTCGAGCTCCATCTTCTCACCGGTGATACCCGAACGGTGCTGCACGGCGGTAGCGGCATCGTCGCCATTGGCGAGCTTCAGCGCCTTCACCTCGTCGAGCGACTTGCAACGGGCGGCAACGGCAGCGTTGAGGATCTCATCCACCATAGCGATGAAGTCCTTGCCTGCGGCAACAAAGTCGGTCTCGCACTTCACGGCTACCATAGCGGCGAAGTTGCCGTCCTTCTTCACGAGCACGCAGCCATTGGAAGTCTCACGGTCGGAGCGCTTGGCAGCGATAGCCAGTCCGCGCTCGCGGAGCAATTCCTTAGCCTTGTCGAAGTCGCCCTCGGCCTCGGTGAGGGCCTTCTTTACGTCAGCCAAACCAGCGCCTGTCATGGCGCGGAGTTTCTTGATGTCTTCAATAGAAACAGCCATAATAATATTTTCCTTGTTTGATTAGTTGTTCTTGATGTGAAACGGTAAAAATGAAAAAGGTCTTATGGGACCACACACAGCAAGCGCACTCCCTATGGGGCGGAGGCTTCCACGGCAATCCTATAAGACCTTCTTTATAGCTTATTCAGCGGCAGGAGCCTGCTCCTCCTTGGGAGCCTCAGCCTCTTCAGCCTTGGGGGCGTCGTTCTCGCGTGCACGGCGAGCGCCACGGCGCTTCTCGGGAGCCTGCTCGTTCTGCTCGGCAGCAGCCTTCTCGTCGGCCTTCTCTACCTTGCGCTCCTCCAGACCTTCGGCAATAGCACCGCAGATAGCGTCGAGAATCACCTCAACACTGTCCTTAGCGTCGTCGTTGGCAGGAATCACGTAGTCGATGTCGCGGGGATCGCTGTTGGTGTCAACGATGGCGAACACAGGGATGCCGAGGCGCTTGGCCTCTTTCACGGCAATGTGCTCTTTCATGACGTCAACCACGAAGAGGGCAGAAGGCAGACGGGTCAAGTCGGCGATAGAACCGAGGTTCTTCTCAAGCTTAGCGCGCTGACGGGTTATCTGCAGGAGCTCACGCTTCGAGAGGTTGGAGAAAGTACCGTCGTTCATCAGACGGTCGATGTTCGTCATTTTCTTCACGGCCTTGCGGATGGTGGTGAAGTTGGTGAGCATACCGCCCGGCCAACGCTCGATCACGTAAGGCATATTCACTGAAGTGGCCTTCTCGGCTACGATATCCTTAGCCTGTTTTTTAGTAGCGACGAAGAGAATCTTCTTTCCCGACTTGGCGATGGCCTTGATGGCATCGCATGCCTCGTCGATTTTGGCAACGGTCTTGTTCAGATCGATGATGTGGATGCCATTGCGCTCCATGAAGATATAGGGAGCCATGGCGGGGTTCCACTTGCGGCGGAGGTGTCCAAAGTGGCAACCTGCCTGCAGTAACTGGTCAAAGTTTGTTCTTGACATTGTCTTGCTTGTTTTTGTTTGTTTACTTTCTGTTGAATTCTATGCCGCCATTTGGCGGTTGGGCTTAGAATCAATCCAGTGGTAGTCCGACACGGGTTGGAATCTACTGGATTTAGATGCTAAACACGCAGTCCAGTGGTTAACGCTTACTGAACTGGAAGCGACGGCGAGCCTTGGGACGTCCCGGCTTCTTACGCTCAACAGCACGGCTGTCGCGTGTCAGGAAACCAGCATCCTTGAGCTGTTTCTTGTCCTCAGCATTCACCTTCACCAAGGCGCGGGCAATGGCGAGGCGCAGAGCCTGGCTCTGACCTGTGAAACCGCCACCGTCGAGGTTGGCCTTGATGTCATATTTCTCAGCAACATCGAGAAGCTGCAGAGGCTGCTTCACGACATACTGCAGAATGGCAGAGGGGAAGAAATCCTTGATGTCCTTTTTGTTGATTGTTATCTTGCCGGTTCCCTCACTGAGGAAAACGCGCGCAACGGCGCTCTTGCGACGGCCAAGTGCATTAATTACTTCCATCTTTCCTTAATTATTTATACTGGTTAATGTCGACTGACTTGGGCTTCTGAGCTTCCTTGTCGTGCTCGGGACCTTCAAAAACATAGAGATTGTCCATCAATGAGCGGCCTAAGGGACCCTTGGGGAGCATACCCTTCACGGCGTGACGGATGATCTTGTCGATACCGCCGGGGCGCTTGCGAAGTTCAGCGGGAGTGTTGAAGCGCTGGCCACCGGGATAACCAGTATAGCGGGTGTAGATTTTGTCGGTCTCCTTCTTGCCGGTGAAGCGTACCTTAGCGGCATTGATCAGGATGACGTTGTCACCGCAATCTACGTGCGGCGTGAATGACGGCTTGTACTTGCCACGGAGCAGTTTGGCAACCTTTGAGCACAGACGGCCCACAACCTGATCGGTTGCGTCTACCACGACCCACTCCTTCTTTACCGTCTCCTTATTGGCGGAGACAGTCTTGAAACTTAATGTGTCCATTTGATTTTTTTAATAACTACTAAAAAACTTTTTATTTACGTGCTTGGGCACATCCTTGTGGATATGTCCTCGCAGGTTTTCCGAGCGATTCTCTAACCGCCATGCTCGGCCAAAAGCATGACTATTAACACTCCCGGAAGGAGGGTTCTAAGTGTTCCCTCATAATAATCGGTGCGCAAAATTACACATTATTTTTTATATACCCCCGTCCGCAGGTGTACGACCATAAAAGATTTATAGATATTTAACACGCATTTCCTTACCAGCTTCTAAAAGAGGAGGCTGGGGGGCGTCCTTTTAGGGAGACCGGCGGGGGCTTTGCCTTCGGCACGAAGGGTTTTATGGCTTTGGTAAAGAATGAATACACGCTCCTACCGGCCGACGTATTTCTTTCCCCCGCGTATGTAGGGCTGGTGAGGCTGGGGCTGGTGAATCTTGCGCCCGGAGAGGTCGAAGGTCTACTCGCCCGCATGTCGGTCGGGTTGAGTCGCCGGTCTGATGCCCGTCAACACAGGAGGGAAGAGTTTTTGCCTGCCTTCCGCATCCATCAGCATCTCCCCGTTGTCGTCCACTGTCAGCAGGCGGTAGCGGTTGCCGGGCGTAGCGAAGCTATACGGCTGGATTACTAAGAATAGAACCCAATGGTGAAACTTACCCTTGAATAGACGCATTGGCAAAGTCTGATGAAGATTTATGGCCTAATTTTTCCACGAATTTGTATTCAAGAAGGCGCATTGCCATATCTCACCCACTGGACTTACGATGTAGCGCCATTGTACAATTCTTATAAAAGCCTGACAACCTTATCCGTATTTTTCGACAAAAAAGCGACGGATATTCCAATATTTTTGTGTAAGTTTGCAACGCTCAACGAAAAGACGACAATATTCACGACAATGAGAGTTCTGATCGTAAACACAAGCGAGCGCACAGGCGGGGCGGCAATCGCCGCCAACCGGCTCAAGGACGCGCTCAACAACAGCGGTGTCAAGACCATGATGCTGGTGACAGACAAGGAGACCGACGACATCACCGTGGCGGCACTGCCCCACAAGTGGCTGCTGCAATGGCACTTCCTATGGGAGCGGTGGTGCATCTTTCTTCACCTGCACTTCAAACGCCGCCATCTTTTCGAGATCGACATCGCCAACAGCGGTTCCGACATCACCGGCACGAAAGAGTTTCAAGAGGCCGACGTTATCCATCTGAACTGGATCAATCAGGGCATGCTCTCACTGAAGAGCATCCAGAAGATTCTACAGAGTGGCAAGCCCGTGGTGTGGACCATGCACGACATGTGGCCGGCTACGGGCATCTGCCATCTCACACTCGGCTGCCGCAATTTTGAGCAGGGCTGTGCCAACTGCCAATACCTGCCGGGCGGTGGTGGGCGAAACGACGTGGCGGCAAAGGTGTGGCGGCGCAAAAAGAAGCTCCTCGATAAATACAGCGTCGCCTTTGTGGCTTGTTCGCAATGGCTTGCCAACGAGGCAAAGGCCAGCGCCCTGCTCCGGGGACAGCGAGTGGAGAGCATTCCCAATGCCATCGACACGCGGGTATTCCATCCGCAACACAAGTCCGACTGCCGCAACCACCTGCATCTGCCTGCCGACAAAAAGCTCATTCTCTTCGTTTCACAACGTGTCACCAACGTCAACAAAGGCATGGACTATCTCATCCGGGCCTGTAAAAAATTAGTGACTGAACAGCCAACGCTTGCTTCCGATACCGCTATCGTCGTCATGGGCGGCCACGCCGAGGAGATAGCCGACAAATTTGACCTGCCCGTCTATCCCTTGGGCTACATCAACAATCCCCAATTGGCCTCACAAGCCTACAGCGCCTGCGATGTCTTTGTGTTGCCTTCGCTCTCCGAGAACCTTCCCAACACGATCATGGAGGCCATGGCCTGCGGATTGCCTTGTGTTGGCTTCAATGTGGGTGGCATTCCAGAGGAGATCGACCATCTGCAAAACGGCTACGTGGCCCACTACCAGGACAGCGACGACTTGGAGAGGGGCATTGAATGGGTGCTGACTTCGCCAGACTATGCGCTGTTGAGCCAGAATGCTGTCAGCAAAGTGACAGCCCATTATTCACAACAAAGTGTTGCCAGCCAATACATCAAGCTATATAATAAGGTGTTGGACGACAGCAAAAGAAGAATATGATCAAGTTCACCATCATCACTTGCACATACAACGCCGGGCATGAACTGCAGCGCACAACCGACAGCGTGTTGCGACAGACCTATCCAGAGGTAGAACACATCATCCAAGACGGCTGCTCGCGCGACAAGACCTTAGAGATTGCCAACGAATACAAGCAGGTCAGCGATCAGGAAAGCTCTGCCCACGACGTGATCATCGTCTCCGAAACCGACGGCGGACTCTACGACGCCATGAACCGTAGCCTCAAGCGCGCCACCGGCGACTACGTAGTGTTTCTCAACGCGGGCGACAAGCTGCCGGATTCCGATACGCTCGAACAGTTGGCGGCAGCTATCGGGAAGGCCACGCCCTTGCCCGGTGTACTCTACGGCGACACCAACATCGTCGACGACCAAGGACGCTTTCTCCACCGCCGTCGCCTCGCCCCGCCCGAGAAGCTCTCGTGGCGGTCGTTCTTGAACGGCATGTTGGTCTGCCATCAGTCGTTCTATGCCCTGACCTCCATCGCCAAAGCCACCCCATACGATCTGCGCTTTCGGTTGAGTGCCGACGTCGACTGGTGCATCCGCGTGATGAAGGAAGCACACAGGCAGCACCGCCCGCTGCTCAACAGCCACCTCGTGCTGTGCGACTATCTTGAGGGCGGAATGTCGGTAAAGAATCATCGGGCCTCCCTGCAAGAGCGGTTCACGGTAATGCGCCGCCACTACGGATTATTGCCCACGCTTTTCATGCATTTTTGTTTCATTTTCCGGGCCATCGGTAAGAAAAAACGTGAAGTATAAGTTGTGTGACTGGTATTTCTGAAGCAACAAACAAAATTCAACTCCACTAAATCATAAAGTGGCTTACTGAAAATCAGAAGCCGATACACTCATCAACAGGAGGCAAGAAAGCTGAATGGGCTTTTTGTCTCCCACTACTGATTTGCCCGTCATCCATCATTTCCCCGGAAATCTTTTACCACACACCAACCAACATATGGGCAATGATTTTCAAGAATACGGTTCATTTATAGCTAAACTATCAGAGAAAACCAAGAAAACTATTGCTAAATGAAATATAATGATTAACTTTGCCAGCAAAATGTAGCAAAAGTGGGCAAATAGCCAACAAGAAGAAAAGAAAGCAAATGGTAAAAGGATTGTATTCAGCACACTACGAACATGATGCCTGTGGTGTTGGTATGGTGGTCAACATTCACGGCAACAAAAGCCACGAACTGGTAGACAACGCACTGAAAGTGCTTGAGAACATGCGCCATCGTGGCGCTGAAGGGGCAGACAACAAGACGGGCGATGGTGCCGGCATCATGTTGCAGATCCCTCATGAGTTTATCCTGCTCCAGGGTATTCCCGTTCCTGAGAAAGGCAAATACGGCACCGGTCTGGTGTTCCTGCCCAAGGAGCAGAAGGCGCAACAGAAGATTCTCTCTATTATGATTGAGGAGATAGAGCGTGTCGGGCTGCAACTAATGCACCTGCGCACGGTGCCCACACAGCCCGAATGCCTGGGTAAGATGGCACAAGAGACGGAACCCGACATCAAACAGGTGTTTGTCACCGGTGTCACCGACGAGGACGTACCCTTTTTCGAGCGCACTCTCTATCTGATCAGAAAGAAAATAGAGCGCCGCGTTATGGAGCTCATGCGCGAAAACCCATCGGAACCCTACGACAAGTTCTATATCTGCTCGCTTTCCAGCAAGAATATTGTATATAAAGGCATGTTGTCGAGTCTTCAGCTCAGGCAATATTTCCCCGACCTGACCAACAACTACTTCACCAGCGGACTGGCCCTGGTGCACAGCCGCTTCTCCACCAACACCTTCCCCACTTGGTCGCTCGCCCAGCCTTTCCGGTTGCTGTGCCACAATGGCGAGATCAACACCATCCGTGGCAACCGCGGATGGATGAAAGCCCGCGAGAGTGTACTCTCAGGGGGTGCCTTAGGCGACATCAGCGACATCAAGCCCATCGTGCAACCTGGCATGAGCGATTCGGCCAGCATGGACAACGTGTTTGAGTTTCTCGTCATGAGCGGACTGTCGCTGCCCCATGCCATGGCCATCATGGTGCCGGAGAGCTTCAACGACAAGAATCCCATCAGCGAGGATCTGAAAGCCTTCTACGAATACCACTCCATTCTGATGGAGCCTTGGGACGGCCCCGCCGCCCTGCTCTTCAGCGACGGCCGATACGCGGGCGGTATGCTCGACCGCAATGGACTGCGGCCGGCCCGCTACACCATCACGAAGAAAGACACGATGGTGGTGGCATCGGAAGTGGGCGTAATGGACTTCGATCCGGCTGAGATTGCGGAGAAGGGACGACTGCAACCAGGAAAAATCCTGCTGATCGACACCCAGGAAGGAAAAATCTACTATGACGGAGAGATCAAGGAACGGCTTGCCGCTGAGCATCCTTATCGCCAATGGCTCAACACCAACCGCATACAGCTGGAGAATATCCACTCGGGACGCAAGGTGGAAAACGCCGTAGACCATCTCGCCGCCAAGGGCGTGGAGTTCGGATTCGGCGAGGAGGACATCGAGAACACCCTCATCCCCATGGCCACCAACGGCCAGGAACCCACCGCCTCCATGGGCAACGACACGCCATTAGCCGCGCTGAGCGACCGTCCGCAGATCTTCTTCAACTATTTCCGGCAGCAGTTTGCCCAGGTCACCAACCCCGCCATCGACTCCATCCGCGAGAACCTCGTGATGAGTCTCACGGAATACATCGGACGAGTGGGCACGGGGATTCTCAATCCCGACGAGAGCAACTGCAAGATGGTGCGCCTGCCCCACCCCATTCTGACCAACACTCAGCTCGACATCCTCTGCAACATCCGATATAAAGGTTTCAACACCGTAAAGCTGCCCATTCTCTTCGAAGTGGAACGCGGCGAGGAGGGGCTGCAGGAAGCCCTCGACGACATCTGCCACAAGGCCGAGAAGAGCGTCGACGAGGGCTGCAACTACATCATCCTCACCGACCGCGGTGCCGATGAACGTCACGCCTGCATTCCCAGCCTGTTGGCCGTGAGCGCCGTACACCACTATCTCATCAATGTGGGCAAGCGCGTGCAGACGGCCCTCATTGTGGAGTCGGGAGAGATCCGCGAGGTGATGCATGCCGCCCTGCTCTTAGGCTATGGTGCCTCAGCCCTATGTCCCTACATGGTCTATGCCATCCTCGACGACCTCGTCAAGCGCAAGAAGATACAGGAAAACTACGCCACCGCCGAAGCCAACTATATCAAAGCCGTCAAGAAAGGCCTGCTGAAGATCATGGCCAAGATGGGCATCTCCACCATACGCTCCTACCGCGGTGCAAAGATTTTTGAGAGCGTGGGACTCTCGGAGAGTCTGCTGCGCAACTATTTCGGCACAACTGTCTCCACCATTGGCGGTATCGGACTGAAGACCATAGCTCGCGACGCCATCGCCTTCCACGACATGGCCTTCAGAAACGGCGGCCACCTGCTTCCCAATCAGGGACAGTTCCACTACCGCAAGGACGGCATCCGCCATGCCTGGAACCCGGAGACCATCATTTCCCTGCAGCGGGCTGTGAGAACCAACCGCTTCGAGGACTTCAAGAAATACACAGAACTGGCCGACAAGAAGGACCGCCCCATCTTCATCCGCGACTTCTTCGACTTCAAGCGCAACCCCATCGACATCAGCAAGGTGGAGCCCGTGGAGAGCATCGTGAAGCACTTCGTCACCGGAGCCATGTCGTTCGGCGCGCTCTCCAAGGAGGCCCACGAGGCGCTCGCCCTGGCCATGAACAAGCTCGGGACGCGCAGCAACACGGGCGAGGGCGGTGAGGACGAGGAGCGTTTCCACACCTCCGTCGACGGAATATCGCTTTCCAGCAAGACCAAGCAAGTGGCTTCGGGCAGATTCGGAGTCACCACCAAATACCTTGTCAACGCCGAGGAAATACAGATCAAAGTGGCGCAAGGCGCCAAGCCGGGAGAGGGCGGACAGCTGCCCGGATTCAAAGTGAACGAGGTGATCGCCAAGACACGTCACTCCATCCCGGGCATCAGCCTCATTTCTCCCCCTCCCCACCACGACATCTACTCCATCGAGGATCTGGCCCAGCTCATCTTCGACCTGAAGAATGTGAACCCCAAGGCCGCCATCAGTGTAAAACTTGTGGCCGAGAGCGGCGTGGGCACTATTGCCGCAGGTGTGGCCAAGGCGAAGGCCGACCTCATCGTCATCTCGGGCGCTGAGGGAGGAACGGGAGCCAGCCCAGCCAGCAGCATGCGCTTCGCCGGCATATCGCCAGAGATCGGCATTGCCGAGACACAGCAGACACTGGTGAAAAACGGACTGCGCGGCAAGGTGCGCCTGCAGGTAGACGGCCAACTGAAGACCGGACGCGACGTCATCCTCATGGCCTTGCTCGGCGCTGAGGAGTTTGGCTTTGGAACTGCGGCACTCATCACCTTGGGCTGCGTGATGATGCGCAAGTGCAACCTCAACACCTGCCCCATGGGCGTGGCCACACAGGATCCGAAGCTGCGCGCCCACTTCAGGGGCAACTACCACTATGTCGTCAATTTCTTCACGATGCTCGCCGAGGAAGTACGCGGCTATTTGGCCGAGATGGGATTCACCCGGCTTGAGGACATCGTGGGCCGCACCGACCTCATCCTGTTGCACGACTGCGGAGGTGCCACCGAGGATCCCGTGTGGAAGGTCGCTCCCGCCCTGCGCGACAAGTACGAGTCGCTCGACTTCTCACGCCTGCTCCACCAGGAACAGCACCCCCACACCACCTACTATCACTCAGAGAATCAGATCCACGACCTCAGCAACGTGCTCGACCAGCAGCTTATCCGTGGGGCCCGGAAGGCCGTGGAAAACAACGGTGAGGCCGACCTCGACTTCAGTATCAAGAACACCGACCGCGCCGTGGGTGCCATGCTCAGCGGCTATATCGAGCGTCACCGCTCGGAAGCCATCGCCCGGGGTGAGGCCACCGACGAGACCACCGACGACATCACCATCAACGTGAAGTTCAAGGGATCGGCCGGACAGAGTTTCGGGGCCTTCCTCGTCAAAGGCGTAGATTTCAAACTCGAAGGCGACACCAACGACTACTTCGCCAAGGGACTGAGCGGCGGACGCATCAGCATCCTGCCGCCCATCCGCTCCAACTTCGCCGCCGAGGACAACATCATCGCAGGCAACACGGGGCTCTATGGTGCCACGTCGGGCGAGCTGTATATCAACGGAAAAGTGGGTGAAAGGTTCGGCGTACGCAACTCCGGAGCCACCGCCGTCATCGAAGGGGCGGGCGACCACTGCTGTGAATACATGACGGGAGGGCGCGTCGTGGTGCTCGGCGAGACAGGACGCAACTTTGCGGCCGGCATGAGCGGAGGCGTGGCCTACGTGTGGGACAAGAACCACAACTTCGACTACTTCTGCAACATGGACATGGTGGAAATCAATCTCGTAGAGGAAAACACCTACCGCAAGGAGCTCCACGAACTCATCCGCCAGCACTACCTCTACACCGGGTCGAAGCTCGCGCGCATGATGCTCGACGACTGGAACCGCTACGTGGAGGACTTCATCCAGGTGGTGCCCATCGAGTACAAGCGGGTGCTGCAAGAGGAACAGGTGCGCAAGCTCCAGCAGAAGATCGCCGACATGCAGAGAGACTACTGACGGGAACGCCGGCCGGCACTGCCGAAAGCGAATGACACAGAGAAGAAAACCAACACAAGAAACAAAGAAAATCATGCGCGGTGCTCACCCCTGCATCCTGCATAAAACATAAGAGCATGGGAAATCCAAAAGCTTTTCTTACCATCCCCCGCAAAGAAGCGGGGTATCGCCCCCTGAACGACCGAATACACGACTTCGGCGAAGTGGAGCAGACACTCAACTCCCACGACCGGCAGCTCCAAGCCTCGCGCTGCATGGACTGCGGCGTGCCCTTCTGCCACTGGGCCTGTCCGCTCGGCAACAAACCGCCAGAGTGGAACGACGCCCTCTATCACGGCGACTGGGAACGGGCCTACGAGCTGCTCAACACCACCAACGACTTCCCCGAATTCACGGGGCGCGTCTGTCCGGCACTCTGCGAGAAGGCCTGCGTGCTGAACCTCGTCGACCACGAACCGACCACCAACCGCGAGAACGAGGCCGCCATCACTGAGCACGCTTATGCCGAAGACTTCGTGAAGATCGTAGAGCCACAACGCAACGGACGGAAAGTGGCCGTCGTCGGTGCGGGGCCGGCCGGACTCGTCGCGGCCAACCGGCTCAACCTTATGGGCTACACCGTCACCGTATTCGACGCCCGCGAGAATTCGGGCGGACTGCTGCGCTACGGCATCCCCAACTTCAAACTCAACAAAATCGTTATCGACCGCAGGATGAACGTCCTCCAGCAGGAAGGCATCACGTTCCAATACGACACCCGCATCGACATCAGCCACCTGCCCGAAGGCTTCGACGCCTACGTGTGGGCTACCGGCACGCCCACGGCGCGCGATCTGAAAGTTCCCGGCCGAGAGCTCAAGGGCGTCTACTTCGCCCTGGAGATGCTGTCGCAACAAAACCGCATCCTCGCCGGAATGGAATTCAAGAAGGAAGACCTCGTGACGGCAAAAGGCAAGGACGTACTGGTCATCGGTGGCGGCGATACGGGCAGCGACTGCATCGGCACTGCCCACCGACAGGGATGCAAGAGCGTGACCCAGATCGAGATCATGCCCAAGCCGCCAGTGGGTCCCGACGACCCCAACAATCCCTGGCCGCTGTGGCCGCGCGTGCTGAAGACCACTTCGAGCCATGAGGAAGGATGCACCCGCCGCTGGAACATCAACACGCTGGAGTTTATCGGCAAGGACGGCAAGCTCACCGGCTTGCGCGTACAGGAGATCGACTGGAAGCCGAACCCCAACGGCGGACGCCCCGTCATGGTGGAGAAGGGCAAGCCCGAAATCATCAAGGCCGACATGGTTCTGTTGGCTATGGGATTTCTCAAGCCCCAGCTGACCGAACTGCCCGCCAACGTGTTTGCCGCCGGCGACTGCAAGAATGGTGCTTCGCTCGTGGTGCGCGCTATGGCCAGCGGAAAGGAAGCCGCCGTCAAAGTGGACGAATACCTGCGCGGATCTGTCCACTGAAAACAGCAAAACAACAACATCCGCATACAGCAACGCCGTCTTCCCCGATGGAGAGGACGGCTTTTTTTGTGAGCGCGAATGTGAATGCGGCCAGCCGGCACAGGCCTGCCGCCACTCTCAGCCGAATTGCCCACCCTGCAAGCCATGAGTGTCTGTGTCGGCTTGCATATGCAACCCCGCGGGTTTCCATATGCAAGCCCGCCGCCCCCCACAAGCAAGCCGATGGGCCCGCTTATGCCGCCCCGCATGAGTTTCCACAGAAAAAGACATGGATATCCACGGAAAGCGACGTGACTTCACGCATCTACTGATGCTTTCTTCTTTTTTCCGTGAGCCTCCACCAGCATTCCCACAGATGGTCTTGCCGGCTGCGAAAATCGAAAAGGGCTGGATTCCGAAAAAGAATCCAGCCCCAATGTGGCGCGCTGATCCAGCGCCGATAAGTATAGCCGATTTGGGGAGCACCGACGCTTTCAGGCGGTGAGTCTGAGAAGAAGTGCCTCCGACAGCCTTTACAACGTGATGGCGGCGCCGGCCACCATCCATCTTCCGGGCTGTCTCACGTTGCCATAGTCTGCATAATCCCGGTTGAGCAGGTTGTTGGCCACCAGGTAGACGTTCCATTTCTGTTCGGTCCAAGCCAGTCTGCCGTCTAAGATGCCATAAGTCTGATAGCCGTGCAGCCTGCCATCGATGTCTTTGTAGCCCCCCACGCGGTGCTGCAACCGCCAGTCAGCCCGCAAGTCAAGGTTGCGCCATAAGTGGAAAGCTGCCGAGGCGGTGAATTTGTTGCGCAGGTATTCCAGGGCATACTGACTGACGACCCCAGGCTTCGAGTCCTGCTTTTGGTTGATCCAGCACCATCCGGCCGACATCGATTTCAGCAGATGCTGTGAGGGCAGGAGTGTAGCGAAGTCGAGCGCGGCGTTGACCTCCAAGCCCGTGGCATTGATTTTGCCGAAGTTCACGCTCTGCCAGTATTCCTTGCCCTCGGGGTCTATAGATCCGTCGTTGATCCAGTCGATGAGATTCTTGTAATGGTTGTGGAACACGTTAGTCTCGGCCTGCACGCCCGCCCGACTGTATTTCAGGCCTGCCTCCACGGCCGAGAGCTCCTCGGGGCGCAGGTGGCTGTCGGCTTTGTGTCCGCCTACAGAATAGTAGAGCTCGGTGAACGAGGGCATACGCAGCGAGGCATTGTAGCCGGCGAAGAGTTTCCATCCGTCGGCCAATTGCCAACTGGCATCCCATCCGGGATAGACCCGCAGGTTCATATCGGCCTGCGAGTTCTCCACGGCCGTGATGCCCGCCGAGAGCGTGAGGCGGCTGATGACGATGTTGTGTTCTACAAAGAGCTGCAGGTTGGTGCGGTCGAGCCCACGGGTATAGTCGCGTGAGGTGTGGTGCACATGGCGGGGCCGGACTAATGTTTCGCCGAGGGTGGTGCTCACCATGTCCTCATAGCGCAGCTCCATACCCAAGGCCGTGCGGCCCAAGGGAGAGTCGAACCAGGCATTGAGATTTGCGCCGAAGATATCGGTGCGGTGGTAATTGAAGGGCACCTTGCTCTCGTCGCCACGGATGAGTTCAAAGCGGTCCATGTTCCGATTCCAATAGATGGCCGGCCGCAGATGAAACCCTCCGCGCTTGGTCTGAGCCTGCAGGGCAGTGGTGGCTTTCAGGGTATGTTCAAACTGATCGTCATATCTGACGCTGTAGAAGGTGTTGGAGCCATAGTCCTTCAGGCTGAGTCCGGCGTGCCATTGAATATCCAGGTCCGGGTCGCTGTAAGCTCCCTGATAGAAGGCCTTCCCCGTCTTGTAGTCGGCATTGAGACGCCCGGCCTCACTACGCGAATAGCCGTCGCTTCGCAGACAGGAGCCCGACAGACTTTGGTAGAGGCGGCCGCTGGCCACGTCAGCTCGCGCGCCTGCCGACAGATAGCCGTAGCTTCCCCCCTCGATGCGGGCCGACGCGCCGGCGCCCTGCCGGGACGCGGCTCTTCGGGTCACGATGTTGACGGCTCCCACGAGCGACGACGTTCCGTAGACTCTTGCTGCCGGACCTTCGAGCACTTCGATGTGGTCGATGTCGGCCTTGTCGACAGGATAGTCGAAGGCGTTGTGCCCCGTCTGCGGGTCGCAGATGTTGATGCCGTTGAGCAGCACGGCAATCTGCTCGCTGCTTCCCCCGCGGATACTGACGTCGGTGAGGGCTCCCATCGGGCCTTTCTGTCTGACGTCGGCTCCTGCCACGAGTTTCAACACGTCGTTAACACTTTGTACCGGTGCCGCCTGAATCTCGTCGCGGCTCAGTACAGTGATCCTTCTCGCTTGCTGACGCTGGGTCAGCGGCGCTCGCGATCCCCTCACTTCCACCACTTGCAGCTCTCGTGTGGAGGCCACCACTGCGGAGTCGGCACCGGCCTTGTCGGGTTGGGTGCTGATACCGGCAGCCTTGGCGTGGGCCAGTGTGGAAACACTCAGGGTACCCACAAGCACTTCGCGGCCGAGCACACCGAAGAGCGAGTAGCCCTTGTTGCCGAACCGTTTGAACTTGAGGGGCTTGCGCCTGATCATGAATGGTTTGTACATATAAAAAAATAATTCGTTGAACGTTGCACGGTGGGTGCAACCGAGGTGCAAAGGTACGAAAAAAGACTTTTAATTTACCCGTTTCCTCTCTTTTCTGCAGAAAAAACAGTAACTTTGCAGCCCGACAATATCCTATTATATGATGCAAGAAACCCGCCAAAACAGAATAGCGCGCCTGCTCCAAAAGGAGCTGGCCGAAATATTTCAGCGTCAGACCCGCGCCATGCATGGCGTGCTCGTCAGTGTGACAAAGGTGAAAATCAGTCCCGACCTCAGCATCTGCACCGCCTACCTCAGCATCTTCCCCTCGGAGAAGGCCGACGAACTGCTGGAAAACATCCGCAAGAACGAGAAGAGCGTGCGCTACGAATTGGGGCAGCACGTAAGAAACCAGTTGCGCATCATTCCCGAACTGCGTTTCTTCATCGACGACTCGCTCGACTATATGGAACATATTGACCAGTTGCTGAAGAAGTGAGCTTTCCTTTCTATATCGCCCGCCGCTATCTCTTCTCCAAAAAGAGCACGAACGCCATCAATGTGATTTCGGCCATTTCGGTGATCGGAGTGGCTGTGGCCACCATGGCCATGGTCATCGTGCTGAGCGTGTTCAATGGCTTTCAGGATCTCGTTGCCTCATTCTTCACCAACATCGACCCTCAGCTCAAGGTGGTGCCGGTGATGGGCAAGACGGCACCAGCCGACGATCCCATTCTCACTAAAATCAAGGCCAATGCCCATGTGGCCGTGGCCACGGAGTGCGTAGAGGACCAGGCTTTGGCCATCTATCACGGTCGCCAGTCGATGGTGACGGTGATGGGAGTTGAAGACAACTTCAGGCAGCTCACCGACTTCGACCAGGTGCTGCGGGGCGACGGCGATTTCATGCTCCACGCGGCCAACCTCCAATACGGCATCTTGGGCGTGAGACTGGCACAAAATCTCGACATGGGCTACGATTGGGACGGTTTCCTCAGTCTCTATGCCCCCATGCGCGAAGGTCAGTACGACCCCATGGTGTCGCCCGGCTTCGTCGTCGACTCCGTGATGTCGCCCGGCGTATTGTTCAATGTGATGCAGGGACGCTACGACAAGGGCTATATCATCGTCTCCATAGAGATGGCCCGGAATCTCTTCGGCCAGCAGGGACGCCTGTCGTCACTGGAACTAAGGCTCAAGCCGGGATGCAACGTCGGTAGCGCAAAGAAGCAACTCGCCCAATTGGCACAGGGCCGCTACAAGGTGCTCGACCGCTATGAGCAGCAGGCCGACACTTTCAAGATCATGAACATCGAGAAACTCATGGCCTATCTCTTCCTCACGTTCATTCTCGTGGTGGCCTGCTTCAACATCATCAGCTCACTTCTCATGCTCATTATCGACAAAAAGAACGACGTGGCGACACTGCGCAATATGGGTGCCACCAACCACCAGATCACACAGATCTTTCTTTTCGAAGGTCGCCTCATCAGTTTGATGGGTGCCTTGCTTGGCATCGGCATCGGCCTTTTGCTCTGCGGGCTGCAGCAACAGTTCGGGCTTGTCTCGCTGGGCGGAAGTGCAGGCACTTACATTGTCGATGCCTATCCCGTGAGTGTGCATTATATAGACGTGCTGTTCATCTTCCTCACGGTCATTGCCGTAGGCTGGTTATCGTCGTGGTACCCCGTGAGGTACATGAGCAAGCGCCTGTTGTCCGCAGCGTAGTGGTTAGTGACCGCTTCCACAACGCAAACAGAGTTAGGAGTGAGGATGTTTCTGTCTCCTCGCTCCTAACTCTTATCTACTCTTCAATCTAACTAATGTACCCTTTCAGAAGAAGTAACCGATGTTGAAGAACAAGCTCACCTCCTTCTGCCGCGTGTTGTAATTAACCGAAGCTCCTATGGGGCCAAGTACGGTGCGGTAGTACCAACCGGCACGCATACCGTAGATGGGTTTGGAGCGGAACAGATGTTTCAACCGGTCGTGGTCGAACAAGATACCCGCAGCACCTACTATATAGTTGTTTGTTGTCATGTGCCAAGTCCCCTGCAGTTGGGCCGCCATCAGTTTGTCTTGCGCTATCTCCACATTGTGCATTCCAGCCATGGGCAATTGCTCAGGGCTGTAATGTCCGAACCATGAGCCTCCAATACTGTTCAATCTCACATAGGGAGTCTCACTGCCGAAAAGCATACGGCCATAAACGAGCGGTTGCAGGGAGAAATGACTGGCTACGGGAATGTTTACCAGCCATTGCCCACTCAGTTCGCTGAATCCCCGGTGGTGGTTGTATTCGGCAAAATTATCGGTAAAATAGCTGTATTCCACACGGAAGTTGGAGCCCCGGGTAGGAAAGATGCCATCGTCTTCAGAGCTATAATGCAACAAGGCGTGGTAGCTGAAGAAGTGGTTATCATTAAGGTTTATACCATATTCGCTGTAGGCCTTCCGCGACGACAGAAGATTGATGAACCGATAATAGTCCCAACAGGCAAACATATCGAAAGTGACGTTGTGTATACTGGCCCCCAACAACCCCAGTCTCACCCGATGATGATTATTGGTGATGTTGTAAGCGTTATGACCCCGTTCATAGATATCGATGTCGTTGTGGCGGAAGGTGTAGTCCGCGCCCAACTTAATGGTATTCTTCTGGGTCCATACGGCCTCAGCGCTAAACATGATCCGCTTGCCGAGCCTCAGCGTAGCCTGCAGGTCAATGGGCTTTTTGGCGGATTTGTATACGCCATTGAGCTGCAGGGCCACCATTTCCTCATTGTCGAACCGTATTCCCAAGTTGCCCTGAATCAAGTCGTGTCGGGGCCGCTCTTTGTCATTATTGACTCTGTAATCGACAGGCTGCCGCGCTTCGTCGGATGCCGAAAGATAATGAGGCCGGTAGTCGTCGCTCAATCCTAACTTGTGCTTCAGTGCCATGAGCTCGTCCCAGTGTTTCATGGTCTCTTCCTCACCACGACGTATGAGCGTATCGACAGCCGCATGGGTGAAACTGGCCGCATTGTAGCCCGCCGTATTGACGCGAATGGCTATATCGGTGATGCTGAGATTGGCATCGTATTTGTTTTTACAGTTCACGTCGATGATCTGTCCGAGCACTCCCGATCCCGAAGTGAGGTCGTCGGCAGTCTTTGGAGGTCCCTGCACGGTAGCTCCTATGATATATCCGGCACCCATCTCGCGGGCAATGTCGGCCGGATAATTGTTGCGCAGTCCGCCGTCGACAAGCACCATGTCGCCCTTGCGTATGGGCGTAAAGGCCAACGGAATGCTCATGCTCGACCGCATGGCCTCCGCCAACACGCCGCTGTGGAAGTCGTATTCGCTATTGTCTACAATGTTCGTCGCCACACACGAGAAGGGAATAGGCAGACGATTGAAGTCGATGGAGTCGTTGTAGCCCACGGTAAGGTGGTCGAAGAGCGTTCGCAGATTCTTTCCCATGATAAGTCCGCCGGCTTCAGACAGCTTTCTTTTTCCGGCAGTGAGCGTCTTGGAGAGAAAGTAGGTGTCCTGTTTGCGCCGTCCAAAGAGGTCTTCCGAATAGTAGTCGGTCTTGTCTGAGAGCAGAAAGCTCCAATTCTGATGCCGTACAAGCGAGTCGAGTTGCGTGGCATTCCATCCCACGCTGTAGAGTCCTCCGACCAGACTCCCCATGGAAGTGCCGGTGACAATGTCGATAGGGATGCCCGCTTTCTCAATCACTTTCAACACTCCAATGTGCGCCATGCCTTTTGCTCCGCCACCAGAGAGCACAACCGCCACCCGGGGCCTGTCACCGTTGGCGTTTATGGGACGCAGGCTGTCGCTTTTCAAGGGCAGGGCCAGGCTTCCAGACAAGGGGACAGACAACGACAAAGCCAATGTCAATAGGAATTTCATCATTTGCAGATTGTTTTTTCGTTTCTGCAAACATACGTAAAAAAAGTGAGAAATTGTTGCTTTATCAATGTTTTTCAAACCTAAAGGAGTTATCTCGCATCTTTTTTGTAACTTTGCACCGAGTTTATAAACGATAATCAATAAGAAATGGCATTAAAATGTGGTATCGTGGGACTGCCCAACGTGGGTAAGTCCACATTGTTCAATTGTCTGTCGAGCGCCAAAGCTCAGGCAGCCAACTTCCCTTTCTGTACGATAGAGCCCAACTTGGGCGTCATCACCGTTCCCGACGAGCGACTGACCAAGCTTGCCGAAATTGTACATCCGGGAAGAATTGTTCCCGCCACGTGTGAGATAGTAGATATCGCTGGCCTTGTGAAAGGTGCCAGCAAGGGCGAAGGCCTTGGCAATAAGTTTTTGGGCAACATCCGCGAGTGCGATGCCATCATCCACGTCATCCGTTGCTTCGACGACGACAATGTGGTGCGCGAGGGCGGTGCTCCTGTCGATCCTGTGGAAGACAAGGAGATTATCGACACAGAGCTTCAACTGAAAGACCTGGAAACCATTGAGAGCCAGTTGTCCAAAGTGCAGAAGACCGCCGCGGCCGGCAACAAGGACGCTAAGGTACTGGAGACTGTGTTAGAGGCTTACAAAGATGCATTGGACAAAGGCCAGAACTGCCGCACGGTGACTTTCGACACCGAGGAAGAGGAGAAAGCCGCCCACGATCTGTTCCTGCTCACCACCAAACCCGTGCTCTACGTTTGCAACGTCGACGAAGCCAGCGCCAAGTCGGGCAACGACTACTCGAAGAAGATCGAGGAGATTGCCACCAAGGAAGGAGCCGAGGCCATGGTCATCGCTGCCAAGACCGAGGAGGACATTGCATCGCTCGACACCTATGAGGACAAGAAAATGTTTCTCGACGAGTTAGGCATGGACGAGCCCGGTGTGAACCGTCTCATCAAGAAGGCCTATCATCTGCTCAACCTGCAGACGTTTATCACCGCCGGTGAGATGGAAGTGAAAGCCTGGACCTATCATAAGGGCTGGAAGGCCCCACAATGCGCAGGTGTCATTCACACCGACTTCGAGAAAGGCTTCATCCGTGCCGAGGTCATCAAGTATGAGGACTATCTGCAATATAAGTCGGAAGCTGCCGTGCGCGAGGCCGGCAAGCTGAACATCGAAGGAAAGGACTATGTGGTGCAGGACGGCGACATCATGCACTTCAGGTTTAATGTCTAATAGGTAGGGTGGTGTTCCGCCCATCATCCCCATCCACCCCATAATCCCCCATCCCCCCCATCACCCCCATGGGTCTTATGGGGTTGATGGGGTGAATGGGGGGCCTCGGAAACCCCAATCAAAATATCATCATTATGAATAATCTTCTCTCCTATATCATTTGGGATCCCGACACAGTGGCTTTCCACATCGGCTCCTATGGCATACACTGGTATGCCCTGTGGTGGATCATCGGGCTTGTGGGTGCCTACTTCATGGTGCGCTGGCTCTATAAGGATCAGAAGCTCAGAGACGAGGACTTCGATCCGCTTTTCATCTATTGCTTCTTCGGCATCATCATCGGCGCACGCCTGGGTCACTGTCTCTTCTATGAGCCCGACTATTTTCTCAGCAGCGGAAAGCATATCGTCGAGATGTTTCTGCCCATCCGCTTCATGGAAGGCGGGGGATGGAAGTTTATTGGCTACCAGGGACTCGCCAGTCACGGCGGCACGTTGGGACTGATGATCGCCTTGTGGCTCTATTGGCGCAAAACCCACCTCAATCTGTGGCAAGTGCTGGACGACATTGCCATTGCCACCCCAATCACGGCGTGCTGCATCCGCTTGGGAAACCTTTGGAACTCTGAAATCATCGGCAAGGTGACCGATGTGCCATGGGCTTTCATCTTTGAGCGCGTCGACCAGGCCCCCCGCCACCCGGGACAGCTCTACGAATCCATTGCCTACTTCCTGTTTTTCTTCGTAGGATGGTACTTCTATCGGCAAGGCAAAAAGAAGGCTGGAAGCGGTTTCTTCTTTGGCCTTTGCCTGACGCTCATCTTCACCTTCCGTTTCTTCATCGAGTTTACCAAGGACATCCAGGAGCCCTTCGAGGCCGGAATGCCGCTCGATATGGGACAGATTCTCAGCATCCCCTTCATCATCCTCGGACTGGCCTGCATCTTTGGAGGCAAGTGGATGGCAAAAGTGGGAGCCAAAAAAGATTAGAAATAAGGATAACAACGATCAATGAAACGATACCAAATGCTCTTGCTGTTGGCACCGCTCTGCCTTAGCTCCTGTTTCAAGGACGAGGCACCCAACGCGGAGGCCGACATTGAGCGTGTCGCGGTGAACGTCAGCGACCCGCTCAACACGTTCTTCCAACTCTCCGACACGGTTCAAGCTGTGCCCTACAGCGATTCCACCATCACCTTCCGCGTGCGCAGCCATGCCGACATCACGGCCCTGGCTCCCACGCTGCAGCTCACAGAAGGCGCTACCGTGGAGCCCGCCAGCGGCACGGTGCACGACTTCAGCAAGGGACCTGTAGTCTACACCACCACTTCGGAGGACGGAAACTGGCACCGTACCTACAAAATGCAATTTGTGCCCACTGTAGTGACGGTAAAGGACTCGCTGGCCTTCACCTTCGACGATTACAGTCTGGAGACAACACAAGGGAAGTACTATGTCTTCCACGCCGACGCTCTCGATGCCGACTGGGCCACAGGCAATCCAGGATTCAACCTCTCGATGGGAACGGCCAAGCCCGAAGAATACCCCACCTACCCGAATCCGAACGGCCACACGGGAGCCTGCGCGGCACTGACAACGCGCTCCACGGGTGCTTTCGGCGTGATGGTCAACAAGCGCATCGCGGCAGGCAATCTCTTCTTGGGTACTTTCGACCTGCAGCAGGCACTCACCAACACACTCCATGCCACTCGTTTCGGTGTGCCCTTCTCCATGAAGCCCGTCACGCTAAAGGGATGGTACAACTATCAACCGGGCGAGACTTACCAGGACGCCTTCGGGAAAACCCTTGAGGGAAAGAGCGATCACGGGGCCATCTATGCGGTGCTCTACCGCAACCACGACGACGCAGGCAACGAGGTTGTACTCTTCGGCGACAACGTGAAGACCTCACAGCAGGTGGTGGCCATTGCCGACTTGGGCGACATCGGCCAGACCAATGGCTGGCAACCGTTTGAGGCGCTGTTTCTCTACCGTCAGAATATCGATGAGGAAACGCTTCGCAACATGGGTTACAGCCTGGCCATCGTTTTCTCGTCGAGCAACGAGGGCGACAAGTTTGAAGGGGCCGTGGGCTCTACGCTTCTCATCGACGACGTGAGCATCATCAGTCAAAAACAGGAGTAACGCATTATGAAGACTTCGATTCTCATCCTATTATTGTCAGCCACGACAACTCTGACGGCCCAGGCACAGAGCCACTGGTACAGCGACTTGCACCTCACGGCCAAAGTGGGCTTCAACCTCGGCGGTACTGCACCCATTGGATTGCCGGCCTCCATCCGAAAACTCAACAGCTACACGCTGCAGTCGAATCCCGTCATTGGGATTGAGGCCGAGAAAACGCTCAGCGAACAGTGGGGCATCATGACCGGACTCTACTATGAGAACAAAGGCATGAAGGAAGATGCCAACGTAAAGAACTACCACATGGCCATCGTGCGCGGCGGACAGGAATTGGAGGGCATGTACACCGGCAACGTCTCCACGGAGGTCAACGAGTGGATGTTCACCGTTCCGGTGATGGCCACTTACCATATAGGCAGCCGCTGGCGGATCCATGCCGGCCCCTATGTTTCCTTGCTCACACAGAAGAGCTTCGAGGGCCGCGCCCACAATGGTTATCTGCGTGTGGGCACTCCCACAGGAGCCAAGGTGAACATCGGTGACGACGTGAGCACATCGGGCACCTACGATTTCTCCAGCAATATGCGCCGCTTCCAATGGGGAGTGTCGGCCGGTGCCGACTGGAGGGCCTTCAAGCGCTGGGGATTCTTCGCCGAGCTCAAGTGGGGACTCAGCGGTATCCACAAGAGCGATTTCCACACCATTGAGCAGACGCTCTACCCGATCTTCGGATCGACGGGAATTATCTATAAGCTAAGATAACAACTCAACAAAGGCCATAGGGCACATAAGCCCTGCCGGCCAATATTATAAAAGTTCAACAATAACTTGACACATATGAAACGATTATTTACTTTTCTCGCAGCTTCGGTAATGGCTGCGGCAGCTATGGCAGCAGACTACACCGACTCGCTCGCCATCTACATCAATGGGGCAACGACACCCGTGACCACTCCAGCCACGATCTCCGTGAATCAGGCCAGCAATGGGACCTACACCTTCACGCTGAAAAACTTCACGCTCTCCATGGGCGGACAAACGATGTACATCGGCAATGTACAGCTCGACAACGTGTACAGTTTCAACGGCACCAACGGCCGCACAATCCTTGCCGGTGGAAAAGACGTTGTCATCCAAAGCGGAGATGACGCCTCCAAGCAATGGATCGGCCCCATGATGGGCGAAGTTGAAGTGGCACTGAGAAGCTATCTGGTCGACAACCGCATCTATGCATATATGGATATCGAAGTGGAGAGCATGAATATGGACATCCGCTGCGTGTTCGGCCGTGGCTTTAGCCTCATCAACGGTGGATTTGAGACCTATCACAAGGCCTCTGTGTCAATGGAAGGCAACACCGCCACGAGCGACGAGCCCGACGGCTGGCACAGCTTCATGAGTGCCAGCGGCGATCCCACCCTCGTCTATCTGGCCGGCTATAACCCCCACACCTTCATCAGCAACTTGGTGCGCCCAGGAAGCAACGGCAAGCACTCGCTCATGCTGACCTCTGTGGATATGTGGATAGCCATCGCCAACGGCACCGTGACGACAGGCCGCATCAACACCGGCTCTATGACAGCCGCCGACCTTGCCAACCACGCTTGGCTCTCGCTCGACTCTACCGGCACAGATGCCAAGGGTGATCCTTTCTATCAGTATATGAACGGACGCCCCGACTCGCTCGCCCTCTGGGTGAAGTTCAAGCAGGGCACACCCAATGCCGACCATCCCTACGCCACGGTGAGTGCCATTATCACCGACGGCACCTACTATCAGGACCCCAAGGGAGACGACCTATACAATGACAATGTCATGGCCGTGGCACGCAACAACCGGATTGAGAGCAACAACAACGAGTGGCAGCGCATCAGCATCCCCTTCGACTACGCTTCCTACGACAACGCCACAGGGCGTGCCATCCTCGCCACCATCTCTACCAACGCCGATCCGGGTGCGGGCAGCACCGACACGCTCTATGTCGACGACGCAGAGCTCATCTACAACAACTACGCGAAGAGCATCTCCTTCAATGGTGAGAAACGCGACCTGGTGTTTGATGAGGACAACGACTGCGAGGTCACCTTCAACGCACAAGGCAAGAAAGTGCTGCCGGGCGACATCCAGTTTGAGACTGCTCCCCACTCCGTCGTTATCGGTATTGTCGATGATGAGGATCCCTCATGCATCGACTATGTTGTGCTGAGCGACGACCTGAGCAGCTACTACACCATCGAGGTGACACTCACCGGTGCTGATCTCACAGCCGTGAAGCCTGTAAAGGGAACATCCTTCGTAGCCGCTCCTGCCGTCTACAACCTTAGCGGCCAGCGCGTCAGCTCAATGCAGGAAGGCCAAGTATACATCCTTCGCAATGCCGACGGAACGACGAAGAAAATCTTGAAGTGATTTTTTCACTTATTAATATCGCCAGAGGGCACGACGTTGATACGCCGTGTCCTTTTTTTATGCGCTTAGCCATTCAGTGTGGCGAACGCCACGTGATCGTGTGGCGAAAGGCACGTGGTCGTGTGGCGAAAGGCACGCGGTCGTGTGGCGAACGCCGCAATACTCCGGCAAGCATTGCCGGCGGCCATGAGACGACTACTGGCAGCCGCCTTTTCCATGACCAACAATAAAGATTTGAGGCTGGCTCTATGATATAGAACCAGCCTCAAAAGGAGAATCGTTTGAAAAAACGGAATGCACGGAACTGATGTCCGACTTGGAATCAATCCATACCGGCCTTGTAGGAAGAACGCACAAGTGGCCCACTGACTGCGGAGCGGAACCCCATCTGCAACGCCTGATCGCGATACCACCTGAACTTGTAGGGAGCAATATAAGCGGCAACGGGCAGATGGTGGGCCGTGGGTTGAAGATACTGACCGATGGTCACGCGGTCCACTCCACAGTCGCGAAGGTCGCGCAGCGTCTGAAGCACTTCTGCCTCAGTCTCGCCCAGTCCGAGCATCAGCCCGCTCTTGGCCACAAAGCCTTGTTCGTGAATATGCCTGAGCACATGCAGGCTGCCCTCATAAGTGGCAACACTGCGCACCACTGGAGTGAGCCGCCTCACGGTCTCAATGTTGTGGGCCACCACATCGGGACGACTGAGCAGCACAATGTCCATCAGATCGTCGCGTCCCTGGAAGTCGGGAAGGAGTACTTCTATCTTTGCGGGGCACAGCTGCCTCACGGCCTCCACAGTCTGCCTCCAATGCTCGGCGCCCATATCGGGAAGATCGTCGCGGTCGACCGATGTCAGCACCACATATTTCAGGTTCATCTCCTTCACCGACTCGGCCACGCGCTGCGGCTCATCGCCATCGAGAGGAAGCGGGCGCCCGCTCGGCGTGTTGCAGAAGCGGCAATGCCGGGTGCAGATGTTTCCGCCAATCATCAGTGTGGCTGTACCCAATCGCCAGCATTCGGCCCGGTTGGGGCAGAGTCCGCTCTCGCAGATGGTGTGCAGTCGGTTGGCATGGATGATCCCAGAGGTATTCTCGCTCTGCCTGTCGGAACTGAGATCAATCTTCAGCCAGTCGGGTTTCATCACGTGGGGCTTGCGCCCGAACAGCACACGCAGCAGTCCTTCGGTGGTCAGCCCGCTGATGATGTTGTTCAGGTCGAGCCCCTCCAAGGCCTTTTCAACCGCCTCGCGCGTGAAAGCTACATTGCGCAGACGGGGCAGCAGTTCCTCGTCGAGGTCGCCGGTGAGGAAATAGTCACCGAAGATATCGATGTCGCGGATATGGTTGTCCTTGATTTCCATGCAGGCCTCAAGGGTACCCACACCATAAAGACGATGTTTCTTAGAGAGCTTGAAGAGCGGCTGTTTACCGTAGATGAAGTCTTCTGCGGCAAACGACGCCTGCAGTGCTCTGATTTCGGGCATCATGTCCTCCGTGATGGTGATGGTCTTGTCGCCACACATCGCCTGCCTGAAAGATGTCTTCAGTTCCTGCAGCGACATAGAGGTATAGCCGCCGATGTTTCCCACGTGTTGTCTGACGCTCTTCACGCCCTTGCTTTGCAACTTTGCCTTGTCGGGCGTGATGACTTGCTCCAGCATACTGAGGTCGGAGTGGACAAGCAGCGTATTGTGCATCACGCTGCGCTCGCCTGTGCGGTAGAATGCGGCTCCCGAGACCTTCTTGCCGTCGAGAAGAATATCGTTGCGACCCGAGATGTTCACTGGCACGCCGATGCGGTGAAGAGCGTCGGCGGCCAGGTGCATACAGTTGGCAAACATCTTCTGGACGTTTGGCTCGCGGCAGATAAACGAAAACATGATGTTGCCCTCATCGGAGTAGACACAGCCACCTCCGCTCTTCCGGCGAGAGATAAAGACATCGTGCTTGCGGCAATAGTCGATGTTCACTTCGTTGCGAAGCAGCTGATTGCGCCCGAGAATCACAGTGGGCTTAGTCTGCCAGATAAAGAAATAGTCGTCGTCGTGAAAATGTCGGGCTGCATAAGCCTCAACGGCAAAGTCGAAAGTGATCGGTGGCAGGGTGGTCTGCTCAGGTAATTCGATGTAGGTCATAAGTGTGTTGTATTGAAAAATCCCAGTCTTGTGTCCCTTTGAAGAGGTGGAAGAGACTTCGGCCCAAATAGTATTCCAAAAAACTGGCCCTGAAAATCAGTTGATCAGCAATACCACTGCGGTTGTGTGAAACCTGTGGTGATCTTCCAATTTTCAGAACCAGCCTATATCGCCTTCCCCTCACTGACAAAGGGAACTGAGACCATTTATGGTCAATCTCATGATAACCGATGAATCTTACAGCACGACAGCCTTACCCTTGAAATGGGTCTTGATGTCGTGTTTGCCTTCCTTAACAGCAGCAAAGACGGTTGACGTGATGTTGAGCTGGTCGCCGTCGAGCGTCATGCTGGCGTTGCCGCCGTTGGCGTTGGGCGTATCGCCGCTTACGCTTTCCTTGTCATAGGTCTCGCTGTTGTAGGTGATAATCAGCGACTCTCCGGTGCCGTCGTTGGTGAAGGGCACGATGTCACCCTGTGCCTCCGATTTCAGAATCTTCAAGCTCAAGTCGGCACGGGCCGTGTCGTTGGCTGTCGCATCCGCGTCGTTGAAGAAATAGACGTTGTAGTAGTCGCCCTCCGAGACCACGATAGCCTTATTGAGCGGTGTGGTCTTCTGATTGACCACAATGGCATTGGGCTTTTCTGTGGCCGCGTCGGTGGGTACTCCGTCGTAGTAAGCCTTCAGACTGTGTGTGCCTCCAAGTCCGGTGACGTCGATTGTAGCGACATATCCCTCATCCTTGGCCTTCACCGAGAGCGAGCCGATGGCATCTCCGGCATTGCCCTGGGAGATTTCAGACTGCTCATTGTTGAGGTTGTCGACCAGGATAAGGCTGTAAGGCTCCTGGCCCTGCACATCGATCGTGCGGCCGTCGAGCGCCTCTTGTGGCACGTTCACTGCGGCGTAATAGTATGCATTCTCCAGTTCTTCAACAGTTTCCACATCACCCGTGGAGAGATAGAGCGTCACGCTGCCGTCGTCCTCATGCTTCACGAAAGCCTTGCGCACGCTGGTGCTGGTGCCGTCGATGGTGAAATAGTTGTCACTGGGGGCCTGGTAGGTAAAGTTGCCCGCATAATCCACCTTGAAGTCCTTGGCATCCACATCGGGATTGCCCTGGAAATTCATCTTCACGGTCATCTTGCCGTTAAGCGTGTCGGCCTTGATAGTGGCACTTAGGAAGGAGGCCTTCCAGTCGTTCACGTCATCGCTGGCGCCATAAATAGGCTCACCGCCTTCGAGATAGTAGGCATAGACGGGATTCTCTGCATAGTCGACAGTCTCAAAGTTGATGTCGGTGCCGAAGAGGGCATCGGGCATGGCGATGAGGACAATGTCGCCCGAGTAACTGGTCAGGAAGTCGGTGAGGTGGTCGGCATTGGAAAGGCAAATGTAGGTGATGCCCCCGTCGGAATAGAGCAGCGCAGAATTGAGGACGATCTCCTGGCCGTTGACGTTGGCCATGTTGGTCTGACCCTATTGGGGAGCTTTGAAGGTGATGCGGTCTACGTCCTTGCCGACGACAAGTTTCTGGGTCACTACACCGTTTTTCATCACGTAGAGGGTATCCTGTGCGAAAGCGTGGCCAACGGTCATGCAGAGCATCAGGAGCAGAAGGAGAATATTTTTCTTCATAATCGTAAATAAATGATAATGGATGTGAGGTTAGCGTTTTAACATTTTGATTGTTTTCTTACCGGCTTTGATGATATACGTACCGTTTTGCCACTGAGAGGCGTCAACGTAGGCCTTGCCGTTGGAGGCCTGAGCATGTGCGACGCGTTCGCCGCCGAGCGTGTAGACATCGAGATAATCGCCTTCGGCAAGGTTTTCAGCTGTAAACGTGTAGCCGTCCGAGCGGATAACGGGAGCAAGCCGATCGGTTTGGGCCTGATGGATACCGGTTGACGAGCCAAACGAGAGATAGTCTATATCGGCAAATTGCAGGGTGTAGAGCGTTTTCTCTGTGCCCGCTTCGGTCACGGTCATCTTGCCATTGGCAAGGTCGATGCCGTCGATGTCACCCGTGTTGATCACATGCGAGGTGCCGTCGAGCATCAGTATTTGGAGCGTGGTATCGCCTCCGGTCTGTGCCGACATCGACATCGCAGTCATCAGCATTAGGGCTGCTAAAGTGATTTTTTTCATAAATAATAATAAGTGTTTAATAAGATTATCCGACAAATTGTACCTTTGCAACTGGTTATGCGAAAGATGTTCCACGTTGGACTTCATCTTGCTTGTTTTCTGTTCATTTTGTTAGCATGGGTTGCAAATTTAGGAAAAACATTTCAAATATGCAAATGTTTTCCCTCTCAATATAAGGGATAGCGCGATTTAGCATATTTCTGAAGAAAACAGACACGTGTCCGCGATGTGCGGGGCACGTGTCCGACAATGAAAATATTGGAAATAGAAGTAGGTTGAAGTGATGGCTTCCCCCTACTTCCGGCTACTCTATCTGATCAAGATTGAGCAATCATACTCAGGAAAAAGGCATGAACAGCGGTGGAGTCGTTGAGTTCGGGATGAAAGGAGGTGACGAGCTGGTTGGCTTGGCGGGCGGCCACGATGTGACCATCCACTTGAGCGAGGATGTCCACGCCTTCACCCACGCTATTTATATAAGGAGCACGGATGAAAGTCATTGGAACCGCGTCGCCCACCCCCCTCATCGGGGCAGTGGTGAAGAAGCTGCCCAACTGACGCCCGTAGGCATTCCGCCTCACGTTGATGTCCATTGTGGATATGCGTTCGAAGTTCTCGCCCTCCACGCCCTTCGCCAACAGGATCAGTCCGGCGCAGGTGCCAAACACAGGCAGTCCATCGGTAATGGCCTCACGGATGGGCCGAAGCAATCCCATGTCGCGGAGCAACTTCAGTTGGGTAGTGCTCTCGCCACCCGGAATGATGAGTCCGTCCTTGGGCTGCTGCCAGTCGCTGAGCTGTCTCACCTCGAAACTCTCTACCCCGAGGCGCCTCAGCATATTTTCATGTTCAATGAAAGCTCCCTGCAGAGCCAATACTGCAATTCTCATTTGCCACGTTCCGCCATGAGGACTTTGATTTCCTGTTCATTGATACCCACCATAGCCTCACCGAGATCCTCGCTCACTTCGGCCAGTTTCTTCGGATCGTTATAGTTGGTCACGGCCTGCACGATGGCTGCCGCGCGCTTTGCGGGATTGCCACTCTTGAAGATGCCGCTGCCCACAAACACGCCCTCTGCGCCAAGCTGCATCATCAGCGCCGCGTCGGCTGGAGTTGCCACTCCGCCCGCTGCGAAGTTCACCACGGGCAACTTGCCGTGATCGTGTACGTATTTCACCAGGTCGTAGGGCACTTGCAATTGTTTGGCAGCCTCGTAGAGCTCATCCTCACGTTTGGCTACAAGCGCACGGATCTCGCTCTGCATCAAGCGCATGTGGCTCACGGCCTGCACAACGTCGCCCGTTCCCGGCTCACCCTTGGTGCGAATCATCGTAGCCCCCTCAGCGATACGGCGCAGCGCCTCGCCGAGATTGCGTGCGCCACAGACGAAGGGCACGTCGAATTGAGTCTTGTCGATATGGAAGACATCATCAGCAGGCGACAACACTTCGCTCTCATCAATATAATCAATGTTGATGGCTTGCAAAATCTGGGCCTCCACAAAGTGGCCGATGCGGCACTTGGCCATCACGGGAATGGAAACTGCGGCCTGAATGCCCTTGATCATTTTGGGGTCGCTCATACGCGACACACCGCCGGCGGCGCGAATATCGGCAGGAATGCGTTCCAAAGCCATCACGGCGCATGCACCGGCCTGTTCGGCGATGCGGGCCTGTTCGGGTGTCGTCACGTCCATAATCACTCCGCCTTTGAGCATTTGGGCCAAGTTGCGGTTGAGTTCTTGTCTTTCTTTAGTCATGATTTAAGTGGTTTGTAGGGTCCTCCGGCGATAGTCGCTCGGTGAAAGACCAGTTTGTTTTTTATAAAATTTCGAGAAATGGGCTTGCGAGGAGAAACCGTGATCGGCGGCAATCTCTTGCAAAGGTTTGTCGCTCTGCCGCAGTTCTGTGGCGATGGACTCGGTAACTTGCCGGTCGATGATGTTCTTTGGCGACTTACCGCTCACTCTGTGGCACACTTGGGCCAAGTAGGTAGCCGTGACGTTGAGGCAATCGGCATAGAAAGCCACGTCGCTGTTGGTGCGGAAGTGATTGTCAACGAGGGTCAGAAAACGGTTGAAAAGCTTTGTACCAACCCCCTGCGGCCCGGCTTTGGGCTGCATCCCACGGACCACGAATTCGCGCGCCTTGCGTTCGGCAGTGCTCATATCATCACCGAGCGCCACAAAAGCGGCAACGGCTGAGGAGAAGGCGTTCTGCTGACCATGAAGCGCGGCATCGTCGACAAAGTGGACATTGGGCAAGACTTCCTCACCAAGAATATCCCGCGCCTCACTGCGCCTGACAACGACAAACGAGCACAGAGGCAACAGTTGCTGGCGGATCTGAGCCAACACGTCGGGCGCCAAGAGCAGGTCGCCGTTGGCCGACCGCAGAATGGAGTCGTAGACAACGAAGAGCGGCTTGTACTTCACGATCAAGTCGACGATGACCTGAAGGACATCCGTGCGGCGTATCATTCCGATTTTCACCACTTGAGGCTCCACGTCGTTGACCACGGCCTCCACCTGTCCGCGTACTGTGGCGGCAGGCAGGTCGTAGAAGCTCTGAATGCCGATGGTGTTCTGCATAGTGATGGAGGTGATGGCCGACACTGCATAAGCCCCGAGGGAGGCAATGGTGCGAATGTCGGCCTGCACACCCGAGATTCCCGAGCTGTCAGAACCTGTTATGGTAAGTATTGTTTTCATTCTGCTTGCAAAGTAAGGGAATTCTTTTGAACAAACAAAAAATAGTTTGCAAAAAGACAAATAAAACGAAAGTTTGTATAAAGCGCTGGAGATAAGCTACAGAAAGAATGATAAAGAATAGCGGAGATTAAAAAAATAGTGATTAATTTTGTCGCAAAGGAAAATAATCGTATCTTTGCACTATTAAAAACCTTACAGGCTTCTATAGTTCAATGGATAGAACGGAGGTTTCCTAAACCTTTGATCCGGGTTCGATTCCCGGTGGAAGTACTTATCTATTCCTCAACACATAAATTATTACCATACTATGATAGGGGCTATTATCGGAGACATTGTCGGGTCACGCTTTGAGTTCAACAGCAAGAATATTGAACCGGGATTTGCTCTTTTCACCAAAGACTGCAACTATACAGATGACACCATCTGCACAATGGCTATTGCCGACGCGCTGATGAACCACAAGGACTATGCCCAGACACTTCGCTACTGGTGCCGCAAATATCCCGATCCCATGGGTGGCTACGGCGGATACTTTCAAGACTGGTGGGAGACTGACGACCGGCCGGCCAACCTGTCGTGCGGCAATGGAGCCGCAATGAGGATCAGTCCTGTGGGCTGGCTTGTCAACGACTACCATGAGATGCTCAACCAAGCCAAGCTCGCCACTATCTGCAGCCACAACCATCCCGAGGCCGTGAAGGGCGCACAGTGCGTGGCCACGCTCATCTACTGGATCCGAAATGGGCGAATCACGAAGGAGGACGTGGAACACAAGATGGAGAAGCACTTCAAATACGAGATGCCGGAACTGAAAGACATCAAGCGCATCGGACGCAACGGACACTTCGACTCCACCTGCCAGGAGACTGTGCCATGGGCCGTGAGATGCTTCATTGAGAGCAACAGCTTTGAGGATGCGCTCCGCAATGCCATCCTCACCCGGGGCGACACCGACACGAAAGCGGCCATCACCTGTTCCATTGCCGGAGCTTTCTATCAGATCCCAGACGAATTCATCTCCAAGGCCATCAGCTACTTGCCGCCCGACATGATAAAGATCCTTGAACAGTTTTGTGACACTGTGAAAGAAACACTGTAGACTTTTTCCTCATGATATGATTGCCGCTCTATCGTCCAAAGTATCGGGACGATAGAGCGGCATTTTTTATGGCGGATTCACCAAACACAGAGTTGCGCCAGTCATTCAATAGAGATGATGCCCAACCCACAATCACGGATGGGAGACACCCTGAAAAGCCCGCCATCCACGGCCGGCCGGCCAACGGCATTGAGGAAGATTCACCACTTGCAAACGCTCCTACGGGCCAATTCTCCTTCTATTCCTTGATGTTCCCTTACAACTTGTCGCCGTAGCACAAGTCACCGGCATCGCCGAAACCGGGAACAATGTATTTGTTCTCGTTGAGTCCCGGGTCGATAGCTGCGCACCACACCGTAGTGTTCTCGGGGAAGGTGGCCTTTACTCTTTCTACACCTTGCGGAGTGGCAATCACACAGCACACATGTACGGCCTTGGGCTGACCTTTGGAAAGAAACGCCTTATAGCCCAACTCCATGCTTCCGCCGGTGGCCAGCATGGGATCGGCAATGATGAGCACCTTGTTCTCAATGTGGGGAGCGGCAAGATATTCCACGTGGATGCCCACCTCGGTATGCGCCACATTGGTATATTCGCGGTAGGCCGACACGAATCCGTTGCCGGCATGGTCGAAGATGTTCAGAAATCCATTGTGGAAAGGCAGTCCGGCTCTGAAAATCGTAGCCAAGACCACCTCATCGGCCGGCACATTCACCTTGGCCGTACCCAGGGGAGTAACAATATCGCGAGTTTCATAATGCAAGGTCTTCGAAACCTCATAAGCCTCACATTCACCGATGCGTGTGATGTTGTTGCGGAAGAGCAGACGGTTGCGTTGATATTCTTTGTCTCTCATTTCGGCCATATATTGACCGATAATAGAGTTTTGCTGAGATAAATCTATTATTTTCATCATTCAGTAAATCTGTTTTTATTAGGTTTCCAAGTGAAAGGAAACATGCAAAATATCCTCCTTTTATCTTTTTGCGCCTGCAAAATTAATGAAAAGAATCGTGTGTTTTGGCAAGTATATATTACAAATTGAATATCGATACAGATGTTTTAACACGGTTTAACCTAAAAAGGTTTAGCAGTTGCCAATTTTAAAGAGCGAAACTTGTTCAATTTCTGTAATTTTACTAACTTTGCATCGTCTAAAAAGGAATAAGGTTAGCAGAATTCATTCATTTAATACATACTTAACAAAATGGCAAAGTTTGATAAGTCAGTTTTAGCAACTTACGGAATCCAGACAGGTACTGCAGAGGTTCTGTACAACCCCTCTTATGAGGTATTGTTCAACGAGGAGACCAAGGAAGGCCTCACGGGCTTCGACAAGGCTCAGGAGACTGAGCTGGGCGCAGTCAACGTGATGACCGGTATCTACACCGGCCGTTCGCCTAAGGACAAGTTCATCGTTGATGATGAGACCTCTCACGACACAGTATGGTGGGATTCTGAAGAATATCATAACGACAACCACCGCGCCAGCAAGGAGACTTGGGACGCAGTGAAGGAGATCGCCAAGAAGGAGCTCTCCAACAAGAAGCTGTATGTCGTGGACGGTTTCTGCGGCACACACCGCGACACCCGCATGAAGGTGCGCTTCATTATGGAGGTGGCATGGCAGGCACACTTCGTGACCAACATGTTCATCCGTCCTAAGACAGAGGCAGACTTCGAGCAGGAGCCCGACTTCATCGTCTACAATGCTTCCAAGGCTAAGGTGGAGAACTGGAAAGAATTGGGTCTGCACTCTGAGACCGCCGTTGTATTCAACGTTACAAGCAAGGAGCAGGTGATCATCAACACATGGTATGGTGGTGAGATGAAGAAGGGTATGTTCTCTATGATGAACTACTTCATGCCTCTGCGCGGCATCGCTTCTATGCACTGCTCTGCCAACACCGACATGAACGGTGAGAACACCGCTATCTTCTTCGGTCTCTCTGGTACGGGTAAGACCACACTGTCTACCGACCCGAAGCGTAAGCTCATCGGCGACGACGAGCATGGATGGGACGACAAAGGCGTGTTCAACTATGAGGGTGGCTGCTACGCTAAGGTGATCAACCTCGACAAGGAGGCTGAGCCCGACATCTACGGCGCCATCACCCGCGACGCACTCTTGGAGAACGTCACTGTTGACGCCAACGGCAAGATCGACTTCGCCGACAAGAGCGTTACCGAGAACACCCGCGTAAGCTATCCTATCTATCACATCAAGAACATCCAGCGTCCTGAGAGCCAGGGTCCCGCCGCTAAGCAGGTGATCTTCCTCAGCGCCGACGCCTTCGGTGTGCTGCCTCCCGTATCTATCCTGAACGCAGAGCAGACCAAGTACTACTTCCTCTCTGGCTTCACAGCTAAGTTGGCTGGTACAGAGCGCGGTATCACAGAGCCCACTCCTACCTTCTCCGCTTGCTTCGGCCAGGCCTTCCTCGAGCTGCATCCTACAAAGTATGCTGAGGAACTCGTCCGCCACATGGAGAAGAGCGGTGCCAAGGCTTATCTCGTGAACACGGGTTGGAACGGTACCGGCAAGCGTATCTCCATCCGCGACACACGTGGTATCATCGACCGCATCCTCGACCACGAGATCGACAAGGCTCCTACAAAGGTGATTCCTTACTTCAACTTTGTTGTGCCTACAGAGCTTGAGGGCGTTGACTCTCACATCCTCGATCCCCGCGACACCTACGCTGAGGCTTCTCAGTGGGAGGAGAAGGCCAAGGATCTGGCTGCACGCTTCATCAAGAACTTCAAGAAGTATGAGGGCAACGAGGCTGGTAAGGCTCTCGTAGCTGCCGGTCCACAGCTCTAAACATTGAATCTTAACAGAGTTCAATCAATATAGTAAAGGCAAACGCCGTTGAATATACGGTGTTTGCCTTTTTTGTTTTTATATTCAGCCGCCTGCATCCCCTCTTTTCACAAACTTGATTTACGATTACAGCCGTCGGCTCCCAGATGGTTCCCCGTCGGCTCCTATATGGTTCCCCGTCGGCTCCCAGATGGTTCCTCGTCGGCACCCAGATGGTTCCTCGTCGGCTTCCAGATGGTTCCCCGTCGGCTCCTATATGGCTCCCCGCGGGCCAGCATATGCCGCCCGGTATCAACATCCACAGCTCACCACACCATGAAGCCTACGTCCAGGCATAGCAGATCGGAGAAACGAGCATCGGCCTCCGAAACAGAAAAACGGCGGAGCCTCATGCCCTGCTTCCGGCAAATGGCAATGCATAAAAAAAGCGCCTTCCTCTCCTCGCGGTTTGGAAGACGCTCTATTTAATGTTGGCGATATATAACCTTAGAGATCAAACTTGTAGCCCAGCGTAATCTGGAAAACGCTGTTCTTGGGACTCTTGTCACCAGCGTCGACAACCTTGGTCACGCCCCAGTTGTAGCGGGCATCGAGGACCACATGGCTGAACTCGTAGCTCAGACCCACGGGGATGGAGAAGTCGAAAGTCTTGACGTCGTCACCGGCTCCGTCTTTGTCGACCATAAATCCGGGCTGAACACCGAGCTTCACAGCTAAACCCTGAGCCACGTAGACATTGGCCAGCACAGGAATATTCAGATAGCTGCCAGACCAGGAACCACCCTTGATGGTGAAAAGAGAGGTCTTGACGTCATCCATCTTGTAGCCTTGGCGGGAATAGATCAGCCCTGCGCTCAGAGAGAAAATGTCGGTTGCCTGGTATTCTGCCTCAAGACCGCCCGCAAAGTCTACACGCGACTTGCTGTTGTCCACGTTGGTCAGCGTGGAGATGTTCATTCCCACCTTAGGCTGAAGGGTAAAGGAACCCACGGAATGCTGTGCGAAAGCCGAAGCTGAGCTGATGAGCATAGCGGCTGCAAAAAGAATTTTCTTCATCATAGTCTTGTTCAATTAAAAAGTGATTAAACTCTTATTTTATAAAACTCGCTGCAAAGTTATATGTTTTATCAATATTAGCGAAGAGTTTTTAGTTAAAAGATGGAGTTTCCCCCCTTTCTTGCCGTTCAAAATAGCCTTTTCGTTGCTTGATATATCCTATCAGCCCGCGGAAAATGGGATTGTAGTTCAATATTGCCTCATTTCCCACAACGATCATCTGCCGCCTGGCGCGCGTGAGGGCAACATTAAGTTTGCGGTCGATCTCGCGCCCGTCTTCCAAAAAGTTGTTGGAGGTGAGGAAGTCGAGCTGGTAACGGTGCTGGATGGTGAACGAGTAGACGATGACGTCGCGCTGGCTGCCCTGATAGCGCTCCACGGTATCGATACTGATCCGGCTCAGCAGCGGATCACCCGTCTGTTCGAGCAGACGGCGCACCATCGAGATCTGATTGCGGTAGGGCACAATGACTCCCACCGTAGTGTCGGGATCGAAGAGCTGGGCGTAGGTGTGCCTCACGGCCATGACCACGTCCGCCGTGATCCGTGCTTCGTCGGCGTTGACCTTGTCGCTCTGTTCGGGATCGATGCAGAAGCGTGACGGAATGAAGACGTAGCGGCGCGAGGCAATGAACTCACCCACCGGCGTATCGGTCCAGGCTGCGCAACCATCGGGATATATCCGGCTTTCCACCTGGTGTTGCAGTGGTACGCACTGCAGATGCTCGGTGGTATAGAACATGCGGTTGGCAAAGTCGGCGATGGCCTCATGCATACGTCCCTGCCGGTTGAGCACAGCGGTGAAATCGGTGCGCCCTGCGTGGGCCTCAAGTCGGATGAGCCGCTGGAAAAGCGACTCTCGGCAGTCGGCAAAACCTGCCTCACGGAGCTCCCGGCTGCCAATGGCCGTGAGGGCTTCGGGCTGCTGCACGACGGCCGGCAACTGCTTGTAGTCGCCTATGAGGATGAATTTGGGCACGCGCGCCAGCAGACCGATGAGCGAGGGCTCAAGAATCTGGCTGGCCTCGTCGATGATGGCACAGCAGAAATGCTTCATCTGGAAGATGGAGGCCGACGACTGAAGGCTTGTTGTCGTTCCGACGACGATGTGCACGCCCTCCACTTTCTGACGTATCTCACGCAGGTTGCCACCTTCGCTGACGGCGTTGCCCAACAGATGGGCGGTGTAGCGGCGGTCGCAGGAGAAAGGCTTTCCGATGCGCAGGTAGTCGAAACCCGACCTCTCAAGCATTCCGCAAATCTCGTCTACCGCACGGTTGGTATAAGCCATGAGCAGAATGTCCCGGTCCTGATACTCCCTGACGAGATACTGCAAGGCCATGGAGGTTTTGCCAGTTCCCGGTGGTCCCACGAGCAGGAAGTAGTCGGTGGCTTGCATGGCCTTGAGAATCACCTGGTCGTAATTGGAATTGTAGGCATGACGAAGCTTCACCGAGGGGTCTTTCTTGGGCGGGCGCTGTCCTAACATGAGGCTGCGAAAGTCGGTGTCGGCCTTGGCAAAGATGAGCATGGCGGCCAGAGCCGATGACGTGCCCACGTCGCCATTGTTCTTTTCTACGGCATACAGGTAGTGGCGCCTCAGTCCTCCGAGCCGGGCCGCCTCATCAAAGATACCGGGATTCTGCTGTCCGTCGTTGAGATGCAAGGTGATGGAGTCGCTGCTCATATCGACAACGCTACCGGGAAACAGGATGGACCGTCTCACGTCGGGCTCTTCTTCTGTTGTGTAAGCGTAGAGATAGACCGCGTCGCCCAAACGGATATTGGGCAGGAAGTCCTCGCCCTGGTCGGGCACGTGCAGTGTCAGCGTGTCGTAGCCATTATAGCTGTCGCTCTGTTGCATGTCGGCGATGACAAGTCCGGTGAAGATGCTCCCGTTTTCCTTGCGCTCCTCAAGCGGCATATTCCACATATCGGCCGTGGCGTTTCCACGGTTCTGCTGTGCGCCGGTCTTCGACATGATTTCCTCCCGTATGACAAAGGTGAGCATGGTGCAGACATAGTCGTGCTCAAGTTTGGAGAGGCGGTGCAGGGGTTGGGTCACATCGTCTATCTTCGGTTTGACATAGCGGTTCCAGAAATCGCTGTTCAGTCCTTCGGTATTAATATTCTGCGTAGTGAATCCGTCGAGATAGCGGTCGAAGCCTTCGCGTGCCATATCGAATTCGCGCGCTACGATAAGGTTGCGCAATTCGATGATCTCATCAAAAAATCCTACAAACCACGCCGTATGGAGCACCCCTTGTGGGAAGGGATAGCGCGAATAGAGCAGCATCAGGTCTACCTGTTGTGGCTTGATGCCGAAGTTACAGCGCAATACACCGAAATAAAGAAGCAACTGGGCATAGTGTTTTTCGAGCTGCATGCGCCCCTTGCTGTCTGGACGCCCCATCTGGATGTTGAAATTCTTGCCCGATTTCTGCTCCACAAGCATTCTGAGGTCGGTGGTCATGAGGTCGACACGGCCGTAGACACCCAACTGCTCACAGACAAACGACGGTTCCAGAATGGCCAGGTCGCGTCTGTAGGCCTGCGGATCGTGTGGATTGAAAAGTTGTCCGACGGCTCCCTGTATGTTTTGGGCCTGGTTCTTGGCGTCGTTCTTGAAGGCGGCGGCATTGAAGTCAGGACATGTGCAATAGCTGAGAACCTGCTCCTTGAAGTCGGTTTTCAGCGTGTCCGTCCACTGGTAATTATCCCTGGTATGAATAATATCATCGAGCGCGCTGCCGGCAAAGTTACCCAACAGAATAGGCTGCGAGACAGCAGAAGGCTCCATCCGCTTGAGCAGATAGTTGTAGGCGCTTCGTCCGAACTCATTGTAGCAACCGGCAAGCGTGGAGATGTTGATGAGAAAGTCGGGCTCGACCACAATGAGGCTGGGAACAACCGACCCGTCGTCGGCTTTCCGGCAGTCGAGCAGGTTGAGCTGCATACCGCTGCGGGCCAGCCTCACCACATGGCGCAGGGCATCGGCCGAACAGTCTACACTCAGTCGCCGGTTATCGCCGGTTGTGGCCGTAAGCCTGCAGTGCGGCTCATCACGTTGCTCAACGATACATCTTATATATTTATAGTCGATGGGACGGTAATCATCGTCGGGCGAGAACTCATGGGGCAGCAGAGCAGTGAGCGAATCGGGGATGCCCGTAGAGAAAACGGCAGCGACGAAGATGGCCAGCGCACGGCAATCGTCAGCCCATCGGCGCGGGTCTACGGGTTCGGCATGATTGCTGTCGCGACGCATCCGCTGAACGCGCATGGTCTGAGAGGCATTGAGCCGGTAGCGGCGGCAGAGAAAATCCACCTTTGAGAAGAGATTGCCAAACGCGCCCTCATTGTCGTCGGTGCCACGCGTGCAGGCGAGCTCAAGAATGTCGTGCATCGCCTTGTTGGGTGTCTTTCCGTCGGATGGCAGCGTGACGATGGCCGCTAACCGGCTGAAGAGCTCGTCAGCGGTGATATTGCTTTTCATAGATCTGTGTCATTTTCTTTCCGTGAGGGCTTCCCGTTCTCTTTTCTCCCAGTCGAGTAGCTGCTGCTTGATGTTCTCTCCCCAGTGATAGCCCCCCAACGTACCGTCTTTGCGTATAACGCGGTGGCAAGGGATGAGCACGGCAATGGGATTCTCGCCGATGGCCGTGGCCACACTGCGCACAGCCTTAGGGCGGCCCAAACGGTCGGCAATATCCTGATAGGTGACAGTGGTACCGAAAGGAATGTCCCGCAGCGCCCCCCATACTTGCAACTGAAACGCCGTGCCTTTGGGACAAAGAGGAATCGCTGTGGAAATAGGATTGGGAAGCGAGAGCGCTGATTCAAACAACAGCCGCTCCACCTGCTGTGCCATGTCGTCGTTTTGTGTTGTCGGTGTATAGATGCCCCACCTTGTACCCAATTCGTGGATGACGCGGTGACGGTCGAAGCCTAAGAACTGCAAGTCGCAGACGCCCTCGTGGTTGCGGGCTACGATTATAGAGCCGAAAGGAGAGTCGGCAAAGCCATAAACGATAGTATCCATAGTCTCAATTTTCGGCAAAGATACAAAATAATCAAATAATATTCGTATCTTTGCCCAAGTAACTAAAAGAGTATACTATGGAGAAGCAAGAATTCATGCGCCGGGCCATCCAGTTGAGTCTGGAGAGTGTAAAGCATGGCGGCGGTCCCTTCGGGGCGGTAATCGTGAAGGAGGGGAAAATAATTGCCGAAGCCGCCAATCGTGTAACGCTCGACAATGATCCCACGGCCCACGCAGAAGTGAACGCCATACGGCAGGCCGCCCGCTCATTGGGCAGATTCGATCTGAGCGGCTGCGACATCTACACGTCGTGTGAGCCATGCCCGATGTGCCTTGGAGCCATCTACTGGGCCCACCTGGACCATATCTATTACGGCTGTAATCGTCGGGATGCCGCCGATGCCGGATTCGACGATGAATTTATCTACGAAGAACTGTCGCTCGCGCCCGCCGAACGGCAAAAGATGATGGAGGTATTGCTGCCCGATGAGTCGCTCGCTGCTTTCAGAATGTGGAAGGAAAAGAAAGACAAAAGAAGATACTAATCACCATTCATCATTTAGGCTGGCGCGTCCGATGAGAATAAATCATTAGGTGGTGTAGGTTTTATTCGTTATTCCGCAGGAGATGATTTAACTAAAAAAATACAAGCCGCGATATTCTTGCTGGTGACCTATGAGACACTGGCGTGAAATAAGGGCACAGCGGATATTTTCTGTGGATGGTGGAATCTGAAATTGAGGGTTTGTTTCCTCAAGAAGAATGAGAACGGGCATAGACGTTTACTACCTTAAGATAGTAGGAAAATCATGGCCAGGCTTTTGCTCCTTGGAGCAATGTGACAGAAGCTATGGGGTGGCCTTTGCGAGCAAGCTCGCAGGCCACCCCATAGCTTCTGTCACACACCATAGGTGCCAAGCCTGCCATGAAGAAAATCGCTATCGCGAAAAATTGCCTTATGGCATAAAATAGAGCAGCACAAGAGGTCGTCTGCAAGATAAACATGAAATTGAGTTTATTCACGAAGGTATAATCCTAAACAGCTTGTGAGAAGATTTAGGGGGGATGTGATATATTTTATGCACCTTAAGTGCAATTTTATGCCCAAGCAATCTCGGATTCCTCCAACCATCACCCACGGAAAATATCCGCTGCGCCGAAATAAAACACAAATGGCTGCGCAGCCAACATCAGGAGCTGCACAGCCATTTAAAATTATATCTTGATAAAACTCTCGACGATTATACTTCTATTTCTTTTGGAGTGTACCACGATCCGGGGCAACCCAGTCTAATAATCCTACACCGTACCACACTGCCAGTGTATAATACTGTCCGGTGTCTTTCATCATGTAGGCCAGGACCACGCCAAAGAGACAGAGTACAGTCTCGGCGATGAACGTAAGCTTGGTGAAGGACACATAGCTGTTGAGTGTGGTGTAATGCTTTCTGATAAAATAGACGCCTCCAATGATATAAATCAAGACGCAAACAGCAAACAATGCTACATCCACATATAGGAAGGTGTCACTGACTTTGTCTGAAAAGGGCTCCAACACCACACCCAAAGTAATCAGTATCGGTATAATTTCCTTGCAAAGGAAATACCATTTTCTCTCTGTATTGTTCATATCATTACTTGTTTATCTGAAAAAACAGTAAATAAAATTTAAATTCGTTTGCAAATATATATATATTATAATAAACAAATTGTTAGTCAAAATTTATGTTAACAGCACTGTAAATAATATCGTCCTTATAACTGCCAATATCTGACACAATCATCACGCGATGGAGGACGAATCAGAAAAAGTATGTTCGGGGGGCGATAAGAGTTTACGACGGTTCCGACCGGTGCGGGCTGCGTGCAGCTCAGATATCCTTGGCTTTGTTGGCCATATAGATTCCCGAGAGGATCAGCAGACAGCCCATCCATGCCACGCTGGTCATGGGTTCGTTGAGAAACAAAGCACTGGCAAAGATGGTCGTCAGTGGGTTTAGATAGACGTAGTTGCTTGTCTTGATGGCCCCCACACGGCTGATGGCCCAGCTCCAGAGGGCAAAACAGACAAACGAGGCGATGAATCCGAGAAAGAGCAGGTTTGTCCAAATCTCAGGACGCAGGAAGTCGGCAAGTGGGAATTGCCACGGTTTGACGGCAAACATGGGCAGAATGGTCAGCAATCCATAGAAAAAGACCTTACGCGTGATGAACACGGCACTGTAACGGTCGGCTACAAACTTCATCAGCAGACTGTACACGGCCCAGCTGATTGCAGCCATCAGGGCGAGCCAGTCGCCAAGTGGATTGAGATGCAACACGAAATGACCGTTGAAAATCACAAACGCCACTCCCAACAGCGCCAGCAACGACCCCGCAATGAGCTGCCACGATGACTTGACGTTGCGCAGAAAGAGAATGGCCAGGGCTACGGTGATCAGCGGTGCCGTACAAACGATGAAAGCAACATTGTTGACATAGGATATGCCCACAGCCTCGTTCTCGGCGAGAAAGTAGAGCGAACCTCCAGTGATGCCGAGCAGACACATCAGCCCCTCGTCTTTCCAGTTGTCGGCAAACAGCCGCCGGGGCGAAATGGTCCAAATGGCAAGGTAAGCCAACAAGAACCGGCACGCGAAGATTTCCCAAGGCAACATGCCGCCCATGATCAGATACTTTGTGTTGACGAAGGTGCAGCCCCAACAACACACAACAGCAATAGCCACCACATGGGCCGCCCAAGCCCCATTCTTATTTTTTGATTGCATATTTTTTCTTTATTCTGTGATAAACCCACACCATTGCGGGCACGAGGAACAAGTCGGCCGCTATCCACGCCAAGGGATCGCCATAGCAGACACCAAGAAATCCGAATGTCGGCACCAACCACAGGCTCACTCCACAACGGGCAATCATCTCCATCACACCCGAAAGCAATGACAGATTGCTGAAGCCCAGTCCCTGTATGGAATAGCGGCAAATGGTGAGCACTCCCAACACGGCATAGAAGCAATTGGCTATCCGCATGAGCATGGCCGCGTTGCCGACGACTAATGGCTGGTCGCCACTGACAAACAGCTGCATCATGTCATCGGCAAAAGGCCAGATCACGACCACGGTAAACACGAAATAGACCAGCATCATCTTAAAGGCGGCCAAGATTCCGCGACGTATACGGTCTACTTTCTCCGCGCCGATATTCTGTCCGCAATAGGTAGCCATTGCCACACCGATATTCTCAAACACGCAGGTAAAGAGATATTTGATTCGCATCGAAGCCGTAAAGGCCGCCACGTAGATCGTTCCCAAGGCATTGTTGGCGCTTTGCAGCATGATGATGCCAATGCCGGTGATCGAGAATTGCAAGCCCATCGGGATGCCATTGTTGAGCAAAATGGAGATGCGCTTGTTGTCATAGTGGCATTCCTCTCCGTGAGGAATGAGCAGCCGCAGCTTGCGCCATATATACACACCGCACAGGATCGTGGCAAAAGCTTGGGAAAAGAGTGTCGCCAGCCCTGCTCCTTCCACTCCCATTCCTAACACGAGGATGAGCACAACATCGAGCAGGATGTTGAGAAAGCTCGATGCCAAGAGAAAGTAGAACGGTTCCTTGCTGTTGCCCAATGAGCGGATGAATCCCGACAGCAGGTTGTAGCCCATGGTGAACGGGATGGCAAGAAACTGCAGAAGCAGGAACAGCCACGCATCGTGGAAGATGTCGGCAGGCACGTTGATGACCTTCAGGATGCGCCCGCAGAACATGCAACTCAACAGAGTGATCACCACAGCCGTCACCCCGGCAATACGCACGGCGTTGCTGACGTAGGACCGCATCTTGCCGAAGTCCTTCGCACCAAAAGCCTGCGCGATGGGAATGGCAAAACCCGCACAGGCCCCGTTGCAGAAGCCCATGATGAGAAACATCACACTCGACGACGCTCCCACAGCCGCCAAGGCCCCGACCCCAATCCATCGGCCCACGATGGCCGCGTCGATAATAAGGTACATTTGCTGAAGGATGTAGCCAAGCGTCAGCGGGACAGCAAACTTGAAGATACCGCGGGCGGGAGAGCCCACGGTCATATCATTTACATTCGTCAATTCTAATCAAATCAGTAAACCTAACAGCACTACACATTCATGGCCTTCCGAATCTCGTCCATCCGTCTAACGCGTTCCGACGAGTAGGTATGCTCATGATCCTGCAGCCAGTCGTACATCGCATAGGCTTTCTGCAGGAGCATTGCCCTCAGAGGCTCTGTCTCCATCTGTGCATCATAGTAGTAGAGTTCGGCGAGCATTTGGATTTTCATCGCCCTATGCTCGTTGTCCTCGCCAGCAAGTGCTTTGAAGACATCTTCGAGCGTTGCCATGTGATAGAAGTCGTGTGGCCCCACAAACTGATCGTAGAGTTTTTCCAAGGTCTCGCGACGACTGGTAAACTCCTTCTTCTCAAGCATCCGCTGCAAGGCCGCTAAGAACTCCTCTATGAGTCGCATGATATAATCTCGTTGTAGCATGATTCTATCTGTGTCTTTGGTAAGTCAAAAGCCCTGCCGTTTCAGCGGATGAAGTTCATCGGATCCCACTCTTCACGCGCAGGCAATGGCGTCGGCTGTCCGTGCAGGTTCTTGAGCATCCATGCCATGTTGTGCGCCACGGTGCGCATGGTCTGCATACCTTCGGTATCGAGTGCGGCCTGACCTGGCTCACGTCCGTAGGCAATATTCCAATATTGGGAGGTCACCTGTGGCATGTTCATCATCTGAAAGGCCATGTTCATGGTGCTGAACGCAGCTGTGGCCCCGCCTCGTCTGCAGACGGCCACCGTGGCAAAAGGCTTGTTGGCAAAGTTGGCGCCGTCGGCATAAAGAGCGCGCTGCACCACGGCCAACAAGGCTCCGTTGGGCTGCCCGTAATAGACAGGACTGCCAAAGACAAATCCGTCGGCACGATCGGCAGCCTCACAGATGCGGTTGCACACATCATCGTCGAACGTACAGCGGCCGTTGTTCTTGCGCTTGCAAGTGCCACAGGCGATACAGCCCCGCAGGGGCTTGTTGCCAAGCTGCAGGATCTCGGTCTCCATTCCATCAGCCTCCAACGTGCGGGCTATCTCACTCAGCGCCGTGAAGGTATTGCCCTCCTTGCGAGGACTTCCGTTAACTAACAATACTCTCATTATTTTTCCTTTATTTGTTGTCTACCTTAATTCCGCAACACTTTGATTTAACTTTATTTATAAGTACCTGAGCAACAAAAAGTTGCTCAGGATTTTGCCATGTCAGATTTTTCACCTATCT
>ONYL01000041.1 GCA_900322035.1 uncultured Prevotella sp.
ATGGACAGATGTAGCGGAAGATGGTACGAAGTTTAAGTCTGACCGCTGCATCTTTGAAGGCAAACTACTCAATGATTCCACATATCTCAACAAAGATGTCTCTGACTATCCCTTTGGCAGTGGAGGAGCTGTAAGGTACATAAGTAAGTAAATTCCAATTTATCTTTATGTTGACTATCGACACGACCAATATGTGTTCTCACTTACAATAGAAGGTGTTGTACTAATTTCCGCTACGGCGTAAAAGCTAAAGTCTTCCACCTATAGCTGTTGTCTGTTATTTGTTACTTTATTAATTCTGTGTATATTAGAGCAGACTGGGGCCGGCATGGCACGTTGCCATACCGTAAACCCCCGTCTTGCTTTACATATGTCGAAGAAAATCTCCGACGTAGCAATTGAGAGGGTACCATCCCTCCGCAATCGCATCTCTTCTTTTCAGAGCAAGCTGGCTATTGCCCACTATGCTCACGGTACTATCACTGACTATTGTCACGCTCTCTACAAGGCTGTCGTGTACATTGGAAAACTCCCTGATGATTTCTCTCAGGATGATGTAGACGGCTACCTACAGAGTATGCTCAGCCGTAAACCTATGCCGGCGGAGGCTCAGTTCAAGCATTTCTGAAGGAAGGTCTTGCAAAGGCAGAGCTGGATACGTCGCTTGCCAATCACTCCCTGCGTCATTCGTATGCCCCCCACCTGCTTGAGTGCGGTGAGATACATGTCAGCTACAACAGCTGCCGTGACCGCCACTGTCCAAAGTGCCAGAACAAGGAGCGTGAGGTATGGATTGAGATGCGCACGAAGAAATCCTACATGCAGATATGCGAGGAGAAAGGATGGGAGATAGGCCTCTGTCCTCATTGCAAGTGCCGCATGAGAGTGATGACGGCATGGACAAGTAGTCCAAAGCAGGGTTAATCCCCATAGATATGTCCTCCTGCTGTACAACTCGGTCTTCATATTGGCCTTCCGTTCCTCCAGGCCAACACGAAGACCTCTTTAGTTCAATAGGCTAAGGAAACTTCTTCTGAACCGTGCCTGTTTGATTAGAGGGGGGGCTTACTTTTTAAAAGAATCAGCCCGAAGTCCGATTTTATGAGGCTTCGGACAAGATAAATTTGGCCGTTTTGAATTTACCTGACAGCCATATATATCAATAGTTTGGCTGAATTCCTCGATAGGAATCCAGCCAGATAGGTGTTCAAGAGTCGTTGTGAAGGGAGTAAGCTGTCTCTAAATCCTTTTTTTCATCCTTTCTGTCAGAAGCCTGCCGACAGGCTTTCATTTGCGGACCGGTGGGGCGGCAAATGTGGGCCGGTGGGACGGCAAATGTGGGCCGGTGGGACGGCAGATGCGGACCGGTGGGGCGGCAAATGCGGGCCAGTGGGGCGGCAGATGCAGGCCGGCATGAATGGGCTGACAGCACATTGCTATTTCTTGTTTTTCTTGCTCTTTGCCATCAGATCTCTCAGTGTACAACCTTCCACATCGCAGTATGAGCAACCACCGTGCTTATGGCTGTGTTGTTTGAAAATGCGCCATAGCACCAAGCCTGCGGCCGCTATAATGATGATTAAAAGTATGATGGTTTGAATGTTCATTCTCTGTATAATTTATGTTTCTTGGCTGCAAACTCAATGATGCTTACCATTCATGATTGGCTGGGCACGTTTTCAAATCTTGGAATCTGCCTTCTCTTTTCTAACTCAGAAACATGTTGGCCAGGCCATAGACGGCGAAGGCGCAGATCCAGGCAATTGCCGTCTGCCAGAATATCAGTCCAAAAGCGTAGATGCCACCCACCTCACGCTTCACGGTGGCTATCGTGGCCACACAGGGTGTGTAGAGCAGACAGAACACCAACAGGGCAAGGGCAGATGTGGTCACAAGTGCGCTGTGAACGGCGGCTGTGGAGCCAAAGAGGACAGTCAGCGTGGCCACCACACTTTCCTTGGCCATAAAGCCGCAGATGACTGAAGATACAATGCGCCAGTCGTCGCAGCCGAAGGGCGCGAAGATGGGAGCAATGCCACTTGAAATGGCGGCTAAGATGCTTTGCTGTTGATCGTGGATGAAGTTGAGGCCGAAGTCGAACGACTGAAGAAACCACACCACGATGGTAGCGATGAAGATGATGCCGAACGCACGGTGAAGGAAGTCCTTGGTCTTGTCCCATATAAGGCGCATCACACTCTTGGCACTCGGCATGCGATAGTTGGGCAGTTCCAGCACAAAGGGCACGGGTTCGCCTCGGAAGGCCAGCTTCTTGGTGGTCAGTGCTACGAGGATTCCCACCAAAATGGCGAAGAAATAGAGTCCTGTCATCACCATACCGCCATGATGAGGGAAAAAGGCAGCCACAAAGAAACCATAGATGGGCAGCTTGGCTGTGCAACTCATAAAGGGGATGAGCATCACCGTCATCTTGCGGTCGCGCTCTGAGGGTAGTGTGCGGGTGGCCATCACGCTGGGAACAGAGCAACCGAAGCCCATCAGCAGAGGGACGATGCTGCGTCCCGATAGTCCCAACTTGCGCATCGACTTATCCATGAAGAAGGCGATGCGTGCCATATAGCCGCTGTCTTCGAGGATGGAGAGAAAGAAGAAGAGAATGACAATGATGGGGAGGAAGCTGATGACGGTGCCCAGGCCGGCGTAGATGCCATTGATGATGAGCGAATGGATGACCGGTGAAATTTTCCAGTCGGTCAGTGCCTGGTCGCTCACGCCGGTAAACCAGTCCACCCCATTGGCAATCCAGTCTTGAAGGGTTCCGCCGAGAACATCAAAGGTGAGATAGAAGATCATCACCATGATGAGCAGGAACATTGGGATGGCCGTGAAGCGTCCGGTAAGCACTCGGTCGATGTTTCGGCTGCGAGCGTGTTCCTTGCTCTCGTGGGGCTTCACCACTGTGTCGGAACAGATACGGCGGATGAAGCTGTAGCGCATGTCGGCAATGGCAGCAGAGGCATCCAGACCACGTTCGATCTGCATCTGTTCGCGGATGTGTCCAACCATATCTTTCTCGTTGCCGTCGATCTTCAGCGACTCTTCCACCAAGCGGTCGCCCTCCAAGAGTTTGGTGGCGGCAAACTGTCGGGGGATGCCGGCAGCCTTGGCATGGTCTTCGATAAGATGAGCCATGGCATGAATGGCCCGATGAACTGCGCCACCGTGGTCGTCAGGGCTGCAGAAGTCTTGCCTCAGTGGCGGTTCGTTGTATTTGGCCACGTGGATGGCATGGTCGATGAGTTCGTCCACACCCTCGTCGCGCATGGCTGAGATGGGGACGACGGGGATGCCGAGGCGTTGTTCAAGGATGTTGACGAGAATCGTTCCGCCATTGTTGGTCACCTCGTCCATCATGTTGAGCGCCAAAACCATGGGAACACCCAATTCCATGAGCTGCATCGTCAGGTAGAGGTTGCGCTTCAGGTTGGTAGCATCGACGATATTGATGATTCCCGTGGGGTGAGCTTTGAGGATGAATTCTCGGCTCACCACCTCCTCGTTGGTATAGGGTGAGAGGGAGTAGATGCCCGGCAGGTCGGTTACGGTGGCTTCAGGGTGTCCCTTTATGGTACCCGTCTTGCGGTCGACGGTGACACCGGGGAAGTTTCCTACATGTTGGTTGGCGCCCGTCAGCTGGTTGAAGAGTGTTGTCTTACCGCAGTTTTGGTTGCCCACGAGGGCAAACGAAACCTGCTCATTGACGATCCGCTCGTGTTCATGCGGCTGCAATTTGAAGGGTGTGGCCTCGCCGTAGCCTGGATGCTCATTGCCCTGATGGCTATAGGCATAATATTTATCGTGGGAATGTGGTGTGTTGGTCTCGCATTTTTCGCAAGGCCTTATTTCAATTTTTTCAGCGTCGGCAAGTCTGAGTGTCAATTCGTAATCCTGAACAAGCAATTCCATCGGGTCGCCCATAGGAGCATATTTTTCCAGTTTGACTTCCTGGCCCGGAATGATGCCCATATCGAGGAAGTGCTGTCTCAAGGCACCCTCACCTCCAACAGTGAGGATTTCGGCTGTATGGCCAATTTTCAATTCTCTTAAAGTCATATCAACTTTATTTCTTATAATTGTATCAGATTGCAAAGATAGTGCAAAAAATCTGCAATGCAGTTGCAAAACGATAAAAATATTCTTTATTTCCATCCGTCGGCTTTGGATAAAATACCTATTTTTAGGTAGTGTTACGTTATGGGGCGGGCGTGTGTTTCCTCTTTGCGGGCTGTCGGTGTCTTTTTTTATCTTTCACGACCATGCTGTCTGATTTGTCACATGTGTAACAAGATTGTCATGTCTTGGTTTTTGCCGATTAGTAAAAAACTTGTAATTTTGCGGTGAGAAAAATAAAAAGGTTATGTCGGAAAATCATTACCGTATCCTGGTCGTTGACGATGAGCAGGATCTTTGTGAGATACTGAAATTCAATTTGGAGACGGAAGGTTATGACGTCGAGACTACAAATTCGGCAGAAGAGGCCCTGGAGCTGGACTTGCCTTCGTTTGATCTGCTATTGCTCGATGTCATGATGGGTGGAATGTCGGGATTCGCTCTTGCCAAGAAACTCAAGGCCTCCCCCGTAACGGCTGGGATTCCTATCATCTTCCTTACGGCAAAAGACACGGAGAATGACACCATAACGGGGTTCAATCTTGGTGCCGACGATTATATTTCCAAACCTTTCTCCCTGCGTGAGGTCTTAGTTAGGGTGAGGGCAGTGCTGCGCCGTACGGCGGAACAGCACGGAGAGCCCCAGCATTCTACGATTTCCTATCAAGGACTGGTGATGGACCTCGACAAGAAAACCGTCACTATCGACGGCGAGGAAGTGGCTTTCACCAAGACCGAGTTTGAACTCCTCCATCTGCTGCTTGCCGAACGCGGACGCGTATTCTCTCGCGAACAGCTCATCGAGCGGGTATGGCCCAAGGATGTATTGGTGCTCGACCGCACAGTGGATGTCAACATCACCCGCCTGCGCAAGAAGGTGGGCCGCTTTGCCAAATGCATCGTCACGCGGTTGGGCTTTGGCTATTATTTCGACGCTTAATCTCCAGTTTTTCTTATGCGCAGACTTTCTGTAGGGCAAAGACTCTACTTCAGTGTGATGGCAGTGTTCCTGATCTTTGCCGCCGGATTTATTATCTTCCAGCAGATACGTGAACGCCAGTATAAAGTGGAGTTGTTCAATACGCGTCTACAGGACTTCAACCGCATGCTCTTTCTCGACATGTTGGAGAAGGGTACCTGGCAAGACTCTACCCTTCAGGCTTACATCGATCGCCGGAACATCAAAGGCATTCGTGTAACGTTGATCAGACCCGACGGACGGGTGATCTTTGATAATAAAAAGAAGGACTACCTGAAATTTGCCAATCACAAGGGACGCCCCGAGGTGAGGCAGGCTCTGAGTACAGGACAGGGATTCGCCGTAGAGAGGAACAGCACGACGACTAAGGTAGATTATTTCTATTCGGCTACTTACTTCAGGAGTCGCCATCTCATCGTGCGTTCGGCCATGCCCTACGACAACGACCTTGTGCGCCAGCTCTCCGCCGACAGCCATTTCCTGTGGTTCGCCCTCCTGGCCATCGTCATCCTCACGTGGGTGCTCTATCGCTTCACCCACCGGCTGGGACAGAACATCTCTAATCTGCGAAGTTTTGCCAAGCGCGTGGATCATAATGAGAGCGTAGACTCAGAAGACCTTATAGAGTTTCCCAACGATGAGCTGGGCGAGATTGCTGAACGCATTATCAAGCTCTATAAGCGCCTGCAGACGACACAGAAAGAGCAGGACGTGCTGAAGCGGCAGCTGACACAGAATGTGGCCCATGAGTTGAAAACCCCCGTGGCAAGCATACAGGGCTACCTGGAGACTATTATCAACTATCCCGATGCTCCCGAAGCCACGAAAAAGCAGTTCGTTGACCGTTGCTATGCACAAGCGCAGCGGCTAACATCGCTTCTCCGCGACATCTCCACGCTCAACCGTATCGACGATGCGCCTGACCTGATGGGAAAAGAGGAGGTGGTCGACATCATGGAATTAGTGAGGGGGATAGAAACGGACGTTCACCTGCAATTGCAGGAACGTCACATGAAATTTGACAATCAGATGCCCGAACGGGTCCTCGTACACGGCAACCGTTCGTTGCTTTACAGTATATTCCGTAATCTCACCGACAATGCCATTAATTACGCGGGGGAGCACACTACTATCACACTGCGTGCCCAACTTGACGATGACGACAATATTGCCGGACTGCCACAACGCTGGAAGTTCTCATTCAGTGACAATGGCGTGGGAGTTCCGGCCGAGCATTTGCCACGTCTGTTCGAACGCTTCTACCGTGTGGACAAGGGACGTAGCCGCAAGATGGGTGGCACGGGTCTTGGGCTGGCTATCGTGAAGAATGCAGTGCTGCTCCATGGAGGCACGATCTCTGTGACCAATAACCTTACCGGAGGCCTTTGCTTCCGCTTCACGCTGAGCGAGTAGCCTGCATTTCTTGTGGAGTTAGGAATTAGGAGATAGAAGTTAGGGGAGGGAAGAACCATACAGGATAATGCATTCTTCATGATTCTCTTTTACATTCCTACAATAGAAATTACCCGCAGGTTTCTCATAAGTCTAATAATTTATGAGAAACCTGCGGGTGATTTGTGGCAGTACATATATAATAATCATGAAATGTTTTAGCTAACCATTATTGCTCTGTAAGCATTTGAGCCATCTCTTCGGGAGTGTTGAAGGGCATACCGAACTTCAGTTCCTCGTCCGAAAACGACTTTAAAATATCTTGCAATTCGTGACGTCCTTCGTCGTTGAGGCTTTCGCCGCCACGTAATCTGATCATAGCCTCATATACCTGCTGGCGGTAGGCATCTACATCGTCTTTCGAAATCATATCGTTTGAATTTATTTTTTTCAGGTGCTGACAAAGAAGCCATTCCTTGCCTTCCTGTCAGCATCCGAATTGTCGTAAAGCGAATTATTTGATGATTCTGAAATAGTCTTTTTTGCGGGCTTTGGGTTCGTGTGGCTCGCCCTTGGGATAGCCCAAGGCCAGACTTCCCACGCCTTCGTAACCCTCGGGCACGTTGAGCCGCTGGCGCAGAGCCTTGCTTTCGGGCAATTCACCGAAAACGGCTTCACAGCGGTTGATCCAGCATGAGCCGAGACCTATGCTATGCGCGGCCAACATCATCGTGCCCAACACCAGTGACCCATCCTTGACGTGGTTGGGGTTGTTTTTGGGCGCGAAGACCAATACCAGCGTAGGAGCCCCATAGTAGGGATCGCTCTTTGTTCCCATGACGCGGGCATTGAGCTGGCGGATCTCATTGGCCAGTTCTTCGTTCTGTACGGCAATGATGACTGGATCCTGCCGTCCCATTCCTGTGGGAGCCCAAGTGCCGGCTTCCAGCACGGTGAGCAGTTCTTTGTCGGTGATCTGATCAGGTTTGAAGCTGCGTACGCTTCGACGCTGACGGATTGCTTTTAGGGTTTCGTTTTCCATACTCATGATATTCTTGTTTAAAGCATGTCCGGCGACACCGTGAACACTTGTCCCAAGATTCCCAAGGAAAGGAAATGTGTCGTGCGGCGGAGCTGGACAGTTGTGGTTGAGAATATATAATAGTTGTGGTACACCAAAGAGGCGTCGAAGATATTGTCGACCGAAGTTCCGTTGGGATAGTCGGTGCCCGAGGTGTTGCCGCTGCTGATGTCGGCTTGGACGGCTTCTTCCACGACCTCGCGTGCCTCTCTCCGGTGGGCGAAGATGTTAGGATTGGTGGAAGTGAGCAGACAGACCAATGCGAAGATGATCATCACCCACGTCAGGAGGTGGCGGTTTCGTCTGGAGAGGGCCGGCTTTCCGACAGGTGTGCTTGGGGAGGATGTGGGTGTCTTCTCTTTGTCAGGAGTTGGGTTGTAGACGAAGGAGATCGTGCGCGAGTGATCCTGCGGCTGAGTCTTTGACTGCTCAGGATGGCTGACCGCAGGCTGATGAACCGACGGGGCTTTCGGTGGTTCTGGTTGCTGTTTAGGCTGGGCCGGACTGACTGAAAGAGTCGGTTGGGCAGTCTGAAAGTCTGTCGGTGCATGCAGCACATACTTGTTGATTTCCTCCACGTCGCCGGCTCTGAGCCATTGGCTCCATCCCTGGGCCCAAACATAAGATTTGCGGTTGATGCCCATTTGGCGGAGCTTGAGCAGAGAGAATGGGCCCAAGGGGCGGTTGTTGTGGTCTAAAACATAATATTCCATGCAGCAGACTTTAGTTTAACAAGCTCTTCACGTCGTCGATAAGCTTGTTGATGGTGCTGCTCGTGGCACTGTCGGTATTCTGTTCGACCTGGTCTTTCACGATATCGCTCACGCCGTCAACAATCTTCTCTGCCCCCTTTCTCGATACCGTAGTGGAGTCGATAGAGGTGGTTCCGTCAGGAGCTGTCGTTTCTTTCACTACAGTAGACTCTCTGTCAATCGTAGGCAGGTGGAGCCGCTTCTCGAGTTTTTGGCTCAAGCGGTCGTTGGATACGGTAAACACGCGCCCCAACAGTCCCCACGACACGGTGTAGCTCTTGTCGGCGATGGTGATGGTCGACTTGGAGAAGATGATGTAGTTGTGATAGTCAAGCAACTGATCAACCATGGAGGCCGTCATTCTGTCGGCGATCATGTTTCCTATCTCGCCTAAGGCACTGTCTGAAATTCCCGATTTATCCATCTCGTTGTCAAATACTTCTGTGAAAGCCCTTGCAATGGCATCGGTGTGCTGTCGACGGTCGGGGTTGGTGATGGCGAGCACGACGAGAACAACCACAGCTATGATAATGCCCGCGATGAGTGCCCTGTGGCTTTGCTGGGGTTGAGGAGACATGGGCTGTCGGGGAGTCGTCTGAGAGAATGAATCCGTAGAGTGGGGGGGAGGCGGTGGTGTTCCTGCGGGTTGGTCGAAGAGCATGCGCTTGATTTCCTCTACTTGCCATGCCGGCTGCCAATTCTCCATTCCTTCGGCCCATACCAACGTCTGTTCGTTGATGCCCCGGTCCTTGAGTTCATAAATGGTAAACGGCCCTTGCTGTTGCGAGTTGCTGTCTAAAATGAAATATTTCATAAGGCGAAAATAATACTTTACGGATGCAAAATTATCATATTTGTTTGAGATGCACAAGTTCTTTGCAGGTTTTCATCATCCCCTCGAAGTCGTCAGCCACCTCTGTGAGCCTGCTGTAGAGCAGGTTGGCTCCGGCTTCGGTCAGTTGATTGTCGGGTAATGGGCCGCTGTTGACAGCGATGGTGAAGCATCCCGCTGTAACTCCGGCCTTGACGCCTAAGGGCGCATTCTCCACGACGATGCCCTCCCAAGGTTTCAGGTTGCCGGCTTTTTGGAGTCCTGCGAGATAGGGATCAGGGTTAGGTTTGCCTCGTTTCACGTCGTAGGCAGTGGTGATGTGGCCTTTGTCGAGATATTGGCCAAAATCGTCGAGCAGGCGCTGTATGAGTGGACGCTGTCCGGATCCTGTCACCACGTTGACCGACATTCCGGCATGGTGGATCTTCTCCATGAGAGCCATCACGCCATCGAAGACGGGTGCCTGCTCCATGTGATGGAAGATGTCGGTCTTCACGTCGTACATGCGTTGTGCTTCCTGCTCGGAGATCTCTATACCCTTCTGGCGTCTCACCATCATCCTGATGGTATCAACGCCTCTTGCGCCTTCGGTGGCATAGGCATCGGCGGGCGTCATGTCGATGCCGAATTGCCTCATGCTCTGCTGCCAGGCGATGGCATGATGGGGCATACTGTCGTAGAGCACGCCGTCCATATCGAACAAAACGGCCTTGAATCCTTCCCAGTGTATGCTTGCTGGGACGTGAGTTTGGAGATATAGTCTGATTGCTTTCTCTTGCATGGGTCAATCGTTCATATTGAAGCCTTACCGTTGAGTCGGAAAAAGGGGGAACGCCATTTTCCAACAGCGCCCACCCCTCTTGTTCAAAGCTTCATCGAAATGTTTTGCTTTTTTCAGCGTAAGTGTAGTTATGCCTCCTTGGCCAGTCGCTCTTGGATGGCTTTGCTCTCGGCCTCATAGCCAGGTTTGTTGAGCAGGGCAAACATATTCTTCTTATAAGCCTCCACACCAGGCTGGTTGAAGGGATTGACCTCTTCCAGCAATCCGCTGATGCCACAGGCTTTCTCAAAGAAGTAGATGAGTTGTCCCAGATAGTAGGCATTGAGATGAGGCACGCTGAGGCGGATGTTGGGCACACCACCGTCGACATGGGCCAGACGTGTGCCGAGCTCAGCCATCTTGTTCACCTCGTCGACGCGCTTGCCAGCGAGGAAGTTGAGTCCGTCGAGGTTCTCCTCATCGTTGGGGAAGAGCATCTCCCGCTCGGTGTGTTCAATGGAGATGACCGTCTCGAAGATAGAGCGCTCGCCCTGCTGGATCCACTGTCCCATGGAATGGAGGTCGGTAGTGAAGTCGCAGGCTGCGGGGAAAATGCCCTTGTTGTCCTTGCCCTCGCTCTCACCGTAGAGCTGCTTCCACCATTCGGCGAAGTAGTGGAGCTTGGGCTGGAAGTCGGCGATAATCTCAATTTTCTTGCCCTGTTGGGTATAAAGAGCCTGTCGCACGGCTGCATACTGAGCAGCGATATTGTCGTTGAAAGCTACGTCAGCGGCTGTGGCCTTCTCCATGTCGCGAGCGCCGGCCACGAGCTGGTGAATGTCGAACCCGGCCACGGCGATGGGGAGCAGGCCTACAGGTGTGAGCACGGAGAATCGTCCGCCCACGTTGTCGGGGATCACGAAGGAGGTGTAGCCTTCCTTGTCGGCCGTAACGCGTGCCGCACCCTTATGTGCGTCGGTGATGGCCACAATGACATCCTTGGCCACATGTTTGCCACGCTGCTGCTCACACTGCTTCTTGAGCAGGCGGAAAGCCAAAGCTGTCTCGGTGGTAGTACCCGACTTGGAAATGTTAATCACACCGAAGTCCTTGCCCTTGAGAAACTCTGTGAGCTCTGCAAGATAGTCCTCGCTGATGTTGTTTCCAGCAAAGAGTACCACGGGGTTGGCTTTGTCGTCAGCGAGCCAGCAGAGGCTGTTGCTCAGTGCCTCGATCACGGCGCGTGCTCCTAAGTAAGAGCCACCGATGCCGCACACTACCACATAGCGGCAGTTGTGACGCAAACGGTCGGCTGTGGCCTGGATGTCGGCCAAGAAAGCCTCAGATATTGAAGAGGGAAGATGGAGCCATCCCAAGAAATCGTTGCCTTGGCAGGTACCATTTTCCAGAGCCTCCTGAGCGGCTTTCACCTTGGGCTCGTAGGCCTCCACAGTTCCGGCGTTGAGAAACTGCACGGCTTTCGTGACGTCTAATTGAATGTTTTGCATTGTCGTTTTATTTTTTTTGTCGTCTGATTTCTATTTCTATGGTTTTGTATTGTGTCATCAGCCCAGCTTTTGGGCCAGTCGGGCGATGGCTGTCTTGGGGAATGCGCCCTCGTAGAGGATGGCAAAGACGGTATCGAGCATGGGCATGTCAACACCAAGGTGGCGATTGATCTCTTTCATGCATTTGGTTCCGAAATATCCCTCGGCTATCATACGCATTTCGAGTTGCGCGTTTTTCACCGAGTAGCCTTTTCCAATCATCGTGCCGAAGGTGCGGTTGCGGCTGAAGGCTGAATACCCCGTGACGAGCAGATCCCCCAAGTAGACACTGTCAGCCAGGTCTCGCTTCAAGGGATAGGCCTTGGCCAAGAAGCGTCCCATCTCCTGCATGGCGTTGGACAGAAGTACGGCCAGGAAGTTGTCGCCATATTTGAGTCCGTTGCAGATTCCTGTGGCGATGGCGTAGACATTCTTGAGCACGGCGGCATATTCGATGCCTAACACGTCGGGCGAGGTCTTCGTGCGGATATAGTCACAAGACAATACCTCAGATAGGGCCTTTGCCTTCAGCTCATCGGTGCAGCCGATAGTTAGGTAGCTGAGTCGCCTTAAAGCCACCTCCTCAGCGTGGGAGGGACCGCCGATAACGGCTTGGCAATCGTAGGGTACACCATAGACCTGGTGGAAGTATTCCGAGCATACCAAGTCGTCACCGGGTACTATGCCCTTGATGGCGGTGACAACGAATTTGTCATCAAGGCGTCGGGTGAGCTTCTTCAGATGATCCTTGAGATAGGGTGAAGGCATCACGAAGATGAGCGTGTCGTAGGCTTCCGCCGCTGCGTTGATGTCAGAGGTAAAGTCGATGCTGTCAACGTCAAACTCGGCGCACTGCAGATAAGCAGGGTTGTGGCCCAGCCGTTTGAAATCGGCGATGCGGTCGTCGCGTCGCATATACCAGCCGATGTGCCCTGTGTGCTCAACAACGACCTTGGCGATAGCCGTAGCCCAGGAGCCACTTCCCATGATAGCAATCTTCCCCGTTTCCATAGTTTCTTACTTATACTTTTGGGTCCGCTTTGTCAATCCACTGCTGAATCTCCTCAACGGAAGGTTTTTCGTAGCCCAGCTTGTATTTCTTGTTGATCTCGCCGATTTTCTGCTGCAGTCCCTGTGCTTTCTCGCCCTTGATGTCGCTGACAAGGTTGAATCCAGCCTTACGCAGCACATACATCCAGTTTTCGCTCACGCCAATGGCCTCCCAGTCCTTCAGTGGGCTTTGAGGAATCTTGGGCTCGGGTTTCATCTGCGGGAAGAGCATCACCTCTTGTATGTATTCCTTGCCCGTCATAAGCATCACGAGACGGTCGATGCCTATGCCGATACCACTCGTAGGTGGCATGCCGTATTGCAAGGCACGCAGGAAGTCGTGGTCAATAATCATGGCCTCATCGTCGCCCTTGTCGGCGAGCTTCATCTGGTCGATGAATCGCTGCTCCTGGTCGATAGGATCGTTGAGCTCAGAGTAGGCGTTGGCCAGCTCCTTACCGTTGACCATGAGCTCGAAGCGCTCTGTGAGCCCCGGCTTTGAGCGGTGCTTCTTGGTCAGGGGTGACATTTCCACGGGATAGTCGGTGATGAAAGTGGGTTGAATGAAGGTACCCTCGCAGAATTCACCGAAAATCTCATCGATGAGTTTGCCTTTGCCGAAACTTTCATCGATACCTTCCATTTTCAGTTCGTCAACGGCAATGTGGCGGATTTCCTCCTCGCTCTTGCCTTCGAGGTCGAAACCGGTTTTCTCTTTGATAGCCTCGAGTATGGGCAAACGGCGATAGGGAGCCTTGAAGCTCACGAGTTTGTCGCCGATCTGCACCTCGGGCTTTCCGTTGACGGCGGTGCAGATCTCTTCGAGCATCTTCTCCGTGAAGCCCATCATCCAGTTGTAGTCCTTATAGGGGACATAGAGTTCCATACAAGTGAACTCAGGGTTGTGGAACCGGTCCATACCCTCGTTGCGGAAGTTCTTGCCAATCTCGTAGACGCCCTCAAAACCTCCCACAATGAGTCGCTTGAGGTAGAGCTCTGTGGCAATGCGCATATACATGTCAATGTTGAGGGCATTGAAGTGAGTGATGAAGGGACGTGCCGAGGCTCCACCAGGTATGCTCTGCAGCGTGGGTGTCTCCACCTCAGTGTAGCCGGCCTGGTCGAAGATGCGGCGCATAGTGCGCAACACGGTGGCCCGCTTGACAAAGGTGTCCTTCACGCCGTCGTTGACGATGAGGTCTACGTAGCGTTGGCGGTAGCGCTGCTCGGGGTCGTCAAACTTGTCGTAGGCCACACCGTCCTTGTATTTTACGATGGGCAGAGGCTTGATGCTCTTGCTCAGCAGCTTGAGCGAGCGGGCATGAACAGAGATCTCGCCCGTCTGGGTTTTGAAGACGAAACCCTCCACGCCTACGAAGTCGCCGATGTCGAGCAGTTTCTTAAACACCTTATTATAGAGGTCTTTGTCCTCACCCGGGCAGATATCGTCGCGGGTGACGTAAACTTGTATTCTTCCCTTGCTATCCTGAAGCTCCATAAAGCTGGCCTTACCCATTACACGGCGGCTCATGATACGCCCTGCCACAACCACATCGGGTTTCTCGCCGTCCTTATAGTTGGCTATGATGTCCTTAGAATAGGCACTGACGGGGAACTCAGCTGCGGGGTATGGGTCGATGCCCATGTTGCGCAACTCCTGAAGACTTTGTCTGCGAACAATTTCCTGTTCGCTTAACTCTAAAATGTTCATGTTTCGTGTATCGAATATATTCTTGTGCAAAATTAATAAAAAAATTGCAAATGCTCTCTCTTTTTACTTTTTTTGTCACATATCGGGATGTGCAACGCTGCTTGGCTCTTCTGTTTCCCTTATCATCCCATATCCCATCAATGAAAATGGGCGGGAACAATCTTTCCCGCCCACAGTTGGCTTGAATGCTTATGCTACGCATACTCGCCAACTTCTCATTCTTGTGAATAAGCTCCGAACTCATTTCACTTTCGTGACGTTTACGCTGCCAGTCAGATCGGCGTGGCTATCTGCAGTGACAGCCTTGGCCGAGATGTTGCCGGCACTCGATGCGTTGGCTTTGAGATCGTTTACAGTGAGCTCTTCGGCTTCGATATTACCTCCGCTCGATGCCGAGAAATTGGCATTTGTAGCCTCTCCCTGGAGCTCAAGCTCACCTCCGCTGTTGGCTATGGCCTTCAGGCGAGTGGTGGTGATATGGCTTTTCATACTACCGCCAGAAGATGCAGTGAGGTCTGTGCTCACTGCAGTTGCCATCTTATCCGCATCTATGCTTCCGCCCGATGAGACTTCGGCTGCTAAAGTGGATGCCTTGACCCCGGCCACATCTATCTCACCGCCGGCGCTTGCCGTGAGGTTAGCGCTGTTGCAGGTCACAGCGTCCACCCGCAACTTAGCGCCCGCCGTGGCGCAGAGTGATACTTTGAGACCGTCCATGGATTGGGTGTAGACGGATGCTCCGCCGTTGGATGTAAGGTCGGTCACGTCATGGCAGTAGATCTTCACCTCTACTACATCTTTCACATCGCCAAAATTGTTTTTGTGCGCCACGCTGAGTTTGCCATTGCGTACTGACACTTCAGAGTATTTCAATCCTCTCTCGTATCCTTTCAGTTCTACATACGACTTTGGAGAGCCCTGATAGATGGTCACATTGAGTGCTCCCGAGGCCTCAATAGCCTTGAACGGTTTCAACTGCACTGTTTTATTCTTCATTGCGCCTCTTGGCTCAGGGGCAGAGCCACTGGCGTAGCACGAAGAGAAAAACGCTGTCATGGTCAGTAGCATGAGCATAGAAAGAATCTTTTTCATATTATTTCGTTTTTAAGGGTTGAACGTTTTGCCAGCAAAGATAAGGAAAAAAATAATACAGCGTAGTTTTTTTGATGCATTTTTGTGCTCTTTCCCGTTTTTACTGGAATTTATGATGTTTGTAAAATATTCCTGCTTATGGCCGAGATTTATTGACTTGATAAGAATGCGAATGGCGTTATCTTTGTTTTGGAGTCATTCTTCCTGATTTAAGCAATAGAGCCGTGCATGAATTCCTGTCCCACAGCCGTCATTGATCCCTCGTGGTGGCATGATTTCCCGTCTCGAATGGTTCTCTTCCAGACGTTTTCCTTTTCTTCTACGTTGGTGAGTTTTCGTGTCCATAGTGTGAAAGCCTTGGCTTTTTTAGACGGCGCGATGGCTACTCGGCTGCAAAACCTGTTTGTTAATTTCTGACTTTATAGATTTTGTATCCTATCGCTGCGATGAGAATGCTGGTGATTGGGGCGAGGAGATTGAAGAAGCAATAAGGCAGGTAGGTGAGCGTGGGCACGTTGAGCACTGTAGATTGCGTCATGCCGCAGGTGCTCCAAGGGATGAGCACAGAGGTGACGGTGCTGGAGTCCTCAATGCTCCGGCTCAAGAGCCGCGGCTCGTAGCCCTCCTTTTTGTAGATTTCGCCAAACATGCTGGAGTTGAGCATGATGGATAGAAACTGGTCGGCCGCTGTGGCGTTAAAGAAAATGCCCGATACCACGGTTGAGGCCACCAGCCCCACGCGCGTCTTGGTCAATGGCAATACGAGGCTCACGATGTTGGCCAGCATGCCACTCGACTTCAGCACTCCGCCAAAGCAGATGGCACAGAGGATGATCCACACGGTGTTGAGCATTCCGGCCATACCTCGCGTAGCTAACAGGTCGTTGACGGGGGCAAAGCCGCTGTCGATGGCCGTGGAGCCAAAACTGCTTTCCATGGCACCCTTAAACAAGACTACGGCCTGGGGATAGGAGCCGTTGGCATCGTTGGTGCTGATACCGCTCACCTCGGCAAGTATATGCGGCTGGAAGATAAGGGCGAAGACAATGGCTATGAGCGATGAGGCAAAGAGAACAATGATGGCCGGCATCTTCTTGTATATCATCACGCCCGTGGCCACTGGCACAAGCAGTAGCCATAGACTGAGGTTGAACTTGGAGTTCAGGGCGGTGGTGAAGGCCGATGTGTCGATCGCCGCGGCTGAGGGGACGAGGAAGCCGGCGATGAGAAAGATGATCAGTGTGACGGAGAAGGCAGGAACAGTGGTGATCGTCATGTAGCGGATATGCGTGAACAGGGGTGTGCCGCAGAGCGAGGAGGCGAGCACCGTGGTGTCGGACAATGGCGACATCTTATCGCCGAAATACGCACCCGAGAGTATGGCTCCCGCCGTCCATCCGTCGCTGAAACCCTCGGCCTTGCCTATGCCCATCAGCGCCACACCTATGGTGGCGACCGTGGTCCAGGAGCTTCCGGTCATCACCGAGACAAGGGCACTGATGAGGCAACTCGTGATAAGGAAGACGTGGGGATTGATGATCTGCATACCATAGTTGATGAGCATGGGCACAACGCCGCTCACCATCCACGTGCCGGAGAGCAGTCCGATGAGCAGCAGGATGACAATGGGTGAACCTATACTGCCCACGGCATGGTTGATTTCTCCTTCCAGTTCTTTCCAGGATTTGTGAAAATAGAGCATGGCGATGAGCACCGCGATGCCCGTGGAGACAATCAGTACCAACTGGCTTGGCCCGCTCAGGGCATCGATGCCGTAGACGCGGATAACGATGGAGAGAAAAGCGATGAGGAAGACAACCGGTGTCAGCGACAACAGGTATTTCATATAGCTATGCATATACGACTGAATTGTGGTTATTTAAAGGTGTTCTTGGTCTGGCGTGCCAACTCAAGCCGTCTTTTCGGGAAGTGGTAGTAGCCATGGGGATCATAGGCGGGCTTTGCGGTTACTCCATTGGCATAGGCCACCACGGTGTCCATTCCTTCTATGACCAGATAGAAATAGTACTCTGTGCCCCACAAGCTGCAACCTGCAAGATATCTTTCCTTGAATTGTTCTGTTTTCATAAATTTGTCGTCGTTTGTGAATTTGCCCTCTTCCCAACAGTATTACTGAGGTCCACATGATTTCAAAAGGTGGAAGTCTGGATGGGCGAGCAGAACCGCCATGGGCAAATGGTTGATTCGTAGCTGTTGTATATTACAGGGGCAAATATACACATTTAAATCAAGAAAACAAAGACCAAGCCTATGCTATTTTGAGGAAATTGGCTCAGAATAATAAGTTTACATTATCATTTCTCTGCGTTTCTTTCATTTTTTTGCGTCATAATCTTGGTATGACGATAATTTTTACGTATTTTTCCCATAGCAGCCCCTGTCTGCTCTGTTTGTCGGAGACATCGGCTGAAAGTAAGACAAAATACCTTCTGATTGGTCTTGTGTCAATCAAGTCATCCGTTGCCGCGGCCAAAGCGGAAGAGGTCAGTGGTGACAAGCCCTGTTTGGTTATCGGACAACTTAAAGACTATCTTACTCATGAGACGTCCGGCTGTATCAACCATAAACGTGACTAAGCCGCAAATGTATCAACCAAATATAAAAGTAATGCAAGTTCCTCAAGTTGTTGGATTGTGAAACTTGACTTGCCAATTCTTTGTTTAAACCTCTTTCGCTGTCACGGTCTTGCCATCGCAGAACATATGTGTGAAGATCCTGACCCGTATGTGGCACGATCCTGACCCGTGTGCGGCACGATCCTGACACATATGCATCATGAAAAATATTTCGACCTGTACGGGTGGATATGACAGAATTTTAAGCTGCAAGCTTAATGCTGATTCTGCTATCCCTTAGCCAAGTTGATAATTCGTTATTC
>ONYL01000089.1 GCA_900322035.1 uncultured Prevotella sp.
TTTACTGCATGCATGCGAACGAAGCAAATAGTAATAATCAACCAACTGCCTGAGTCCGACACCCTCATGCAACAGATGGTTGAGGATATGGCTCAATTGGAAAACCGCATTAAAAGAAAAGCCGGGGACTGTTATCTCTCCGGCCTCTTCGGGCAACGCTACACGTTTCGTGCCGTCGTCACGCGACAGCAATGTGGACAACAGATTCTGAAGTCTGCGGTTGTTAACAGGAGAGTTGAGCCACGTAGCGCGATAGTGCACTTCCACAGGAACTTTGTCTACAGCAGGAGTGTCGATATGATGGTATACCGCCCTTGCCGACTTATCCAGCCTTTTGCAGAAGGTGATGATTTCCCTGATGGCTGTTTCGTCATTCCTCCATCCGTCTCCTTGCTGCTGCGGATGCACATACACGTCGATGTCACCGGGAGTCCGTGACGATGGGGTAGGGTAGAGCAGTGCGTTACCCTGCCCTTTCAGCACACATGCGTCGAAGCCTTGCTGCCGAAAGCCCTTTATCACCTTGACCGCCACAGCATTCACCTTCCTGTTCCACTTGGCAATCTTGCTGACCTCCACCATCCAGTCCATCACGTCGTCCTCAGACGGCCGGTTCGTCTCAAGAACGCTCATCCGCTTCACGCCTTGCCAGTAGACGCCGACGACCGACTGTTTCTTGGCGAACTGTAGCAGATCCGCCCAACAGATGCGAGCCGCACACTCCGGCAAAGCCTGCGAATCTGGCGAGAGGCAATAACTCAGGAACAGTAAGAAATCATTTTGCTTAGAACTGGTGTCCATAAAAATTCATTAAACCAAAGTTATTTATTTTTAGTCCGTGTCGTCCGTGGCTCACAATTTGTGTCGTCCGTGGCAAAAAATCATTTCTCCAGCGAGCGATAGATTTCTGCAAACTGTTCCGCGATCTTATCCCAGTTGTATTTGCTCATGTCATAATCCACATGATGGGCGGGCTCAGCGAGGACAGCATCGAACTTGGCGGTGAGGGCTTCCACATCCCCCATGGGGAAATAGTCTTTCTCAGGCAGTCCCACTTCTAAGTTGGCAGGGATGTCACTGACAATAACCGGTACACGATAGCTCATGGCCTCCAACAGAGAAATCGGCAGACCCTCGTGCGACGAAGGCAGACTGTAACAGAGGCAGTTGGTGAGCAGAGCGTGCAGTTTGCGACCTTTGATGAATCCCGTCAGCACGACACCATTCTCTTTCGCCATTTTTTTCAAACCGCGCGAATAATCATCCTCAAAGTCGGTATCACCGGCAAGTACCAGTTTGATGTCCTTCCGCTCAGGGTGCTTCTCCTGCCATTTCACAAAGGCATGCACTAAATCGTGCAGGTGCTTCTCCGGAACAAAACGGCACATGCCAAGGACATACTTACCTTTCTCAATGTCTAATTCATCAAAATAATCGGGATAGTCGCAGATCTCCGGCACCGGCACACCATTATAGATAAGGTGCACACCCTTCGTTCTGCCATACTTGTCCTTGACGATGTTACGGATGACGTCAGATATCACCACCACATCATTGGCAAACATGCAGCCCATGCGCTCTCCGAATTTCAGCATCGTCTTGGCGGCGAAGCCCCATTTGTCACGGTCGTAGTCAGGACCATGGTGGGTGAACACTACTTTCATGCCGAGCAGACGTGCCAGCGGTGTGAGCATCGCCGGACCGATGGCCTGGATATGTACAATGTCGGCATGCAGACGCTTCGCCTTCCAGATGGCGCGCCATGTATGGATGATGGCCTCAAAAGCTTTCTTCTTCGGTGTGTCGACATCCACGAGCTTCACACCCTTCCATTCCGTCAGTCCATCATGCACATAAGTGGACCGCCGGATGACCGTCACGTCGAATCCCATCTTCGCAATGCGTGGAAAGAGTTCCTCACAATGTGTCTCCACGCCACCCATCACATTAGGGATGCCACGCGTACCTGTAACAACTATCTTTGTCATTTATTCTTTTACAAATCGTTTATAGAAAGAAATGAGTCTTGGATAATAATTTTCTAAACTTAAATTGTCATGGGCAAAGTTAAGTGTACCTTGACTTAACTTAGTATAGGCTTCAGCCGTCAACTGATCCGCACAATTAATTTTTGCCTTCAAATCTTCTACATTTCCACTCTCAAACTGAAATCCCGTCTTTCCATTAACCACAATTTCAGGGATACCCCCAATACGAGCACCAATAACTGGTGTTCCAACAGAATACGACTCAATGATGGTCATGGGATTGTTCTCATACCATTCCGACGGAACAATCACGAAATATGCATTAGAAACAAGGTCTGTGAGTTCTTTTCCACGTTTGTAGCCAAGAAACTCGACATTCTGAATATTGTTGTCCGTCGCAAAAGCCTTCAGTTCATTTTCTTTGGAACCGGTACCGACTACCTTTAATTTACAGTCAGGCACATTACGGAACGCTTTAAGAAGAGTCTTTACCCCTTTCTCATAAGACAGTCGGCCATAGAAAAGAAAATACTTCTGTGAGGGATATACTTTCGGAGCGTCCTTGATAGAGGTTGAGAAGTTATACAGTGTGATGTTCGGTGTCGATTTAACAGCCGGCATATATTTCTCCTGAATCTCACGGGCAAAGTTACTGACATAAATGAAGCCATTGAAGTATTTGGCGGGATTGAAGAACGCATTCCGGAAATATTGCTCAGCTGCCATGACCGCACTCATTATCTTGCTGCCCTTACAACAGGTATGGGTAAAACATTTATAAAAATATTTACCCTTACAGTCCTCACAGATACGGCCTTTGCCATCCCGGAAAGTATAGGCAGGGCAGACGAGGCGGTAATCGTGGACCGTAAACAATATAGGGATATTGTACTTCTTCAATACAGGGAGAATAGACGGCGTAATTTGCCCCCACATCAAATGAATATGAGCGATATCCGGCTTTTCAACCTTTATCAGCTCTTCTATCTTCTTGGCAGCTTCAAAATGGTAGAAATAGTTAACCAGATTCTTCACCTGCCGCAACGGACCTTTACGCGTTCCCTTTGATTCCGGGAAATACTTACTGTAAGGCGAAGGATTGTTTTGTGGCCACTTCAGCGTGAAATAAACAACCTTGTGGCCATGTTCCTCCAACAGTTTGCCCGTATTAAAGCAAACGGTCTCTGCTCCACCTTTATTGAAATTGTAGACGTCGATTAATAATACTTTCAAAGCGGTGTTCTATATTAAAGTTAAGTCATCTGTAGATCTCGATAGGTCAGTCAAGCTAATGCAACTTATCCTCTACAAGCATACCATAGAATGTCGGCTTCCCATTGATCTCTTTCGGGAAGCTTTGTTTCCAAGTCAACTTATAAAGCACGGTATCTTGCTTTATGCGATTCCAAATATTCTCATCATACGGCTGACCAAGCACTTTAAACAGTTCATCACAATAGGTGTTGTTTGGCTCTATCTTGGCAAAGGCATCCGCAATCTCCTTATTGTGCATTTCTGAGATCACTACGGCATAATCAACAAGGAGATAATCGATCAACTTATCACACTCTTTCCAATAATTGAATAGGAAGTCTCTAATTACAGCGAACATCCATCTGTTCTCATATCCACATCCCAACGAGTAACCTGCAAAATAGCCGCTCGCAATAGAAGCGTGTAGATAATCGGGACGTTTGATAGACCAAAGCGGTAGCTTCATGTAGTCCTCAAAGCTTCTTCCGGTACAGAAGAAAGTGGAGTCGATCCAGATGCCACCATATTTGGCGAGAATGCTCATGCGAAGTAAATCTGAGAAATGTGTCCTTGAGAACACACCAGCCTTATACTTCTGTACTAACCAATCTGGAAACTGTATATAGTCTTTGCAATTCTCATCAGTTATTACTATTACGGTTCATCCGACATTTCGAGTGATACGGCAATCATGAAGGGCGTAAAGTCTTAGCTTGAAATACCGTTCATCTCGAAATCCATAGGCATTTCGTTTCAT
>ONYL01000013.1 GCA_900322035.1 uncultured Prevotella sp.
CCGCCGTATGCGGAACCGCACGTACGGTGGTGTGAGAGGACGGTGAACACGAAAATAGGAGATAAGCACCTATGATTAGTGTTTACCTCCTACTCGATTAGAAATCAACACCTGCGCAACCCTTATTCCTGAAGACGGTGAAACGGTAGAGGATTTATAAAGAATAAAGGAAGAAATATGGCAAAAACACTCATTAAAACGAAAGAGGTGCGTGGCATCATGACCAAGTCCAACCTCCCTGTTGGTGGCTATTCGGTGAATCCATACGTGGGTTGCACCCATGCTTGCAAGTATTGTTACGCCTCATTCATGAAGCGCTTCACAGGACATAAAGAAGAATGGGGCACTTTCTTAGACGTGAAGCATTGGCCTGCAATCGAGAATCCGAAGAAATATGCCGGACAACGGGTGGTTATTGGATCAGTGACCGATGGGTATAATCCCGAAGAAGCAACGTTCCGCAGGACACGTAAACTGCTTGAAGAGCTCAAAGACAGCGATGCAGAAATACTCATTTGTACAAAGAGCGACCTCGTGTTGCGCGACCTTGACCTGCTCCGGCAAATGAAGAAAGTCACCGTATCGTGGTCAATCAACACGCTTGATGAGACATTTCGTGCCGACATGGACAAGGCCGTGAGCATAGAGCGGCGCATCGCAGCCATGCGAAAGTTCTACGAGGCGGGCATCCGAACCATTTGTTTTGTGTCGCCCATCTTCCCTGGCATTACCGATTTCAAGGCTATTTTCCATGAAGTGAAAGACATTTGCGACCTCTTTTGGCTTGAGAACCTCAATCTGCGGGGTGGTTTTAAGGCCAACATTATGGATTATATCAAATCGCACTATCCTCATTTGTTCCCTCTTTATGAAGAAATCTATTTGCATAAAGACCGAACATATTGGAAGCAATTGGAGCAAGAGGCTGCGAAAATGGCGCAGGAGGCTCAATGTAAGTATGTGGATAATGAATTGCCTTACGAACGAAGTCCCAAAGGACATCCCTCAATAGTGAATTATCTTTATCACGAAGAAATCAGAGGGTCAGGAAATACTGGTAAAAGGAATGTTATGCAATAAAACAGATGCGTATCTCTACTGTTGAAAGATTACTTGTAGAATAACTATTATAAGGCTTTCGGTATACTTGAAGGCCTCAAAAACATAGTTGTGTGTAGTTAGACGGTAGTAATATCAAATGGCTGTCCTTTGGCAATCAACGACAGATAGGCAGATTGAATGGAAAGTAACAGGTTCTCCAACCTTCCGTTAATCTCCACCGCCTCACGGCTCTTGCCGTCCATCCTGCTCTCACTATCGTCTTGACAACACCCCAAGTAGGTTATTTTAAGCAATTCGGGCAAATACCCTTTATCATATAATTGATGGCGTGCGGATAAAAACCTTCGGGTATATTTACCAGAGGGATACGATCCGATTCAAAACAATATGTTTGCTTGCACCGCTCGCAATAAAAGTGAACATGCTGGTCTGAAATGGTGTGATGTGTGTCGCTATAACACAACTCATATTTGAAAGAGCGGCTGCCATCCTCTATCACATGGACTATTTCCTTTTCAGAAAAAAGTTCAAGCACTCTGAAAATGCTCGCTTTATCCATTGAAAACCCCAACAAGATTTCCAAATCGGCAAGGCTGACCGGATGGGATACCTTCATCAACTCTTTAGCGACAAGGATACGGTTGGAAGTGGGCTTAACCCCTTTCCTGTTTAAGAAATTTTCTATGTCTATACTATTCATTTTTTACGATTTATCTCAATATATTTTTTTGAGTACAAAGGTAAACGGTTCTGCTCACTTATTGACTACCAATATTTTATATAATACTACCATTTTGATTACCGGAATATTTATTTGGCATAAATAATGCGGAGATTTCGGCTATCATTCAGATAAATACGCTACTTTTGCAACCAGTAAAATTTCAATAATAACAAAACCGCAATGACATACAAGAATTCGATGGGGATTTTCCCTTACGCAACATGGCGGCCACCTACAAAAGGATCTATGAATTATACAGGCTAATGGCGATCCAATTCGGAGTAGTCAGACATTTATGCTACCATCAATGCCTCCAAGAAGAAGCGAACCCATTTTTCATAGGTTCCGGAGATTTCCACCGATGCCAGACCGGTGAAATATGGGAACTGGCGCAAGTGGAAGACTCGTGGAAGATTGACGGCAGCTCCCTTGAGAATACCGCGCTCATTGAGGAAGAGCAGTGTGAGCAATTGTCCCACGCGCCCGTTACCGTCAATGAACGGATGGATAACCTCAAACTGGTAATGGATGAGTGCCGCTTTAATAAGCGGATGCACATCGTCATCGGCATTGATGTATTGTTCAAGGTCATAGAAAGCCTTGAGCATGTCATCGGGTGCCGGTGGAATGAAAGGTGCCGACTCGAGGGTGTCGTGCTCATCTCCCATCCAGATAGGGGACGTACGAAACTCTCCCGGGTATTTCTTCTCGTTATGCTCACCCTGCATCGCTACCCAATGAAGGTCTTTGAGCAGTCGGCCTGAGAGGGGTAACCGCTCAAGACTGTCGATGCCGTAGCGGATAGCCCGTACCATGTTCTGCTGGTCAATGTCGCGCTTTTTTTTCTCGGTCTCGTCACCTAACGACAGCAGGACCATCGGCGGAACGTTCCACTCGAGACGCACGGAAGACTCCGCAATCTCCTCCGTCATCTCCTTACCTTCCGCATCTTTTGCCTTGAGATGTTCCAAAGCTTTGTCAGCGAGGGCAAGAAGCGCAGGCTCCTGTCCGTTGTGCCCCTTATCTTCAACGTTGATGACGATATGCTGAAGAGGCTGTGGCACGAACGACTCGTAAGCCGTTCCTCCACGGCCATTCTTATGATAGTACCCGCTGCGCGGATCGGTAATCCTTTTCATGTTGATAGTTCCTTCAATGTTTTACTGATGTCACCTGCCAGTCCAATGCTCCGGTCGGCAATATGCTGAGGAATAAACAATTCCTGTGCCAGATTGAGCGTGACATATCTCCAACCAGCCTGCTGTGCTATAAGTTGCATGAGTGGCACTTTGATCATCCTATTATGGCTGCCAATGCCCAATTCCAATACGACAAGATTGCTGTTGGCATATTGCCGGATGAAAGTCTGCAGCTCCTCTGTCTTGTCATCGATCTCTCCAGTCCTTTCAAACGTACCTTCTATCTCAAAGACCTTGTCAGCATCGAAACCGGAGAGTTCGAGATGAGTGTCGGCATTAGAAGTGATGATAAAATAAGGTTTGTCGTTAACGATGCGGCGCAGATCCGTCATCACTTCCGAAGGTTCGTAATTATCAATCCAGACTTGCCTTAGTCGCTTAAAGAATGTTTCTCTGTCGCTCTCTGACGGATAGGAATAAAAACATCCTTCAAGGACATTGCGGATGCCGAACCTTTGCTGGAAGTCGGCAAACAGTTGCCGGAACCGCTCGTCATTGGCGAAGATGTCATAGCCTTCAGCAATAGACAAGCCATTGCTGGCCCCTATGAGGAGGGCGTCAGCCTGGCTGATCCAGTCCTTGGCTTCTGTGATCTTGTTTTCCATACGTAGTTTACTTTCCGAGATCCTGTCTTATTTCTTTCAACACTTTGGCGATATCGCCCACGATGACCTGGCCCTTGTCCTCTATCTGTTCCGGCAGGAAGTCATACTTATTGTTCACCGACAGATACTTAGCGTGCGGGAAAGCGAGGGTGAGGTTCCAGAACGGTTCCTGGACAAACATCGGTGTGATTCTTCCCACGCCAAGCTCCAGGAAGAGAATCTTCTTGTCGGCATGCTGCTCGATCCAGTCGGAGACTTTCTGATACTGCTCCTGATACTTCTTTCCTTCCAGAAAGTTGCCGTAGCCACGTACCCAGGGGAAAGCCTCGGCACCACAGTGGGGGCAACGGGGAATCAGCTCGTCGGGCACAGCCGTCTTGTCCTCGCCCAACGACTCAATCATTTTCTTGACGGGTTCCACGGCATCCCATACCTCATCAGTACACTGACGGGAACACTGGAAGAAACGATGGTCGCCTTGTATCTCGGCCACCTTATCCTCGGGATAGAGCTTCATGAACTGTGTGTCCTGATTCGTTGTTAAGACGAAAAAGTCCTTGCCTTTGAGAATGGTGTCGAGATCCTTGTAAGGCTCACGTACGGGAGCTGTCTGAGTGGTATAGAGAAATGTAGCTAAGAACGCCCATTTCTCATTGGGTGTGTCCCAGTGGCGGAAGCTGCCCTCAAAAGCATTCTTGACACCATACTTCTTGGCAAAGCGCCCGAAAGCCTGATAGAAGGAGGGCGTATCACTGTAGTAGAAGTCACCGCCACCGGCTGCTGACAGTCCGGAAGCTCCGCCGACAAGGATGGCGTCTGCCTCACTGATGGCCTTTGCAGCTTGACGGATCTGTTCCTCCCACGCCGGCTTGGCCTTATGACTCATCTGATAAGGTGTACCGCCCTGCTGATAGAGTTGATAATACATAGAGTAGTTCTGCTGGGTCTGTGTGACCCAATTCTCATAGAATGTCATTGTCTTTTTACTTTCGTTATGCGTTACCTCAACGGGAATTGGTTCACCGTCTGATTTCGGGTGCAAAGGTATGGTGATTCAGTCAACTCATCGTTACCAAAAAAATCAGCAGAAATACCAAAATGAAAAGCATGAGCTTGCATGTCACATTTTGTTTCGTTATCTTTGTACTCAAATAAAGGTCAGGCCTATGATGAAAGTAAACAGTACGAAGGAACTCGGTACCTTCTCGGATGTGAAAGCCAGTCAACTGGCACTGATGCACTACACGAAGACAGCGTGCGGTGTAGACTTTCTCCTCAATACCGCGGACAGTACGGAGAAGGCACCGTGGTTTCATATAAAGAAACGGTATATGACCGACTTCTTCGAGTTCTACTTCTTTAGAAAGGCGGAGGGATACATGCTTCTGAATGGTGAGCGGATTGATCTCCATGATGGCATGCTGCTCATCATCTCACCTTATCAGCAGCAAGAGTGGCATACGGGGAAGGGTACGCCGGAATATACCTTTTTAATCTTTCAGGAAGAGTTTATTGCCAACTTTCTCCGCGACCAGTACTTCATGTACCGGTTGCTCTATTGCTACCAAAATGACAAGCCAACGTATTTCGATATGACAGAGGAAGAGGCTCAGCCATTTCTCAACTTATTGAAAGATATGAAAGTGGAACTGCGGAATCCTGTTGCTGACAGCTATCAGATGATCCTGGCTTTCCTTTATGAGTTTCTCTTGAAGTTGAACCGTCTCTATGCCCGCCGCTTCAACCTCCCATTCGCTCCGCCGCAGAACAACTATGCCTATCAGTACAAGCAACTCTTGGAGCGGCATATCACCGAGTCGAACCGCGTCAATGACTATGCCGATATGATGCATCTGAGTCGTGTGACACTCAATCAGTGTGTTCAAAGGCAGTTTGGCGTCAGTGCCAGTCATCTGCTTAAACAGCGGTTGCTTCAGGAGGTGAAGCAACGCCTGCTGTTTACAGATGATTCCATCAAGGAAATAGCCTTCCAGCTTCATTTCTCGGAGCCTAATCATCTCGCCCGATTCTTCAAGGAACAGACCGGAAAGACGTTGACGGAGTTTCTCAAAGAGATGAAGCCACAGGGATAGAAAAAGGGATGATCATGGAATATCCGGTGCGGCCCTTGTGGCCGTCCGCCGTTTTTCGTCGGATGAGGGCGCAAATGCCATGTGGGCGGAACATAATAAAAATATTTAATCTTGTTTTTATCATTATTTTTTTATATCTTTGCCGAAGTCGTAATAACTATATACCTTGTAGACCACACTACACACAAAGGCGCGACTTCCAAGACGCGTAAAATCATGGACTGCTAACATTATTATTAACACAACAGGCAAAGCATTATGAAAAGAGAATCTGAAATTCAAGAGCTCGTTAAATTTTTTAGGGGGGGGTAACCACTCTTCAACAAAAATGCCAAACCCTAAAATACGATGGCAAAACATCAGAAGGTGGCTTGCCCTTTCCGTGTTCTGCATTTTGTCAGTCTCCGTTTATGGACAGCAGACGGACTCTCTTGAGTTGAATGGTACTATTACCGACAATCTTTCCAAGCCCTTGAGTGGAGTGACGATAACCGTAAGATGCGACTCTACCCAGTTTCAAGCCACATCTGACGAGTCGGGAAACTACCGTCTCAAATACACAGCATCAAAGATCTGTAGCATTGCCTTTTCCAAAAGCGGTTATGAAACCATTTCGGCAACGTTCGATCCTCAGCCGGTTACTACCATCAGCCTCCCGCTGATGCCTGATGGCAAAACCATAAACTTAGCAGAGGTGACGGTGAAGGGTGACAACACTGTCACCAACGGCAACAAGACCTCTTACCTGCCCGACAAGCGACAACGCAACGCCAGTCACGATGGAATCGACCTGCTCTTCAGACTCGGCATTCCCATGATCAACGTGAATCCAATGGAAGGCACCGTGTCTTCGGCCGACATGACAAGTGTGTCTTTCTACATCGAAAACCGAAAGGTGAGCGCAGGCGAAATCAAGCAGATCCGCGCGAAAGACATCAAGCGGGTGGAATACTACAACAACGCCACAGATCTCTTTCCGGGTGAGCAGAAGGTGCTCAACTACGTACTCTACCACTACGAAACGGGCGGATATGTGGATCTGTCCTCCGACACGCGTTTCCTCTACCGCACGGGAAACTATACGGGACAGGTAAGCGTCGACAAGGGTAAGGTGAATTTTACCGCCTTTGGCGGCTACTATCATAGTAAGGACGATGATATCATGACGGAGAATATTGAGCAGGTAAGACTCCAACAGCCCTTCACGCGCACTACCTCTCCCATCATGGGGTTCTCGAAAAACCACGGCAACTATGAACTCTTCCGCACGACCTACAACACCAAGCAGATGACCGTGTTCGGACAGGTCTCGGTCGGACAAAGCAAAACTCCCAAGAATGTTTCCTCTTCTGCGGTGAACTATTTGCCGGCGATCTATCCGTCTGAGACAGCCAACAACTCTTCCAGCAGCCGGGGAAATTCTATCAACGGCAATTTCTACCTGCGCAGGGAATTCAAGAACGGTGACAGCTTCGACAGTCGTGTGGCCTATGCTTATGGCGACAATACCTACGACCGACTCTACACCGAAACCAGCAAGATCAGCAACCATGCCAAAGAATACGCCAACAGGTTGGAAGTATCGATGAAATACATCCTTCACTTTAGCAAGAAAACCTCCCTCACCTTGTACGCCCTGGATATTTACAGAAACAGCAGTGCCCGTTACACTCTCGAATCGGGCATCGACAAACAGGATCTCTACAGCAACGCGTTCCTGTTTTTCCCAACGTTTCAGACTAAGTTTGGCGAAAAGATTTCCTTAGGTGTTCGCCCGGGATTTGACCTCGATGTCTACAAAGCCAACGGTTATGAGCGTAAGACTAAATTATGGGCTCGGCCTGAGGTCACATTCTACTGGGAAGTATCCCCAAAGAGTCGAATCAATATCTACAGCACCATGGGCTCTACCATGCCCCAGCTCTCCACGTTCAACAGCGCCCGTCAACGAATGAACAATTACGAAGTGGTTGAGGGAAACCCGTCGCTCAACTGTATGAGCCTTTTCCATACAATGTTTTCCTATAGCTTGATATTGAAGAATTTAGAGCTGGCTTATTTCTTCTCTTATGAAGGATCGTACGACAAGATCATCGACTCCTATAAGGCTGAAGGCCAGACATTGGTTCACACCTATGTCAACGACGGCAATTTCAACAACATCAATACGGGTTTCCAGGGTACCCTGCGCCTGATGGACAGAAAACTCCAACTCCAGGGAGGCTCTTTCCTCCATCACTGGTCGTCCACAGGAAATGTCAGCAGCCACTGTAATTATATTACGTTTCACCTCAGTGCCATTGCCTATATGGGAAATTTCAACACCTATGCCTTCTTCGACACGCCTTCGAAGTATCTGAATACAAGTTCGATGAAAGGAAAGACCAACCCCGCTTATGGCCTTTCGGCCGGATGGAGCCAAGCCGGATGGAAATTGGAGGCCGGTGCTAAGAACTTCCTCACCAAGACCAAGGCCATTCATCAGTGGTACGACGTCGGTAGCTACGCCTACGACAGCCACAGCCGCAGTGACAGCTACGGTCCCCAGGTATATGTGAAAATGAGCTACAGTTTCGACTTCGGGCGTAAGGTGAAACGCCAACAGATAAAGGCAGACGATGCTCCGCAGTCGGGAATCCTAAAACTCTGATAATAATATTTTGAAGACGGACAACCCGCAAGGCCAGATCTCTTCAAGTCTACCGCAACGTGATGGCAGACTTGAGGAGATTTGTTATTCATGAATCTAAAATTCATCCATGAGCAGTCATAATTTTAGATTCTTATAAAATCCTCCGGCACATAAACAATCACTGATACGGCCCATTTACGATAAAGAAAATATTATATAGGTAAAGAATTGCCTTTATCTCTGATAGATTTACTACCTTTGCAGGTGAGAAGCATGCCGCGCCAAAAGGTCATGGCTGCGGCAAACTTGTGTGCTTAGGACAGATGACCGCTAACACTAAACTCAGAACAATATGGAAGATTATGAATGGGCAAAAGGCATGAATTGTGCCGTTACCGTCTGTGATGCTGATGGCATCATCATATATATGAACGATAAGTCGCGCGAGACCTACAAGAAACATGGCGATCTGATTGGGAAAAATCTCTACGACTGCCATTCCGAGCGCTCGCGGGAAATCATCCGTCACATCCTTGCCACGGGTGGCAGCAATGCCTATACCATAGAGAAGCAAGGCGTGCACAAGATCATCTATCAGACAGCATGGAAAAAAGACGGTAAGGTTGCCGGCATTGTTGAGATATCAATGGTCACACCTGCCGATCTGCCCCATTATGTGAGGGGGTAGACCCATGTAGGACTTTGTCATTTGTCAGCTTATGTTACCCACCGTTTTGTTTTTGCATGGATTCTTTGCCTCCGGCGCGTGTATTCCCGCCCAGGCGCTTCGTGAGAGTCTGCACGGGGTGGCCGACGTGCTGTCGCCCGACCTGCCCTTGCATCCCGCTGAGGCCTTGCGCTTCATCCGCCAGATCTGTCTCGACCGTCATCCTGCGGTTCTTGTCGGCAACAGTGCCGGATCATTTCTGGCCCAGCAGGTGGCGGCTGAGTTCAGCCTTCCCGCAGTGCTTGGCAATCCCTATTTCCTGATGACGGAATTTCTCGAACCGCGCCGCGGTCCGCAGCGTTACAAAGCCCCGCGGGCCAATGGCAGGCAAGAGTTTGTCATCGACCAGGTGCTGATCGATGAGTTTGCCCGTCTGCAAGCCCATCAGTTTGATGGCGTGACGCCGTCGCAGCAGGAGCGGGTGGTCGGGCTGTTTGGCACGCATGACACGCTGGCCCATTTCGAGCCGCTTTTTCTCCGTCACTACACCCATGCCCTTCACTTCCCCGGCGCTCACACGCCGACCGCCGAGGAAGTGACCGAGTATTATGCGCCCGTGGCCAGGAAACTGATGGATAAGTGTCTGTAGACGTAAGTCTGTCAAATAGGACGGCTGTCAACAGCCAGTCCCATTTTTCCCGGTCTTGGGATTATATTTTCTTTGTCTCCTTTCGGAGCCACTCTTTTTCCTCTACGTTGAGCAAGGGCGCGAGCTCTGTGTAGACACGCTCGTGGTAAGCGTTGAGCCATTCGCGTTCCTCAAGGGTGAGAAGGGCTATGTCGACAGGTGTGGTGTCGATTGGACAGAGTGTCAGTGAGTCCATTTTGAGGAATGAGCCAAAGTCTGTGGTCTGGTCGGACTCGATCAGAAGCGTATTCTCTATTCTTACACCAAACTTTCCAGCCACGTAGATACCCGGCTCGTCGGTGATGGTCATACCAGCATGGAGTGGGGCAGGCATGTATTCCATTCTTACCTGGTGAGGGCCTTCGTGGACGCAGAGATAGGAGCCGACACCATGTCCGGTGCCATGCAGGAAGTTGAGACCCTCGCGCCATAGTGGTTCGCGGGCCAAGGCGTCGATCTGCGTGCCGCAGGCTCCGTCGGGGAATTTTGCCAGTTCCAACTGGATGTGCGCCTTCAATACATAGGTATAGACGCGCCGTTCCTCCTCGCTGACCGGACCGAGAGCGATGGTGCGGGTGATGTCGGTCGTGCCGTCGCTGTACTGTGCGCCGCTGTCAAGGAGCAACAATCCTTCGGGGCGCAAGGCAACATCGCTTTCGGGTGTGGCCTCGTAGTGCACGATGGCTCCATGGGGGCCGTATCCGGCGATCGTATCGAAAGAGATGTCACGGAAGAGTTCCTGTTCACGGCGTAGAGAGGTGAGTTTTGCGTCGACGCTCATTTCCGTTTGCCCACCTGCGGCCACGGCCGGTTTCAGCCATTTGAGAAATTTCACCATTGCCACACCGTCGCGCAGCATGGCACTGCGAAACCCCTGTATCTCCGTCGAGTTTTTGATGGCTTTCATGGCCGGCACCGGCGAGGGAAGCATCATCTTGTAGCAATGCGGCATGTCGGCAGCAGCCACCATGGCATTGGTTGTCGCCGGGTCCATGAGGATATTGTATTCGCTGTAGCGGCGCAGACCGTCGGTCACTTTGTCGTAAGGTGCAGTGTCGACGCCCGCTTTCGAGAGATAGTCTTCCACTTCGGACGTGAGTTTGCGGGGATCGATGAAGAGTGTGGCCTTCTTGGAGGCGATCAGCAGATAAGCCACGAAGACAGGGTTGCAGTGGACGTCGTCGCCACGCAGGTTGAGGGTCCAGGCAATGTCGTCGAGTGTAGAGAGAAGCATACCGTCGCAGTGCTGCTGGCGCAGCTGCCGGCGAATGCGGGAGAGCTTGTCGCTTACCGGCTCACCGGCATATTTCAAAGGATGGATGCCGACCTTGTTGCCCGGTACTTGGGGACGGTCGTCCCAAATGCGCTCTAAGGGGTCGAAGTTGATGCGCAACGTCATGCCGTGGCGCTCCCGCAGCTCGCTTCTCAACCGCTCCACGTCGTCGTAGCTGTTGACCCATCCATCGCATCCCACCTCGGCACCATCTGTAGCGTTGAGCTCTTGGTCGAGCCAGTCGGGAATGGAAGGAGTTCCGGCCACTTTCAGCCGCATAAGCTGTATGCCGGTGCCGTCGAGTTGCTCTTCGGCGGCGAGAAAATAGCGGGAGTCGGTCCACAGCGCAGCCTTGTCGAGGGTGGCCACGAAGGTGCCGGCCGAGCCGTTGAATCCCGATATCCATTCGCGCCCTCTCCAGCGGTCGGGGACATACTCGCTGTGATGGGGATCGGTAGAGGGAAAGATGAAGGCCGACAGGTGTTCGCGGCGCATCACCTCGCGCAGACGCTCAATACGATTTCGTATGGTTTCTTTTTGCATAGTATATTTCTGTTTTATTACCAATTTATTCCTAATTAGATAGATTGCTGTGGGCGAATAGAAGATTTGCGTTACCACTTTTATTGCAAAGTTATGATTTTAAGAATTAACAACAAAATAATTATCGCTTTTCTTTTATTTTTTTGCTAACTTTGCGGATGAATAAAAATAGCAGTGACAAAAAACGAATTGGCATTGTATTTGCAGGAATAATGAGTGGTGGTTTCGTGCCGAAAGTGATAGCTTGCGACATGAGAGACAAACGAAACAAAGCAAAAAACATTTATTTTTAAAACAATAAATATTATGCGTTATTTAACAAACGACAAACTGGTCATCGTCGGTGCAGGTGGCATGATCGGTTCAAACATGGTCCAGAGCGCATTGATGCTCGGTCTTACTCCTAACATTTGCCTTTACGATATCTATGAGCCCGGTGTTCATGGCGTATTTGATGAGATTCAGCAGTGCGCATTCCCCGGTGCCAATGTGACTTACTACGCTCCCGCAGTAGAGGACATGGGCAACCCCGAGAAGGTGGCTGAGGCTGCCAAGAAGGCATTCACAGGTGCTAAGTACATCATTTCTTCTGGTGGTGCTCCTCGTAAGGCTGGCATGACACGTGAGGATCTGCTCAAAGGCAATTGCAAAATTGCCGCTGACTTCGGTGACAACATCCGCAAGTATTGCCCCGATGTGGAGCATGTTGTCGTTATCTTCAACCCGGCCGACGTTACCGCTCTGACCACATTGATCCACTCTGGTCTGAAGCCCAATCAGCTGACCTCTTTGGCAGCCCTCGACTCTACCCGTCTGCAGCAGGCCCTGGCCCTGGAGTTCGGTGTACAGCAGGACAAAGTGACCGGTGCCCACACCTATGGTGGCCACGGCGAGCAGATGGCTGTCTTCGCTTCTCAGGTGAAGATCGACGGCAAGCCGCTGTCTGAGATGGGACTCAGCGAAGAGCGCTGGCAGGAGATTAAACACATCACTGTACAGGGTGGTTCCAACATCATCAAGCTTCGTGGCCGTAGCTCATTCCAGAGCCCTGCCTACAACGCTGTGAAGATGATTGAGGCTGCTATGGGCGGTGAGAAGTTCACTCTGCCCGCTGGCTGCTACGCAGACATTCCTGAGCTCGGCTTTAAAGATGTGATGATGGCTCTGCCGACCACGATCGACAAAACCGGTGTGCACTACACCACTCCTACGGGTACGAAGGAAGAGATGGCCGACCTGCAGAAGAGCTATGAGCATCTTTGCAACATGCGTCAGGAAGTGATTGACCTGGGTATCATTCCTCCTGTGGCTGAATGGAACAAGGAGAATCCTAACCTCTGATCTTTCGAGGTAGATATTTCTGATATTATATAGGTGGAAAACTGCTCCTCCCGATGGACGTTTTCCACCTTTTTTATTTCAGCGAAAATCAATATGCGTAAATTCTTAAAACTTTTTTTTTCTCTCTCTGCTGTTCTGCTGCTGTCAGGATGTGGAGGTGATGACGACCCCGTTGCAGGGAACTACTTTGACAACGCGGTCATCCATCTGACCGTGACCGACGCCGTCGGAAAGATCATCAACGACAGTGCGAGCTTAGCCATGGTCACCTACTACAAGGGCGATGAGTTTATCCTTCGCGGCAGCGATGATCCCATCTTTTCCGAGCATATCGAGCAGCAGGATGGACAGTGGAGATATGCCTTTGTCTTGAACTGGATGAGACCAAACACAGAGTCGCTCCCTGGCGATAACAACTATCTGTTGCGCGATACACTTGAGTTGGGCCAGACTCGATATGCCCTTGAGGAAACCCTTCATGTCGATGTGAATCAGGACCATTCGAGGTCTGATTATTATATCCGCTCACTGAAGGTCAATGGGCAAGAGGTGACCAGTGAACGTCATCCAGGCTATTGGATTACACTACAAGCCAAATAGTGTGACCGCTCGGAAGGGCAGGGCGGCTTACTGAAGATTGGCGAACGCCATGAAATTATGTGGCGGAAGCCACCCTATTGAGTGGCGGAAGCCACGCGATCATGTGGCGAGCGCCGCACGATGAAGTGGCGGAAGCCACGCGATGGTGTGTCAACAGCCACGAAGTATGGCGGAGCTTGCCCGAAATCCTCACGCTCGTTCGGGGCTTGCCCCATCATTATTATCAAGAGATCATCATCGAATTCCATTACGTATTGCTTATGAACCGCAAACAAAACTATCTTTTTCCACTTGCCGTAATTGGCATCTTCTTTTTCTCATTGGGCTTTGCGCTGGGCATCAATTCCTATCTGATGCCTGTACTGAAGAATGCCATGCATATCTCGGGAGCCTCGTCGAGCCTGCTGTTGGCAGCCACGTTCGTTCCCTTCCTGATTTTTGGTATTCCTGCCACGGCCTGCATCCGCGCCGTAGGCTACAAGCGCACCATGGCCTTGTCGTTTGGCATTTTCGCCATAGCCTTTGGCTTGTTTATCGTGGCAGCGCAGCAACGCTCACTGGTATGGTTTCTCATAGCCAGTTTTGTGAGCGGTGCCGCCAACACCGTGCTGCAGGCCTCCGTCAATCCCTATGTCACCATCCTTGGCCCGCTCAATAGTGCCGCCCGGCGCATCTCCTGCATGGGTATCTGCAATAAATTAGCCTGGCCCGTGACGACGCTCTTCATCACATTCGTCATTGGCAAGGGAATAGAACAAACGCGGCTTGCCGACCTCTATCTGCCCTTTGCCATCATCATCGGTGTGTTTCTGGCCCTGGGGCTGTTGGCTCTTTTTGCCCCCTTGCCCGACGTGAAGGCCGCCGGAGAGGAGGAGTCGGCCGATAAGCCAGCCGACGATGCCTCGTCTTCCGCTTCCTATGCCAACAGCAAGACATCCATCCTGCAGTTTCCTCATCTGCTCTTGGGCTGCTTGACACTGTTTCTCTATGTCGGCGTTGAGACCATCTCGCTGGCCACAGCAACAGGTTATGCAAAATCACTCGGACTGGAAGGCGACAACTATGGATTTGTTCCCTCCATCGGTATGATCGTAGGCTACGTTGCCGGCGTGGCTCTTATCCCCCGCTACCTCTCACAGGCCGCCGCCATGCGCATCTGCGCCGTCATCGCCGTGGCAGGCAGCATTGCCGTTGCCCTTGCGCCAAGTCCCGCAGTGTCTGTCTATTGCATCTTCCTCATGGCCTTGGGGTGCTCGCTGATGTGGCCCGCCCTTTGGCCTTTGGCCATGGCCGACCTGGGTAAGTTCACTAAGGCAGGCTCGTCGCTGCTCACCATGTCTATGGCGGGCGGTGCCGTCATGCCGTGGATTCAGGGACTCGTCCAGGACGCTTATGGCTTCCAGGCTTCCTACTGGGTGTGCGTGCCCTGCTTCCTGTTCATTCTTTATTATGGTGTCTGGGGATATAAAATACGATGAAAAGAAAATCTGCGTAAATGTTTGGTATTTTGAAAAATAAGCAGTAATTTTGCACCCGCTATTGTGGGCATACCCCTCAAAGCGTAAAAACATCTTTAAATTTTTAAAACAAAACAAATGATCGTAGTACAGGTAAAAGAAGGCGAGAACATCGAAAGAGCTCTCAAGAAGTTCAAGAGAAAGTTTGAAAAGACTGGTGTTGTAAAGGAGCTCCGTGCTCGTCAGCAGTATGACAAACCCTCTGTTCTGAAGAGACTGAAGATGGAACACGCCATCTACGTGCAGAAACTTCGCCGCGAAGAGGAATAATTCCTGTTAAAAATTTGGTGGTCTGAATTTATTTCCTTAAATTCGTAGCCAAAACCGAGGATCATGATTGATGAGTTCCTTACCTACCTGCGTTATGAGCGCAACAGAAGTGAGCGTACGTTGCTGAGCTACAGCAAGAATCTTTCGCTCTTTGAAGGCTTCTTCAAAGGTTTGGATGCCAATCTCTCGTGGTCGACCGTAGACTCCGATGTCGTGAGACTCTGGATGGAGGACATGATGGACAAAGGCAATAAGGCCTCGTCGGTTTGTTGCAGACTGTCGTCGGTAAAATCGTTTTATCGGTATGCCCTTGCAAGAGGGCTTGTGAAGCGCGATCCGACGCTCGATGTCGACGGACCTAAGAAGGAAAAGCCGTTGCCTCAGTTCGTGAAAGAGTCGCAAATGGACGAGCTCCTCGACAAGTCGTCGTGGGGGGAGGACTATAAAAGTACACTGAAACGTGTCATCCTGATGACGTTCTATGAAACGGGAATCCGTCTGTCGGAACTCATTGGTCTTGAAGACAAAGACGTGGACTTGACGCGGCAGGAGTTGAAAGTCACGGGTAAGCGCGACAAGCAGCGCGTCATACCCTTCGGGGAAGAGTTGGCTGTAGCTTTGCGAGACTATATTGCGGTGCGCAACCGTGAGATCGAACGAAGGGATGCCGGACTCTTTGCACTCGAAAAAGGCACACGGGTGACCGGGCCTTGGGTTCGTCTCATGGTTAGGGAAGAACTCGCCCGGGTGTGTACGCTGAGGAAACGCTCTCCTCACGTATTGAGGCATTCCTTTGCAACGGCAATGCTCAATCACGACGCCGACTTGGAAAGTGTTAGGAAACTGCTCGGCCATGTGAGTCTCTCCACCACGGAGATCTATACCCACACCACCTTTGAGCAGTTGAAGCGAATTTATAAAGATGCCCATCCCAGGGCGTGATAACCTTGTAAAAATTGGAGGTACTTATGGAAATTAAAATTCAGTCGATCAATTTCGATGCTACCGAGAAGTTGCAGGCTTTCATTGACAAGAAAGTCGCTAAGTTGGAAAAAACATTTGAAGATATTCAGAAAGTAGAGGTGCAATTGAAGGTCGTGAAGCCTGCCACCGCACTGAACAAAGAGGCCAGCCTCACAGTGAGCGTTCCGAGCGCTGCCCCCTTGTTTGTGAAGAAGACCTGCGACTCCTTTGAGGAGAGCGTAGACCAGTGTGTGGATTCTATGAAGGTTCAGTTGACCAAATTGAAGGAAAAAATGCGTGGAAGATAAAAAATTGCCGGAAAAAATTTGGCAGTTTCAAAAATAAGTCGTATCTTTGCAGCCGTTTTACAACGAGTCCTCTTGAAGACGGCCAAACGGCTGCAAGGATTTGCCTCTTTAGCTCAGTTGGCCAGAGCACGTGATTTGTAATCTCGGGGTCGTTGGTTCGAATCCGACAAGAGGCTCACCCGCAAGGTGGGGTTGAAAACAAAAGGGTGGTTTCCAGAGTGGCCAAATGGGGCAGACTGTAAATCTGCTGCGTCTCGCTTCGGTGGTTCGAATCCATCACCACCCACACACCTTATTAAGGCGGCGTTAGGCCGTACGCGGAAATAGCTCAGTTGATAGAGCACTAGCCTTCCAAGCTGGGGGTCGCGGGTTTGAGTCCCGTTTTCCGCTCTAAGATTTTATGCTGTAATAGCTCAGTGGTAGAGCACTTCCTTGGTAAGGAAGAGGTCCTGAGTTCAACTCTCAGTTACAGCTCTACCTTCGAGGCCGGATATCACAATCTTAGTCCGAAGACGAAATCAACTGATTTTAATTTAAAATACGATAAAAACAAAGTAAGCTATGGCTAAAGAGACATTCCAGCGTACCAAACCGCATGTGAACATTGGTACTATTGGTCATGTGGACCACGGTAAGACTACTTTGACTGCAGCTATCTCCAAGGTGCTGCACGACAAGGGCTTCGGTTCTGAGGACGTTAAGTCGTTCGACCAGATTGATAACGCTCCCGAGGAGAAAGAGCGTGGTATTACTATCAACTCCGCACACATTGAGTATGAGACCGCTAAGCGTCACTATGCTCACGTTGACTGCCCGGGACACGCCGACTATGTGAAGAACATGGTAACTGGTGCCGCTCAGATGGATGGTGCCATCTTGGTTGTAGCTGCAACTGATGGTCCTATGCCTCAGACTCGTGAGCACGTGCTTTTGGCTCGCCAGGTAAACGTTCCCCGTTTGGTGGTGTTCCTCAACAAGTGTGATATGGTTGACGATGAGGAGATGCTCGAACTCGTTGAGATGGAAGTTCGTGAGATCCTTGAGCAGTACAACTACGAGGAGGATACTCCTATCATCCGTGGCTCCGCACTTGGTGCTCTGAACGGTGTTGAGAAGTGGGTTGACTCTGTGATGAAACTGATGGACACTGTCGATGAGTGGATTCAGGAGCCTGTCCGTGAGGTTGATAAGCCTTTCTTGATGCCTATCGAGGACATCTTCTCCATTACTGGCCGTGGTACTGTGGTTACTGGCCGTATCGAGACTGGCCGTTGCAAGATCGGTGACGAAGTTCAGCTGCTCGGTCTTGGTGAGAACAAGAAGTCTACCATCACTGGTGTTGAGATGTTCCGCAAGATCCTTGAAGAGGGTGAAGCTGGTGACAACGTAGGTTTGCTCCTCCGTGGTATCGACAAGGATGAGGTTAAGCGTGGTATGGTAGTTGTGCACCCGGGTGCTATCACTCCTCACGATCACTTCAAGGCATCTATCTATGTGCTGAAGAAGGAAGAGGGTGGCCGTCACACTCCGTTCGGCAACAAGTATCGTCCTCAGTTCTACCTCCGTACTATGGACTGCACGGGTGAGATCAAACTCCCCGAGGGCGTAGACATGGTAATGCCTGGTGATAACGTTGAGATCGAGGTTCTCCTTATCTACAAGGTAGCTCTGAATGAGGGTCTGCGTTTCGCTATCCGCGAAGGTGGCCGTACAGTTGGTTCTGGTCAGATCACCAAGATTCTTGAGGATCTCCCCGAGGGCTGGCAGAACGAGAAGAAGTAATTAAAAAAACTTCATATAAAAAGGTTTCCGCTTCAAGCGGAGCGGAAACCTTACTTACGGGTTTAGCTCAGTTGGTAGAGCACTGGTCTCCAAAACCAGGTGTCGGGAGTTCGAGCCTTCCAACCCGTGCAAAATCAAAAAGAAATGTTCAAGAAGATATTCAAACAGTCAGTCGATTATTGTAAGTTGTGTTACGATGAATTGGCTCACAATACAACGTGGCCATCACGTAAAGAACTTACACATAGCGCGGGAGTTGTCCTTTTGGCATCTCTCGTTATTGCTGTAGTCGTGTTCGTGATGGATACTGTGTTCAAGAACCTCATGTTGCTTGTCTATCCTAATTGATTCACTCTAAAATGGCCAACAAGACAGATCATAAGAAGTGGTACGTTCTTCATGCCGTGAGTGGTAAGGAGAATAAGCTAAAGGAGTATATTGAAGCCCAGAAAAACCACAATCCGCTTTTGGAGCAGGCAGTGGGTGAGGTGTTTCTCCCTATGGAGCACATTGTCAAGAATACTCCGGCTGGAAAGCGTTCGGATCGTCTTAAGACAGCCATGCCGGGTTATCTCTTTGTTGAGGCTGATCTTTCTTTGGGAGAGGTGGCTTCGACTTTGCGTTTCATGCCCAACTGTCTCGGCTTTTTGGGTGGAATGGATCATCCAACGCCCGTCCCCCAGCGAGAGGTGGACCGCATGAAGGGTGCTGCTGAGGCCAGCGAACTGACCAGCACGGTGGATATACCGTTTGAGGTCGATGAGGTGGTGAAAGTAATAGATGGCCCCTTCAACGGATTCTCTGGAGTCATTGAGAAAGTTGACCGCGAGAAGCGCAAGCTTACGCTCGGTGTGAATATCTTTGACCGGCGCACATCGCTTGAACTATCCTACGAACAAGTTCAAAGAGAAGTTTAGGCCCCTTGTTACGAAAGGGCTTAACTTTATACCCGACCGCGGAAGGCTTCCACTCCAAGGTCGCAAACAATCATCAATAAATAACAAGAACAAAAATGGCTAAAGAAGTAGCTGGATTAATCAAATTGCAGATTAAAGGCGGCGCTGCGAATCCTTCGCCTCCCGTAGGTCCCGCACTGGGTTCTAAGGGAATCAATATTATGGGATTCTGCAAGGAGTTCAATGCCCGTACCCAGGATAAGGCCGGAAAGATTCTTCCTGTCGTTATCACTTACTATACTGACAAGTCATTCAGCTTCGTCATCAAGACTCCTCCAGCAGCTGTCCAGCTGAAAGAGGCAGCCAAGGTGAAGAGTGGTTCCGGTCAGCCCAACCGTCAGAAGGTGGCCAGCGTAACCTGGGATCAGGTTAAGGCCATCGCTGAGGACAAGATGCCGGATCTTAACTGCTTCACTGTTGAGAGCGCTATGAAGCTCATAGCCGGAACGGCTCGCAGTATGGGTATCACCGTAAAAGGGGACTTCCCTGGTAACAAATAAATAACTTCAATTAAGAAATGACTAAACTGACAAAAAATCAAAAATCGGTCGCTGAGAAGATTGAAGCAGGGAAGGCATACACATTGAAAGAGGCCGCTTCGCTGGTAAAGGAAATTACCACAACGAAGTTTGACGCGTCTCTTGACATTGATGTACGTCTGGGCGTAGATCCTCGCAAGGCCAACCAGATGGTGCGTGGCGTCGTGTCACTGCCCAATGGTACCGGCAAGGTCACCCGCGTGCTCTGCCTCTGCACTCCCGATCAGGAAGAAGCTGCCAAGGCAGCCGGTGCTGATTACGTTGGTCTTGACGAGTATATCGATAAGATCAAGGGCGGTTGGACTGACGTGGACGTCATCATCACTATGCCCTCTTGCATGGGCAAGGTGGGCCCCTTAGGCCGTATTCTCGGCCCCCGTGGATTGATGCCTAACCCCAAGTCGGGTACCGTGACTATGGATGTAGCCAAAGCTGTCAAGGAAGTGAAACAGGGAAAGATCGATTTCAAGGTAGACAAGGCTGGTATTGTCCACACATCTATCGGTAAGATTTCGATGACCCCTGATCAGATTTATGGTAATGCTCGCGAATTCCTCAACACCATTATCAAACTGAAACCCGCATCAGCAAAGGGTACATATCTTAAGAGTATCTTCCTTTCAAGCACGATGAGCAGGGGTATTAAGATTGATCCTAAATCAGTTGACACCCTCTAAAAATTGAATCAACATGAAGAAAGAAGTAAAAGATACTATCATCAACGATTTGGGAGCTAAGCTCAAGGAATATCCCCATTTCTATTTGGTGGATGTTACCGGTCTGAATGCTGAGGCTACAAGCAACCTGCGCCGCAAATGCTTCAAGAACGACATCAAGATGGTCGTTGTGAAGAATAAGCTGTTGCACAAAGCTTTTGAGGCCAGCGAGATCGACTTCGAGCCCCTTTATCCCGCTTTGAAGGGGAACACGGCTGTTCTGTTCGCACAGGTGGCCAATGTTCCTGCAAAACTGCTCAAAGAGTATAAGAAGGAAGGCATTCCTGCCCTGAAGGGAGCTTATGCCGAGGAAGGCATCTATATGGGTGCTGACCAGCTGGATACTCTTTCATCCATCAAGAGCAAGGAAGAAGTTATCGCAGAGATCGTCAGCTTGCTGCAGTCTCCTGCCAAGAACGTTATTTCTGCTCTGCAGTCAGGCGCCAACACCATCCATGGTGTGCTCAAGACTTTAGGCGAGCGTCCTGAATAATCACGGTGTCACAACACCCATTGAGGTCAAAACAAACAAATTAAGAACAAATAAATATTTTAGAATAAAATGGCAGACGTAAAAGCTATTGCAGAAGAGTTGGTAAATCTCACTGTAAAAGAAGTTAATGAGTTGGCAACAGTCCTGAAGGACGAGTATGGTATTGAGCCCGCCGCTGCAGCTGTTGCTGTAGCCGCTGGTCCCGCTGCTGGTGGCGCTGCTGCCGCCGCTGAGGAGAAGACCGAGTTCGACGTAGTTCTGACTGAGGTTGGTCCCAGCAAGTTGAAGGTTGTTAAGGCCGTCAAGGAAGCTTGCGGTCTGGGTCTGAAGGAAGCTAAGGACCTCGTAGACGGTGCTCCTTCTACTCTGAAGGAAGGCATGGCCAAGGCTGAGGCTGAGAACCTGAAGAAGGCTATCGAGGCTGAGGGCGCTAAGGTTGAGCTCAAGTAATCCGACTTTTTAGAATTCTTTAAATATAGGTTAGGATCTTCCAAGTAGGTTGGTCCTAACCTTTTTGTGTCTTTTCACACAATTATCCCTCTCCAGCCGGACAACGGCATTCGCCGCAAGGCACATTGATGGTCCTTGCAATTATTAAACATTCAATTTCTTTATGGCTACAAAGACAAACGACCGCATTAATTTTGCCTGCATCCATAATCCGGTGCCCTTTCCCGATTTTCTGGATGTGCAGCTGAAGTCCTTCCGTGACTTCCTTCAGTTGGATACTCCTCCTGAGGAACGCAAGAATGACGGCTTGTATAAGGTGTTCGCCGAGAATTTCCCTATCACCGACACACGAAATAATTTCGTTCTTGAGTTCCTGGACTACTTTATTGATCCGCCACGCTATACCATCGACGAATGTCTGGAGCGCGGGCTGACCTATTGTGTTCCTTTGAGAGCGAAGATGAGACTGTCATGCACAGACGAAGACCATGAGGATTTCGACACGCAGACACAGGATGTCTTCCTGGGAACGATTCCCTATATGACAGACAACGGTACGTTTGTCATCAACGGTGCTGAGCGCGTAGTTGTGTCACAACTGCACCGCTCACCCGGCGTGTTCTTCGGCCAGGGTGTACATGCCAACGGTACTGTGCTCTACAGTGCCCGCATCATTCCTTTCAAAGGTTCCTGGATTGAGTTCTCGACGGACATCAACAACGTGATGTACGCTTACATCGACCGTAAGAAAAAATTGCCCGTGACGACGATGCTCCGTGCCATCGGATATGAGACTGATAAGGACATTCTTCAGATTTTCGACCTCGCCGAGGAAGTGAAGGTCAACCGTAAGAATCTTAAAGACTGCATAGGCCGTACGCTCGCCGCCCGTGTGCTGAAGAGCTGGAACGAGGACTTTGCCGATGAGGATACGGGTGAGGTGGTAACGCTTGAGCGCCATGAGGTGGTGTTGGAGCGTGAAACCGAGATCACGGAAGAGAACATTCAGGATATTCTCGACAGCGGCAACAGCACTATCCTGCTGCACAAGGACGCGGAGGCTGCCAACAAATACTCCATCATCTTCAATACCCTTGGCAAGGACCCCAGTAACTCAGAGAAAGAAGCCGTAGCCTACATCTACCGTCAGCTTCGCAATGCCGACGCTCCCGATGAAGCCAGCGCACGTGAGGTGTTCCAAAACCTCTTCTTCTCCGACAAACGTTATGACCTCGGTGAGGTGGGCCGCTACCGCATCAACAAGAAACTCGGTCTCACCACTGACTCGGATGTGCGTGTGCTCACCAAAGAGGACATCATCGCCATCATCAAATACCTCATCCAGCTGGTCAACAGCAACGCCCCTGTGGATGATATCGACCACCTGTCCAACCGTCGCGTCCGCACCGTCGGCGAACAGTTGGCCAACCAATTCGCTATCGGTCTGGCCCGCATGAGCCGTACGATCCGTGAGCGTATGAACGTACGCGACAATGAGGTCTTCACCCCTGCCGACCTGATCAATGCAAAGACAATTTCCAGCGTCATCAATTCCTTCTTTGGAACCAACCCGCTGTCACAGTTTATGGACCAGACCAATCCTCTGGCCGAGGTGACCCACAAGCGCCGTCTCTCGGCTCTTGGCCCCGGCGGTCTGTCGCGTGAGCGTGCTGGTTTCGAGGTTCGTGACGTACATTATACCCACTATGGCCGTTTGTGCCCCATCGAGAGTCCTGAAGGTCCTAACATCGGTCTGATCTCCTCGCTTTGCGTATATGCGAAGATCAACGACTTGGGCTTCATTGTCACCCCTTATCGTAAGGTGAAGGATTCAGTCGTCGACATGGATAACGAAGACATCATTTATCTGACGGCAGAAGAGGAGGAAGACAAGATTATCGGTCAGGGCAACGCGCCGCTCACTCCCGACGGACATTTCATCCGCAAGGTGGTGAAATGCCGTCAGGATGCCGATTATCCAGTGGTGGCCCCCGACCAGGTGGATCTTATGGACGTGAGTCCGCAGCAGATCGCTTCTGTCTCTGCTTGCCTTATTCCTTTCTTGGAGCACGATGATGGTCACCGCGCCCTGATGGGATGTAACATGATGCGTCAGGCCGTGCCTCTGCTCCACAATGATGCTCCTATCGTAGGTACTGGTCTTGAGCGCCAGGTCTGCGAGGACAGTCGCACAATGATTACAGCAGAAGGCGATGGTGTCATCGAATATGTCGACGCTACAACGATACGCATCCTTTACGACCGCACGGAAGACGATGAGTTTGTCAGCTTTGAGCCGGCCTTGAAGGAATACCGCATTCCCAAGTTCCGCCGCACCAACCAGAACATGACCATCGACCTGCGTCCCATCTGCGACAAGGGCCAGCGTGTGAAGAAAGGTGACATCCTCACCGAAGGATATGCCACAGAAAACGGCGAACTGGCTTTGGGACGCAACTTGCTCGTAGCCTACATCCCCTGGAAAGGTTACAACTATGAGGATGCCGTGGTGATTTCAGAGCGAATGGTCCGTGAAGACGTGCTCACCTCTGTTCACGTCGATGAGTACTCTTTGGACGTGCGTGAGACCAAGTTGGGTATGGAAGAGTTTACGGCTGACATTCCAAACGTCAGCGAAGAAGCCACCAAGGATCTCGACGACAACGGTATCATCCGTGTGGGTGCCCGAGTGGAGCCGGGTGATATTCTTATTGGTAAGATTTCACCGAAGGGTGAGAGCGAGCCTACACCAGAGGAGAAGCTTCTCCGTGCCATTTTCGGCGACAAGGCCGGCGATGTGAAGGATTCCTCTTTGAAAGCCAATCCTTCTCTCAGCGGTGTCGTCATTGATAAGAAACTCTTCTCCCGTGCCATTAAGACACGTGAGTCTAAGAAACAAGATAAAGTACTTTTAGCCAAGATCTCTGAAGAGTTTGAGTCGAAGGTTAACGACTTGAAGGATATTCTCGTGGAGAAACTCATGGAGCTTACGGACGGTAAGACTTCCCAGGGTGTTCACGACTATACCGATGCCGAGGTCATCACCAAGGGCAGCAAGTTTACTGAGACCATGTTGCGCAACCTCGAGTTTGACGGTATCCAGAGTAACAACTGGACGGGCGATGAGCATGCCGACACGCTGATCCAGCGCCTTATCATGAACTTCATCCGCAAGTACAAGCAGATGGACGCCGAACAGACCCGCCGCAAATTTGCCATCACCATCGGCGACGACCTGCCCGCCGGCATTATGCAGATGGCCAAGGTCTATGTGGCCAAGAAGCGTAAGATTCAGGTGGGTGATAAACTTGCCGGACGTCACGGCAACAAGGGTATCGTCTCCAAGGTAGTGCGCATGGAGGACATGCCGTTCCTGGCCGACGGACGCCCCGTAGACTTGGTATTGAACCCGATGGGTGTGCCTTCACGTATGAACCTCGGTCAGATTTTTGAGGCTATCCTCGGTGCGGCCGGAAAGCGCTTAGGCGTGAAGTTTGCAACACCTATCTTCGATGGTGCCAAACTTGAGGATCTGCAGAAGTGGACCGACAAGGCCGGTCTGCCGCCTCTCTGCTCTACGTATATCTACGATGGCGAGACCGGCGAGCGTTTCGACCAGCCTGCCACTATCGGTATGACCTACTTCCTCAAGCTTGGTCACATGGTAGAGGATAAAATGCATGCCCGTTCTATTGGCCCGTACAGCTTGATTACCCAGCAGCCTCTTGGCGGTAAAGCACAGTTTGGTGGTCAGCGCTTCGGAGAAATGGAGGTATGGGCCCTTGAGGGCTTCGGTGCCGCACATGTGCTCCAGGAGGTGCTCACGGTCAAGAGTGACGACGTGAATGGCCGTAGTAAGACCTACGAGGCTATCGTCAAGGGTGATCCCATGCCCACTCCCGGTATTCCCGAGTCACTCAACGTGTTGCTCCATGAACTCCGCGGTTTGGGTCTGAGCATCAAGTTGGAATAAACGAGTAGACTCCTATTCATAAATAAACGAGTAAACTCATATTAAGATTAGAATTCTATGGCTTTCAAAAGAGATAATAAAGTAAAAAGCAATTTCACGAAGATCACCATTGGTCTCGCCTCTCCTGAGGAGATTCTGGAGAATTCGTGGGGCGAGGTTACCAAGCCCGAAACCATCAACTACCGCACCTATAAGCCTGAGCGTGACGGTCTGTTCTGCGAGCGCATCTTTGGTCCTACGCGTGACTATGAGTGCGCATGCGGCAAGTACAAGCGCATCCGCTACAAGGGCATTGTCTGCGACCGTTGTGGTGTTGAGGTGACCGAGAAGAAAGTGCGCCGTGAGCGTGGCGGCCATATTGAACTGGTGGTTCCCGTGGCCCACATCTGGTATTTCCGTTCCTTGCCCAATAAGATAGGTTATCTGCTCGGACTTCCTACAAAGAAGCTTGACGCTGTCATCTACTACGAGAAGTATATCGTCATCAATCCCGGACCTTTGGCGGGCAAGACTGGTGAGGACGATGAGGAGCTCAACGGTTCCCACAAGTTCGACCTCCTCTCTGAAGATGAGTACATCGATCTTGAGGACAACTATCTTGATGAGAACAACGACTATCTGCCCGACGACGATCCCAACAAGTTCGTCGCCAAGATGGGCGCCGAGGCCATTTACGACTTGCTGAAGGAGATCGACCTCGATGCTCTTTCTTACGAGCTTCGTGACCGTGCCAACAACGACTCCTCACAGCAGCGCAAGACCGAGGCCCTGAAGCGTCTGCAGGTCGTGGAGGCCTTCCGTGCCAGCAACAGCAATGGCAAGGTGAACAAGCCTGAGTGGATGATCATGAAGATTATCCCTGTCACCCCTCCTGAACTCCGTCCTCTCGTGCCACTGGATGGTGGCCGCTTTGCCACTTCCGATCTTAACGACCTCTACCGCCGTGTCATCATCCGCAACAACCGCTTGAAGCGGCTTATCGAGATCAAGGCACCCGAGGTGATCCTCCGCAACGAGAAGCGTATGCTGCAAGAGGCTGTTGACTCTTTGTTCGACAACTCGCGCAAGTCTTCTGCCATCAAGAGCGAAAGCAACCGCCCACTGAAGTCTCTCTCCGATTCTCTCAAGGGAAAGCAGGGACGTTTCCGTCAGAACCTTTTGGGTAAGCGTGTCGACTATTCTGCCCGCTCGGTTATTGTCGTCGGCCCAGAGTTGAAGATGGGTGAGTGTGGTCTGCCCAAGTTGATGGCTGCCGAGCTTTACAAGCCCTTCATTATCCGTAAGCTCATCGAGCGCGGCATCGTGAAGACCGTGAAGAGTGCCAAACGTATCGTTGACCGTCGTGAGCCCGTCATTTGGGACATCCTTGAGAATGTCATGAAGGGTCATCCTGTATTGCTCAACCGTGCTCCTACACTTCACCGTCTCGGTATACAGGCCTTCCAGCCCAAGATGATAGAGGGCAAGGCCATCCAGCTTCACCCGCTGGCTTGTACGGCTTTCAACGCCGACTTCGATGGTGACCAGATGGCTGTCCACCTTCCCTTGAGCAACGAGGCCATACTTGAGGCACAGATTCTGATGCTTCAGAGCCACAACATTCTCAATCCTGCCAATGGTGCTCCTATCACCGTGCCTTCGCAGGATATGGTGTTGGGTCTCTACTATATCACAAAGGTTCGTCCCGGAGCAAAGGGCGAGGGACTCACGTTCTATGGTCCCGAAGAGGCCATCATTGCCACAAACGAAGGCCGTTGTGATCTCCATGCCAAAGTGAAGGTGCTGGTAGACGATATTGTCGACGGACAAAACGTGAAGCACATTGTCGAGACCACCGTCGGACGCGTCATCGTTAATCAGCTGATACCCGATGAGCTCGGTTTCTTCAATGGCATCATCTCCAAAAAGTCGTTGCGTGGACTTATCGCCGATGTAATAAAGGCTGTGAACATGGCACGCGCCTGCTCTTTCCTTGATGGTATCAAGAACCTCGGTTATCGCATGTCGTATGTAGCCGGTCTGTCGTTCAACCTCAACGATATTATCGTTCCGTCGGAGAAGAGTTCCATCGTCGCGAAAGGTCAGGAGGAAGTAGACGAGATTTCAAACAACTATAACATGGGTTTCATCACCGACAAGGAGCGTTACAACCAGGTTATCGATACTTGGACGCATGTCAACTCTGACCTGAAGGCTGCCGTGATGAAGCACATGACTGAAGACGATCAAGGATTCAACGCCGTATATATGATGCTCGATTCCGGTGCCCGTGGTTCTGCCGATCAGATTGCCCAGCTTGCCGGTATGCGTGGCTTGATGGCCAAGCCTCAGAAGGCTGGTGCCGAGGGGGCGCAGATCATCGAGAACCCCATCATCTCCAACTTCAAGGAAGGTATGTCGGTGTTGGAATACTTCATTTCTTCCCATGGCGCGCGTAAGGGACTTGCCGACACGGCTATGAAGACGGCCGATGCCGGTTATCTGACCCGCCGTCTGGTAGACGTTTCCCACGATGTCATCATCACGGAGGAAGACTGTGGTACCTTGCGTGGTCTTGAATGCCGTGCACTGAAAAACGGTGATGAGGTGATCGCCACGCTCTACGAGCGCATTCTGGGCCGTGTCTCTGTGCACGACGTCGTCGATCCCCGCTCAGGCAAGCTTATCGTCGCTGCCGGTGAGGAGATTACCGAGCCCAAGGCACAGGCTATTGAGGACAGTCCCATCGAGATGGTTGAGATCCGCTCGGTGCTCACTTGCGAAAGCAAGCACGGTGTTTGTGCCAAGTGCTATGGCCGCAACCTTGCTACCGCACGTATGGTACAGTTGGGTGAGGCTGTGGGTGTGATTGCCGCACAGGCCATCGGTGAGCCGGGTACGCAGCTTACTCTTCGTACGTTCCACGCTGGTGGCGTGGCAGGTAATGCTGCCGCCAATGCCAGCATTGTTGCCAAAGGTGATGCCCGTCTGAAGTTTGATGAGCTCCGCACGGTTCCCTTTGTAGACGAGGATGACACCAACTGCCGTATGGTGGTCAGCCGTCTGGCTGAGGTCCAGTTTGAAGATCCCAATACGGGTATCGTTCTCAGTACGCTTAACGTTCCCTACGGTTCTTCTCTCTATTATAAGAATGGCGACATCGTCAAGCAGGGTGACCTCATCGCCAAATGGGATCCTTTCAACGCAGTCATCGTGAGCGAGTATGCAGGTCGCTTGAAGTTCAAGGATGTCAAGGAGGGCGCTACCTTCCGTGCAGAGACCGATGAGGCAACGGGTATGACCGAACGCATCATCACCGACTCAAAGGACCGTACGCTTGTACCTACCGTCGACGTGTTGAACGAGAAGGACGAGGTTCTTGGTACTTACAACCTGCCTGTGGGCGGTCACCTCAACGTCGAGGATGGACAGACCATTACCACGGGTACCACGCTGGTCAAGATCCCGCGTGCCGTAGGTGGCGCCGGTGACATCACCGGTGGTCTGCCTCGTGTCACAGAGCTTTTCGAGGCTCGCAATCCGTCTAACCCCGCTGTAGTTTCCGAAATCGATGGTGAAGTCAGCATGGGCAAGGTGAAGCGTGGTAACCGGGAGATCATCATTACCTCAAAGACCGGCGACCAGCGCAAGTATCTTGTCAGTCTGTCGAAGCAGATCCTGGTGCAGGAGCACGATGCCGTGCGCGCCGGCACTCCTCTCTCTGATGGTAGTATTACACCGAGCGACATTCTGGCCATCAAGGGTCCGACGGCTGTTCAGGAATACATCGTCAACGAGGTGCAGGATGTTTACCGCCTGCAGGGTGTGAAGATCAACGACAAGCACTTCGAAATTATTGTCCGTCAGATGATGCGCAAGGTACGCATCGAGGATCCGGGCGACACGACATTCCTCTCTCAGGAACTCGTCGACAAGCTCGACTTTGCTGCTGAGAACGACCGCATTTGGGGCAAGAAGGTGGTGACGGATGCTGGTGACAGCGACGTCCTCCATAAGGGACAGATCATCACGCTGCGCAAGTTGCGTGATGAAAACTCCAGCCTAAAGCGCCGCGATCTGAAGCAGGTTCAGGTACGCGATGCAGTGCCTGCCACATCCACTCAGGTGCTGCAGGGTATAACCCGTGCAGCCCTTGGTACGAAGAGCTTCATGAGTGCCGCGTCGTTCCAGGAGACCACCAAGGTGCTCAACGAGTCCGCTATCCGTGGAAAGGTGGACAACCTTGAGGGCATGAAGGAGAATGTGATCTGCGGGCACTTGATTCCTGCAGGTACCGGTCTTCGCCAGTGGCAGAAGCTCATTGTAGGCTCTAAGGAAGACTATGACCGCATGGAGGCCAACAAGAAGAATGTCCTCGACTTTGCAGAGAAAAACGCTTCCACTCTCGCTCCTCAGGAGTGACGGTTGAAGAGAATCAAACATAACAAAATGCCACAGCAGCCTTGATGGTTGTTGTGGCTTTTTTTTCATGTTTGTGTTGTGCGTTCCTTGGCATCGTGTTTTCTGACGAAATGGGTCAGATAGCGGGATAATTTCTTATGTATATTTTGTTTCCCCTGTAAATCAAGTAGTTATATGTTTATGTTTATATAATTCCATCCACATTGTTTCTGGTGTTTATATAGAAACCTACCCCTGATTGAAGCCTAAGTAATCGGAAATTGCCTATTTTTGCTTCAGAATTATTACTAATTTATTACTAAAACAATTTGTGAATATGAAGAAAGAAAACTACTATTCGCTGACAGTGTGGGGGATACTCCTGCTACTGTTGTGTGTTTTTCCTTTCCGTCTCCATGCCCAGGGGAAAACGTTTTTCGCTTGCAGGCTCCAAGAGATTCCGTGCAACAGCCTGTAAAATTGTCACAGGCAAGTCGTGCCAAGAAAGTCGGCACTTCTTCCTCGATCTTGACTACGTTACAGAGACCGATTCCACTGTCACTATCAAAAACGGGGGAGTTGCCCAAATTGGATGTTGATGGTTGTGCCGCTCAATGTGCTTTATGAGCAACCATTTGGCAGGTTCGCGATTATTTTCTATCTTTGCACCATGCAAAAAGAAATACAGCATTCTTGGGGTGAGCGTCGCACGGCGACGGTAGTGGTGTTTACCCTTATCGTTATGGTGAGTGAGTTTGTCGTTGGCGTTCTCACTCATTCCATGGCCTTGTTGGCTGAAGGCACCCACATGGGGAGTCATGTGCTTGTGCTGGGGCTTAGTTGGGCTGCCTACGTCCTTGTGCGGCGTTTGCAACGTCGAGGCAATGAGCGTTGGGATACCAACCGCATTCTCAACCTTTCGGCCTATACCAGTGGCGTATTTCTGCTGCTCGTTTCTGTGTTCATCCTTGTTGAGGCCTTCAGCCGCTTCCTGCATCCCGAAGTCGATATTGCTTATGGGCAGGCATTGGTGATGGCTGCCGTGGGGTGTATCACGAATTTTATTTGTGCTTATCTGTTGCATGGACACCATGGCGATGTCAACAGCCGGGCGGCCTATCTGCATATACTCAGCGACGTACTGACCGATCTGGGTGCCATTCTCGGATTGCTCTGTGGATTGTTTTGGGGCATTAGCTATGTCGATGCGGTGGTGGCCCTTGTCGCTTCGTGTATCGTGGGCCGCTGGGCCGTGCGACTGCTGTGGACTACCGGTAGGGCTCTGACGGAGGATCGTAGTACGAAGGATACAGACATCTGTAAACAATGAATGTGTGAGGCAAGGTATGCAGCACACTCTAAAACCACTCATGATGCACAAGTGCCCGATTATTCAAGGTTTTGCCGCCAATAGGCAAGCTCCGCGCCATTTTCCCCTACGATAATTGTAGAAAAAATGGTGATAAGTTTGTGGGTTAGGAAAAAAAACCTTACCTTTGCTAAAGTTAAGAATCTAAATTTATATCACAATGGCAGAAAATAACAACAATCAGCAGGGGTTGCAGATGAATCTCGACCCCGAGGTAGCAAAAGGCGTATACTCAAATCTGGCTCTCATCAGCCACTCCCACAGTGACTTCATCCTCGACTTCGCCCGTTTCCTCCCGGGAATGCCGAAGGCCGACGTGGCTACGCGTGTCATCCTCGCTCCCGAGCATGCCAAGCGTCTTCTCGCCGCATTGCAGGAGAACATCATGCGCTACGAGCAGGAGTTCGGTCCCATCCAGATGCCCAAGGCTCCGCAGGCCCATGGCGACACCATCGCTCCCTTCGGAACAGGCAAGGGCATGGCATAAGTCTAACAATACCCGCAGATAAAGTGAAGCCCCGTGTAACCAGCAATGTTTACACGGGGCTTCGCGTTTCTTGTGGCGAATGCCACGCGGCCTTGTGGCGAAAGCCACACAACCTTGTGGCGAATGCCACGCAAGCTAAGATTTTTTAAGCCGGAGAACCCGTTAGAAAATTCAAATTTGACGCAAACGTTTGCACAGCAAAAATTATGTTAATTATTAAATTTTCCTTTGAAGTTCGTGTTACTTTCAGTAATTTTGCGCACGCAAACTTAAAAGCATATTCCCGCGGATAACCTATTAGAACAAGAGAATATTTAGGATATAAGAACATAATTATAAATTCAACTAATGAAGCATTATTTATTGCATTTACGTGCACCTATTCGTGCACTCTTTGCCTTGCTGGCTTTCTCCGCTGTGTCCTTGTCGGTGGAGGCACAGGCACAGGAAACGTCCTGTTATGTCGTCTTCTCCAACACTAAAGACTTCCAAACAAAGGTGGAAGTGCCCATGGTGGCTGCGCTGTACCGTGACGATAAAGATGGCAACACCCACACCAAGGACAACAGCCGCTGGCAGATCAGTCTGAAATATGACGATCCGCGATGGGAAGGCATTGATGACGGCACAGTCTACTGGTATATCAAGAGTCCTAATGGGAAGATCATCGGTCCGAACAACAAAGCGGAGGATATGGACGATGGCACAGACTACAGTGATCCGAATGCCTCTGTCCCTGGCCGCATGTTCTATAAGAGTGAGGGTTCACTGAAAACCGATGGCACCGAAACCTCTTTCACTTATTTCAAATGTACTAAAGGAAAAGATAAAGCCGTTTCGTGTACGTTCGCTTATGCCACAGCCGGTTGGGAGGACAGTGGCAACCATGGCTCCAAACTGGATTACAGCAACCCCAGCGTTCAATACTGGCGCAACAAGAGCGGCATCAAATACGATCTGAAATACAATGTTACTTCGTCTTCGTCTATTGACCTTCCTTATTACGACGGCACGTTCTGCTATGTCAAGAAGCCTGCCACTTGGGACAATATTTACGCTTATGCTTATATAAGCGATAATGATAAGCAGACAGCAGATTGGTATGGTGATCAACTGACTACAACGGCGGAGTATGATGGCAAGACCTATTATCTGTGGAGAATGAGCCCAGATAAGAAGGGAACTCCTGCTAAGATTATATTTAATGATGGAGGAAAAACCCAGACATCTGGAGATGGTTGGCCTTTCACAAGCGGGAATGTCTATGATGCTTCCCAGTCGACTGATTATATCATTGGCACTGTGAAGAAGCAGTCCGATGCGACAGATCCTACTGCTGCTTACGAGAAGTTCTATGCCTATGGCTTCTGGGGCGAAGGCGATAAATCTTTCAAGAAGATGTCGCCTGTGGTCTATTACAATGCGAATGATAAAAATGTAGTCGACAGCGTCGTCTACTATGTCAACATGTCGAAGGTGAATGCTTCTTTCGACAACTTCTTCTTTATGTTCTGCAGCCAGCGCTACATGGATAGTTGGACCCAATGGAAGACTAACACCAATCCGGGTGCTTGGGACTTCGTCTGGCGTCCTGAAATCTTTGACAACCGCGACTGCAACACGCTCTCGGGAGCACTCTACCAGCCGGGCAATGACCTGTCGAATGTTTCGTCCGGCAGTGGCGCGTCCTACTTCACAGGTGGAAGCAATAATAAAGGTTTCAAAACTTCTGATGATGGGAAGGGCAAGAACCAGATGCAGTCCATCAACCCCTTGCTGACCGAAGCACAGAAGCAGAAGTACGACTCTTATACCCTCTCGCTGAATGTTACCACCGGTACGTACAATGTCGAATTCCACAATGCCATTCAGATCGTTGGTCCCGCTGTCGAGTCCGGAACAAACTGGACGGTGAATGACAGGCGTGAATATGAAAGTACTGAAAATGTTGCTTGCGGCACGTGGGATAAGACAAAAGCCATCACGCTGAAGCCAAGCGACGACGGTACCTATTATTTCACCACTGTGAAGCTGAAGGCAGGCGAGAAGTTCCGTTTCATCGAGAACAACAGTTATAGCACCAACTTCGGCGAGGACGGTGTTACTCCGAGTGCCACAGACTTTGCGCCGGAAAAGGAGAATGGCGATGTCTGCTACTACAACCACATCCGCCGCAACACGCTTACTGAAGATGTGAACCCGACAGAAACTTCCGGCGCAAGCGGTCTTGGCAACGATATCACCTTCAACATGCCGGGTCTCGATAAAGGCAAAACCTATGAGACCGAGATCCGTGTCTCTGCAGCCAATCCTTTCGATCAGCAGATGACGGGCAAGGCGGCACCGTTCTACACCATCACACGTCCCGTGAAACTCTTCAACTATGGCAACGACAACAAGGGCTACACTTCTTTCGCCTGCAACTATCCGCTGGAGATTGTCAGTGGTACGGATGTGAAGGTCTACGACATCATCAGCTACGACAAGGAAAAAAACAAAGTGACCTTGCGCGACCAGAGCTCTGATTTCAAGATGAACGACAAGCAATATATTCCGGCAAAGAGCGGAGTGATTCTCTCGGCAACTGCTACGGATAAGGTCAGCGAGATCACTGTCCGTCCGCTGATCGAGAAACTCGGCGAGACCGTAGACAACGAGAGCAAGCTGCTCAATCCTGTCTATCTGCCAGGTAAGACTATTTATATGACACTTCCGGAAACATCTACAAAGACCGGCGATCCTGTTACCAGCCGTCAGTACCTCTTCTCTTGGGTCAAGCAGAAAGATGGGTCCCATAAGCTTGGCTTCCTGCGTTCCAAGACGGGCGTGAGCGTTAGTGAGCGGGCCTACCTCTCTCTGACCGGCGAGGCTGTCGGTGCAACAACCCTTAACCCGAGTGACCAGGACGCCTACAAACGTGTGGAGGGAATCAGCACAGACGACAGTTCGTTAGCAAATGCCAAGGAGTATCAGGTCGGTCTTTTCTTCGAGGGCAGCGAGGATGACACCACGGGCATTCATACGCTCAACCATCAGATTGCCGACAAGGAAGGCTACTACACCTTGCAGGGCATCCGCGTGAACAAGCCGACAACTGCCGGCATCTATATCCACAATGGTAAGAAAATCGTCGTTAAGTAACAGATAAAGCAATGAAATACATAAAACCAGAAACAATACTTATTGAGCTCGAACTGTCGAATTTGGTCATGGGCTCGCCTAAAGAACATGGCATACTTGAACCAGGTACGGAGAAAGGAAAAGATAATGGAGATGGTAACATTGTTATGTCCAAACATGATTCTTTCGAATTTGACGATTCCGACGACAGCTTCAATGACTCTTGGTACTAATGAAGTTTGATTATCCCAAGCCCGTAGAAAAGAAAGTCTACACACTGCAATAAATAAGAAAGGAGCGATGGCAACAGCCGGCATTTGGCCAGTCTGTTGCCATCCTTCGTTTTAACCCGAAAAGCATGCCATCCTATCTGATCCCTTATCAGACCTACAGTCGCATCGTGGTGGTTCAGCATCAAGCCACGCACCATCACTGCATGGAAGGCAGCAGAAGAGTCAGGGCATTAAAAAAGGGGCGCCGCAGCGCCCCTGCATGAAGGAGGAACAGCACATCATATTTTATTATACCCAGCAAGAGACGCTGGTCGATGAGCTTCTCTTGCCCTGTAAGATCCCCGTCCCTCCATTACAAATATAACTTTTATTTCTGTAATAATCAAATAAATAAGGATAATTCATCGCTTTTTTAGACCAAAAAAAGCAGTTCTTCAAAATCCTCCAAAAACACGAGTTTCTTTTAATTTACAAAGTGTGTTTCCATGTCCGATTCTGTGGCATCTTTAAACTGATAAAAAATCCCCAAGGCATTGTGCCTTGGGGGAATAATCTCAAATACTCTGGCTGTAAAGTTATGATTCTTTACTTTGCCAAATATTTATTTTTGATTCGTAGTAAAAACCTTCTTGATATACTTCCCTAATTATTTAGGGAAGAACTACAGTTGGATTCTGTCATTATGATTTTCTCACAGAAAGATAGGCAGCCGGTTCCGGTATCGGAGGTGTATGTGATGTTGTCGCAGGAAAGTTCTTTCATCATACGCAAGATGGTGTCTGAACTACAAGTGCGCAATAAAGGATGCAAGCTCAGATGTCCCATAAGATGGTTGGAAACATCCTCGACGCATGAGCCTCCACAGAAACACACGCACATGAGAGAACGTATAATCTCGCTATAATCGTATCCAATAGAGACAGACCTCTTTCCAAGGGTTTCGTCGATGATATGCGACAGATGGCGCTCAAAAAGATCCATAACATGAATAATTCCTCCGAATGGAGTAAGTTTCTCAGATTTTATTTGTATTTTTGCCATGCCGTGTTAATGAATTGCTAATTTGTTTTTGCACCACTAAGTTAAGTGATTTTTTTTGACATGGCCAAATCCTGAGCAACTTTTTTGTTGCTCAGTACGTTATAAAATGCTAAAGACTATTGTGGTGCGGATATAAGGATTATAAAATAATATGGCAAATAAAAATCAGTCTTCAAGACTTACTACTCAGCAAAAAGCTCGTCAGGGACAAGTTGGCATTTTCTGTCAGCAAGCCCAGATTCATGACAAAACTGTAGGTGATGTTTCGCATCGTGTGAAAGATTACCTCCGCAACAAATACCCCCAGTTGACCTTTGATTATTGGAAAAGTATCGAAAAATCCAAGATTAATGAAGCCTTACAAAAGGTTGACCCATATCTTGGTCAGACCTTATTTGTCTCTAACGCCAGAATCATTCCCGATGGTGGAGTAATTGTAGTAAAGGACGATAATGACGAATGGAGAGTAGTACTTGTTTCTGAGGCAAAACACCAAGGCAAGGACAAGGAGAACATTGAGAAAGGTAAACTCGTTGGCGCTAATAACGATCAGGATTTGATGGAAGCTGGCAATGCTATTGAGCGTTCACACAAGAACATTTCTGAAATCGCAAATTTCATGCTCGCTGAATCCTACTTCCCTTATGTCCTTTTTCTTGAAGGAACAAACTTCCTTACTCAAACCATTCACGTTACCCGTCCTGATGGAAGAGTTGTTACACTTGAATACAATTCGGGTATGCTGAACCGACTTGACCGGCTTACAGCTGCCAATTATGGTATGCCTATTAATACCAATCTTTGCAAAAATATGTTTGTAAAGCCCAAAGACAAAACTATCATGCTTCAAGCTGCTTCAATCTATACGCAAGGCGATGGTGAGAGTTGGGATAAAGGTGACATGTTTGAGATTATGCTGGACGTTGCAGAAACTTCGTTACAGATGTTAGGTAGTGATTTATTCAAGCAGTTAACAAACAATTAATCATGGTACGACAGGCGACAAACGAACTTCTTCAAAAAGCAAAAAAATCGAAGAGCGATGAATTTTACACTCAGTTTTGTGATATAGAACGTGAATTGCAGCATTACCCGGATTGTTTTCATGAAAAGGTCGTTTACTGTAATTGTGATGATGCTCGCGTTAGCAACTTCTACCGCTACTTTAAAAAGAACTTTGACACACTCGGTCTTAAGGCATTAATAGCTTCTTGTTATATTGATCAGTCACATGATTTGTTTGATAATGTACCGAAAGAGAAAGCTTTTTACTGTATTTATAAAGGTAACTTAGACACAGAAAAAGTCCATTACTTCAAAGGCGATGGAGATTTTCGCAGCAGAGAATGTAAAGAGTTATTGCAGCAAGCAGATATCGTCGTCACAAATCCACCCTTTTCATTATTTAGAGAGTTCATTTCTCAAATAGTGAAATACGGAAAGCAGTTCCTTGTTATTGGTAACGTAAATGCAATTACTTATAAAGAGATTTTTGAACTGATTCAACATGACAAAGCATGGCTTGGAGTTAATCTTGGACGAGGTATCTCTGGTTTTATTGTCCCCGATTATTATGCACGTTATGGCACGGAAGTTAGTATTAACGACCAAGGTCAAACAATTATTGCAACAAATGGTTGTTTATGGCTTACCAACCTTGCTCTTGCTCAGAGATATAAGGATATTATTTTGACAAAAACTTATAAAGGCAACGAGTCTTCCTATCCTAAGTATGACAACTGTGATGGTATCAATGTGAATCGAACGCAAGATATTCCAAGTGATTATAATGGCTTGATGGGTGTGCCTATAACATTTTTACACAAGTACAATCCAAAGCAATTTGAAATTGTCAGATTCCGCAAAGGAGATGACGGCAAGGACTTGCAAATTAACGGCAAATGTCCTTATTTCAGAATTTTGATAAGAAACAAGCGGTTGGCAAAATAAATGACTTCAACTCTCATTATGAGAGTAAATGACCATCTTGCTTAGTCAAACTATTCATAGACGGTTAAGGTTGGCATTATAGGTCAGATGTGACTTTCCTTTTCTTCTTCTATCTCTTCTTCTATCTTGTTGAAGTTTGTATTCGGCTGTAGGATTTTGTATCTTTGCATTGTCGAAAGGAAAAACACAATGATGCGCATCAGAATGATTTCCGCGGAGGCTTTGGCCGATGAAGACAACTGAGTGATTTAACCTTATTATTTAACCTTATTAAAAGTAATGCTATGACAATCTTGTATAAGATGATCAGCAAGAAGCTGAAGATGAAAAATGGCAAGCCCTATTGGTTTGCTCATGCCGTACACCCCAACACCATCCATTTGGCGGGCCTGGCCACCGAGATGCAGCGCAACTGCACGGTGAAGGTGAGCGACATCCATGGCGTGCTGACGGAACTCGTGGAGACGATGAATGATGAACTGCAAAATGGGAATACCGTGAAGCTCGACGGATTGGGCAGTTTCCGCCTCAGTTTCCATGCATCGCAAGTGGCAAAGCCCGGCGACTTCTCTGCTGCCAAGAACATCAAGGGCTTCCACGTGGTATTTCGCCCCATCCACAAGAAGAACGGCAAAAAGATGTATACGCCTATCCTCCAGGGTACGGGCATTGCTGAGCTGCAGAAGTATGTGGTGGAGAAGAAGGACCAGAGTGGCGACACTCCCAAAGACGGCGGCACGACCACGCAACCTTGACCGGGAGTCAGGCAGCAAGGGCCGGGCGATAAAGACCGGCTGACCTGAATTTCTAATGCATGAGAAACACAAACCATATTATCGGCCATAACCATGGGATGGAAGATACCGGCTTTGATCGGGCTTCTGTCTCAGGGGCGGCCAAACAACGAAAAACACAAAAAACATGAACAAAATCAGTTGGCGCCTCGTCCTTGAGTTGGTAGAGGCTGTTGTTGAGGCTATTCTTCGCATTTTTGGCGGAAAGTCGGACAAGGAACAGAACAAGAAATAATGGACTTATTGTCCTATTCATCACTTTTTAAACAAACGGTATTATATTATGGCTATTTATTATAAGTTGTATCAGATGAAGTCGGGTAATGCCGACGTCAAGGGAATGTGGCGCGCACGTGTGATGCCACAGGGAGTAGTGAACATTGATGGTCTGGCCAAGATCATGGAGAAGAATTCCACGGTGAAGGGAAGTGATATCAAGGCCGTGCTCTATGAGCTTGTCGATGCCATGCAGCGCCGGTTGCTCAACGGAGACCGAGTGGTGGTAGACGGCTTCGGAGCCTTCAAGGTGAACATCAAGAGTAAGGGTGTGGAATCCCTTGCAGACTTCAAGGCTTCGCGCAATGTGAAGGGGCTGGTGCTGAAGTTTGCCCCCGCCACCGAGGCTACCGCTGACAAGACCCGGTTGAAGCAGTTTGTCTCCGGCGCTACGGCCATGGAGATCCCGCAGAACGCAAGTCATACGGGAAAGGAGGCCTAATCTCTTCAAGGGGGAGAGGCTTGAGCGCTTTTAGAGTTGGAGAGGTTTTCCCCCGTTGGAGATAGCCCAATCGACAGGAAGCAGGAGATGTCGGGCAATGCCTGCGTATCCTGCGACAATAAAGGCTGGCCCCTATTTCTTTGGAGCCAGCCTTTTTCTTGAGGGTTAGTGAGATTCGCGAACGGCTGCCGCTCAACGATTCTCTATGAACAAAGAGACGTTATTTGATGACAATCTTGCGTGTGGTGTCACCATCCTTCACGATATACAGTCCTTGTTGAAGGTGCATGCCGGTGGCGGGACCACTGTAGACGAGAAGGCCGTTTTGTGTGTACACCTTCACTATACCTGTCGAAGAACTCGAGACGCTCTTTATGGCTGTGGCCTCACTGGCGTCCCGTCCCGGCATCCACATGCAGGTGAGTGACAGCCGGTTGACGATACCCGACAGCCGTGTGGCCTTTCCGTCTTCGATGCTTACCTCGTAGAGGGCGGTGTCGTATTTTCCATTCGTGCGCCATTCCTTGTCGGAGAGCGGTCCGTAGGAGCCCCACTCGTTGTAGCCCATACCGCTGTTGACGAATCCGTTCCAATACATCTTGCCTGTAGTGAAATCGAAGCAGGCAGCCTGGCGCTTAAACTGTGAGACGACCCCGGAGTGTTCATACTTGTTCACCTCCACGAGTTCGCCCTGCTCGTTTTCTACCGTCTTGGTGAGGATGAGGCCCGTGGCGCGGTCGAACTCTACCAGCGAGCCGCTGCTCGTCATCGAAAAGATGCGGCCGTCGGGAGCGCAGGCCAGCGTGACGAAGTTGTCGTAGTAGATGCCTGGGGTGATTTGGGTGAGTGTCATCGTGTTGAGGTCGATGGTGGCCAGGGCATAGCCGGCATCGGTGGTGTAGCCCTCCTGGAGATCCTCGGGGTCGAGTTCTTCATCGGGTACGGGAAGAGCAACGTCGGTGAAGTAGAAGAGACCGTAAACTTTTCCGTCGATCGGGTTGTAGCTCATGCCTCTGGATTCGAGGTTGGTACTCTTGGGAAAGGTCTGCTCGCGCAATTTCTCGCCGGTAGAGGCCTTCCACCAGCGCACCTTAAACTCCATCTGCGTGGCGTCGTCTTCGCTCTCGCGTGAATAGACGGTGACGATAGTGTCGTTGACATATACCGCTCCAGAGTTGCCGTACATCAGATTGTCACCGTAGATAACCTCGGAATTGACAGTGTCGGCAGTGAGGTCGAGGCGCCAAAGTCCCTGGTCGACTTTGAAAATGGCCTGGCCCTTCTCCTCGTCCCAGCCAAGATATTCGTTGTGGGTGGTCTCGCCGTCGTCGTATCTTGCATTGGCTTTGACACCTCTGAACTCGAAGTTTTGGGCAACGGTTGTCTGTACTGCGCCGAACAGAGCGGTGACAAGAATAATTGTAAAGAATCTCTTTTTCATCTTGAGTTTTTTGATTATAATGATTATTGTTTATTTTTTGATGAATTTCTTTCCATCCCGGATATAGAGCCCGGGAGTGAGAGCGTGGGGATTGAGCTTCCGGCCCGCGAGGTCGTAAACGACCGTGGAATCGTTGATGCGTGTTGCCGTGTGGAGGAGTCCGTTGGGTTGTGGAGCATTCGGCTCGTAGGTGAAACCATAGAAATTGTCGAGATAACCATATTTGCTGACGAAGCGGAGGAAGAAACAGCCGTCTTCGGGAGCCGTGAACTTCAGACAGAGGTAGGCGTTGTTGTCGTCGGCATTATACACAGAGGCCGTATTCCATGTGGCCTGCTCGTCATAGGAGTATTCCACCGTGAGCGGCTCGTCAGTCCAAGGCAGCATAGCCTCAAAGAGTAGTGAGTCGCCCTTGAGTGCCCTGAGCCGCGGCGTGACGAGGCAAGTGCTGTCAGTGTTGGTGGCGGACGCCATCCTTGTGCCGTTGCCGTAGAAAGGAGTCTCTATCTCCCAGCCGACGTTGGACCAGAGCGGAGAGAAGCCATTCTCAAAGTCTTCATGGAATTTTGTAGAGTCGCGTGTCACCACCGAAGCCGTGACAGCGATCGGAAGCATCTGCTCACCCTCGGGGGCGAACGTGATGATGGTCTGCCGGGCACCGAAGTTGTCGTCGAAGACAGGCACTACGGTGAGTGTGGTCGTGCTGTCGGCCTTTAGGTTGAAGACCGTGTCGGAGAGGGCAAAGAGGTGCTCCTGGCTGGCGCTGACATGCAGCGAGAGGATACCCGTGCCCGTGTTAGTCACCTCATAGACATGTTCCACAGGATGATAGAGAATGCCGAAATCGTCGACAAAACCATCGCTGACCGGGAGACCATTCTGCGTGAGCGTGAGTGACGGCGCATGGTCGTTGAGGTGGAAGCCGTTGAGACCATAGAGGAAGGCATAGTTGCCGTCGATGCGCAGCATGTAGTCGCCGGCAGGAACATCCTTGAGCGAGAACGTGCGGGCCGTGTCGGAGAGTTGGCTGCCGTATTCTTTGAGCATCTGCCAAGTAGCGCCGCGGTCGGAAGACAGGTAGAAGCGAATCCATCCGCTTTCATACTCCCGTGCGGCCCTGAAAACGAGAGAGTCGTTGCTGTCGATGAGGAGGCGCGGCGAGATGATGCTTCTTGTCTCTTGACCGCCATAGTCCGCGTGGGCACCATCATCTGACAGTTCCCAGCCCTGGTTTTTCCATCCATCGGGCAGACTGTCGCGAAGCGGCAGCCAGAGCGCGTCTTGGTTGACCACATACCCCTCGGCGCGGAAAGACACCGTGTCCTGGTTGGTCGCGCTGACCGTGATGAGCGTAGAGAACAAGCCACTTTCGCCAGCTGCCAAGGTGAGCGAAGCCATGGCGCTGTCGCCCGGAGCGATGGATTCAGGCAAGCTGACAGAGAAGTGAGGATCGGAAGATACGGCCTTGAGATCGTTCAGCGGTGCCGTGCCCTCGTTGCGGACGATGAAGAAACGTGCGGAATCGGCCGCAATCATACCGAAGTCCTGGTCGGCGGCAGTCACCTGCATGATGGCTTTTTGGGGAAGTGAAAATCCATAGAGGTCGTCGATGACAACATAGCGCATCGTGAGACGGATGCGGCGGGCAGAAGTTGGAATGCCCGAAATGTGGGCATAGCCCCACTGCTGGTAGACGGCGTCATCGGCAAAGTTGGTTTCCATTTCCGTCCAGTTTCCGTCATCGTCGCTGTAGGCTACAGTGACAGTAGGCTTCTGATAGGAGGCATCGCTGGTACGAGTATAGCGGAAGAAGAGATCCTCACCCTCGGCCACCTCGACAGCAGGCGAGGTGAGCACGGCGTCGTTCCACGAAGAAGCGATGAGAGAACTGTCGGCTAACGAGCCATATTCGTTGAGCGTCCATCCTTGAGGTAGCGAGTCGAAGTTCAGATAGATCTTGTCAGGATCCCTGACGATGCCCCGCAGGGAGACAGAGATGGGTTCCAAGTCGGGAGCCGTGATGGTGACCGTTCCGCTCAACGCCCCCGGAATGTCGGCCGGCTGTCTGACAGAGAAAGGCTGTACTTGTCCGCCCTCCACGCTGAGCGTGGCAGGGGAGACCTCATAGCCGCCCGTGGCAGAGAGAGAAGCCTCTAAAGTTCCGGCGCCCACGTTGGCAAGGGTGAAGGAGAGGAGAGAGTCTTTCACGGTGAGTCCCAAGTCGAAGGACAGGTTGCTGACTTTCTTGTCGTTCATCCGAAGCTCCATAAGCGGAGAGGCCGGCACCTCGTAGGAATCGTATTCCACATCATCGATGGCGGAGCGGCTCATTTGGATCGCTATCAGCCGCTGGCCGGTACCGAGGTTGATGGTGTGCTGTTCCCAAGAGGTGGAAGCAGGAGATACCGTCTCTATGACCTCCTTCGACGTGTAGCTGTCGCCGTCGGGCTCGACCTCAAGAAGACTGACCTTGCCCGCGCTCCTGGCCGAAGTGCGGCATACCCAGAAAGTGAAATCTCCTGTGAGTGGAGTTGGAATCACGATGAAAGCAGCGTTTGTACTGCTGTAAGAAGCCTCTAAAGCTTTATTTCCCGTGTGTGCTTTGGAAGACAAGCCATAGTTGGTCACTCCCGGACTGGCATAGATGGTGCCACCCACTATGCGCCATCCGTTGGAAAGGCCATAGCCGAAAGAATAGGAAGAGGAGAGGGGATTGCCCTGCTGGTCGGTGAGCGTGATGTCTTCGAAGCCCTCGCTGAAATGGGCCGCCCGAACAGCTAAGGCGAGGAAACAGACGAAAAGGGTAAGTAGTCTTCTTTTTCTCATATATACGATGTTTGCGTTTGACGGTTGGATTCGGCTGTGACATACACAAGAATGCACTTGAAATCTGTTTGCGAATATACAAAAAAATAGTGTTCTCCGGAAATTGGCGTTTTCCATGAGCGACAAATTGCCGAATTGGTATAAAAAAGCGCTGAAATTCTTGGCCGTTTGTCGCAAATGCACTAATTTTGGAGTATAGAACAACTATTATTCTCAAAAAGCGTTGACAGTCGTCAGATATATACTCATCCTTGTCTTGCCGCTGATTGTCGGCACCAGAGCGTTGGCCTCCTCCACCGCCTCTGGATTGGAGTCCCTCCGCCAGCGGTGTGAACGGGAACGCAGTCTGTCGTCTTATGAGACCTTGGACTCGCTTGCCAGCCACCTAAACCGCCAGGCCCTGCAGGCCGGTGACAAGCGGCAACAGGCTTTCGCTACATTCTATATGGCCACGGCCCGTGTGTTCACAGGTCAGGGAAAGGAAGCCCAGCCGCTGATCGACAAAGCGTGGAGACTTTCGCGAGAGATCCATAACGATTCGGTGGGGGCGTTGGTGATGAATATCCGAGGTGTCTACCAAGCCATGTATTTGAGCAACAGCTTCCTGGCCCAGCGCTATTTCTTCGAGAGTCTTGATCTTGCCAAGGCAGCCCATTATGAGAAGATGAAGATACGCATCTACGGCAATCTGCTTATCCTGTCGAAATCCACTGACGACAAACAGATGTTTGACTATGCCCGGGCGATCTATAGGTATGGGCGCATGCATGGGGATTTTGAACAGACCTATATGGGTGCTTATTATTTGGCCTTATACTACAAGTTGAACCGGCGTTATCGCGAGGCACGGCTGTATGTAGATGAGGCGCTCGCCCTCTACCGACGGAGACCTTATGAAGATGTGGCCTCGGTGTATGTACTGTCGTCGGAAATCATGATGGAGACCGGAAATCTGTCGAAAGCCCGTCAGCAGGCTGCCGAAGCCATAGAGATGACGCAGCGGTGGAATCAGAGAAGCCTGATGCCGGATGCCTATTTGCAGATGGCCTATGTGGACCATAAGGAGGGAAGGTATGAAGAGTCGAATCAGCATGCCATGCAGGCAGCGAGGCTTTCACGCGTGAGCGATCTGTCGTGCCGTATCGGGGATTGCTATCAGCTTATCGCCTCCAACTATGTGCGAATGGGCAAGAAAGACGAAGCCATCGACTATCTGATGAAAGCCAACCACAGGCTCGATACACTATGCAGCGTGAACATGCAACGATTGATGCATGAAAGAAGTATGCTGGATAACATTCAGCGGAAAGAGGCTCAAGCTGTGGCTCACCAGCAGAAAATTGAAGGGCAGAGAAGAATGCTCTTGACTTTGGGTGGTGTAGCCTGTGCGCTCGCAGCCGTACTCATTGTCATTATCGGTGTGCTGCGCAGCCGCAACCGAATGATAAAAAGCATTGTAGCCCAGAATGTGAGAGCTGTGGGTGAGCAGCGATTCCTGCAGCAACAAATTGTCAAGCTGGAAGGCCGTATTGCCACCGCGAGTATCCGACCCGGGGAAGAAGGAACCGAGACGGATCCCCCTCGGACGAGTGGCATGAAGGAGATGGGCGCACGGGCATCGGGAACGCTCACCGACGACGATGAGCGAATGGCACAGCTTTATGAGCGCTGCTGCCAACTGATGGAAACACAGAAACCCTACCATGAGCCGCATTTCACACGTGACAAATTGGCTGCACTTCTCGGCACCAACCGAACCTACCTATCCACGGTGATCATGATGAAAGGAGGAGTCAATTATCAGCAGTTTGTCAACTCCTACAGGATTAGTGAGGCCGTGGCGATCCTGTCGGACCGTAGCAGGCTTGACTATCCACTCAAACAGCTATGGAGTGATCTCGGCTTCAGCTCGTCGTCGACATTCTATAAGCTCTTCCAGCAGTCTGTGGGGATCACGCCTTCGGTCTATCGCCGCCAGTTCCTGAAAATTGAGGAGGAGCAGAGGAATCTCGATGAGAAGGAATAAACCTTGTTTCGGCGTAAACTTTCAGACAAGAATGATTTGCCTCAAGCGTTTTTCGTCTGTAGGGTTGTCGGGGGATCCCTATATATAATATAAATAGGTAATAGAAGAGTAAGATGCAGGTTGGTCTGCATGGGCACAGAGGGGAGATTGATGAGAGCTGTGAAACCACTGGAGAAGTAACAGAAGATGCGCCAAACACGGACAGCATACGCTTAAGTAGAAGGTTAATGTTTGTTTATTGACTGGCTTAAATGTTATATTTTATTAATTTGATTTATTACCTCTATATTTGATAATTAAATAATTAGGTGGTTTGATGGGAAATTAGTACCTTTGCACCTCGAAAAAGCCTCTTTGAAGCCGAGGTTTATAATGTGTTGATAATAAAACAAATATAAATATATAAATTAAAAAGTAAAATTATGCCTACTATTTCACAATTGGTAAGAAAAGGCAGAAGAGTATTGGTAGACAAGAGTAAGTCTCCAGCTTTGGACGGATGTCCTCAGCGTCGTGGCGTTTGCGTACGTGTCTACACCACAACTCCTAAGAAGCCTAATTCAGCAATGCGTAAGGTTGCCCGTGTACGTTTGACCAACTCTCATGAGGTGAACTCCTACATTCCCGGTGAGGGACACAACCTGCAGGAGCACTCTATCGTTTTGGTTCGCGGCGGTCGTGTGAAGGACCTTCCCGGTGTGCGCTATCACATTGTTCGTGGTACGTTGGATACAGCCGGTGTTGCCAACCGCACACAGCGTCGTTCCAAGTACGGAGCAAAACGTCCTAAGGCAGCCAAGAAGTAACTTTGGCTGAGAGCTGTGAGCCGAGAGCCATGAAGGCTGTGGGCTGGGAGCTCAAATTTTTTTTGATATTATCAATATCACATTATATTTTTTTATCAAAATTCCGTTTTGCTGGAGAATTGTTAATACAGGTTGAGTAAATGTTCAGGTGTGAACGTTGAAGAACGAGAATGACAGCCCCAAGCAAATAAAGATTTTAAAAAATGAGAAAAGCAAAACCAAAGAAGCGTGTGATCATTCCTGATCCCGTGTTCAATGATGTTAAAGTGTCGAAGTTCGTCAACCACTTGATGTATGACGGTAAGAAAAACACTTCTTTTGAGATTTTCTATAAGGCTCTCGATATCGTGAAGCAGAAGATGCAGAACGAGGAGAAGTCGCCTCTGGAGATTTGGAAGCAGGCTTTGGACAATATCACTCCCCAGGTAGAGGTGAAGAGCCGCCGTATTGGTGGTGCTACCTTCCAGGTGCCTACCGAGATTCGTCCAGACCGTAAAGAGAGTGTCTCGATGAAGAACCTGATCGCCTTTGCCCGCAAGCGCAGTGGCAAATCAATGGCCGACAAGCTCGCTGCCGAGATCATGGATGCCTTCAACAATCAGGGTGGCGCCTTCAAGCGCAAGGAAGACATGCACCGTATGGCTGAGGCTAACCGTGCTTTCGCTCACTTCAGATTCTAACAATTATATTAAGGTAAAAAGACAATGGCAAACCGTGATTTACATCTGACTCGCAACATCGGTATTATGGCTCACATCGATGCCGGCAAGACAACCACTTCTGAGCGTATCCTGTATTATACGGGAAAGACGCATAAGATAGGTGAGGTGCATGATGGAGCAGCCACTATGGACTGGATGGCACAGGAGCAGGAGCGTGGTATCACCATCACCTCTGCCGCTACTACGTGTAACTGGACTTATAATGGCAAGACTTATAAGATCAACCTGATTGATACTCCGGGACACGTAGACTTTACTGCAGAGGTGGAGCGTTCACTGCGTGTGCTCGACGGCGCTATCGCTACCTATTCGGCAGCTGACGGCGTACAGCCCCAGAGTGAGACCGTTTGGCGTCAGGCCGACAAATACAATGTGCCGCGTATCGGATATGTAAATAAGATGGACCGTTCTGGTGCCGACTTCTTCGAGACCGTTCAGCAGATGAAGGATATCTTAGGTGCCAACCCTATCCCTGTGCAGATTCCTATCGGCGCAGAGGAAAACTTCAAGGGCGTTGTGGACCTGATTAAGATGAAGGCTATCCTTTGGCACGATGAGACCTTAGGCGCTGAGTTTGAAGTGGACGATATCCCCGCAGACCTGAAGGATGAGGCCGACGAGTGGCGCGACAAGTTGCTTGAGAGTGCCAGCAGCTTCGATGATGAACTGATGGAGCTCTATCTCGACGGCAAGGACATTCCAGAGGATATGATTATCCGTGCCATCCGCAAGGGCTGTATCTCTATGGAGTGCTGCCCCATGACACTGGGTTCTTCTTATAAGAACAAGGGTGTACAGCCTCTGCTCGACTATACCTGCGCTTTCCTGCCCTCTCCTGAGGACACCATCGCCATCAAGGGTACTAACCCCGACACCGGCGAGGAAGAGGACCGCAAACCTCTGGAGAGCGAGCCTACTGCAGCTTTGGCCTTCAAGATCGCTACCGATCCGTTCATGGGCCGTCTGGTGTTCTTCCGCGTCTATTCCGGTAAGGTGGTAGCAGGAAGCTATGTCTACAATCCCCGTTCGGGCAAGAAGGAACGTATCAGCCGTCTGTTCCAGATGAACTCCAACAAGGAGATTCCTATGGAGAGCATTGACGCCGGTGACATTGGCGCAGGTGTGGGCTTCAAGGATATCCGTACGGGTGATACCCTCTGCGATGAGAACCATCCTATCGTACTCGAATCGATGACCTTCCCCGACACAGTGATTTCTGTCGCTGTGGAGCCGAAGAGCCAGGCAGACGTGGCCAAGATGGACAATGGTCTTGCAAAACTCGCTGAAGAGGATCCTACCTTCACCGTTCGTACCGACGAGCAGAGTGGTCAGACCATTATCTCCGGTATGGGTGAGCTTCACCTGGATATCATCATCGACCGTTTGAAGCGTGAGTTCAAGGTGGAGTGCAACCAGGGTAAGCCCCAGGTGAACTATAAGGAAGCCATCACCAAGACTGCTCAGAGTCGTGAGACCTACAAGAAGCAGAGTGGTGGTCGTGGTAAGTTCGCTTGTATCGATGTGACCATCGGTCCTAAGGATGAGGATTACACCGAGGGCGACCTGCAGTTCATCAACAATGTGAAGGGCGGTAACGTGCCTAAGGAATTCATCCCCTCTGTTGAGAAGGGATTCAAGGACTGCCTGGGCGCCGGCGTGTTGGGTGGTTTCCCAATGACAGGTTTGAAGGTGACTTTGAACGATGGTTCGTTCCACCCTGTGGACTCTGACCAGTTGTCGTTCGAGCTCGTCGCCCACCAGGCTTTCAAGGTGCTCTGCCCGAAGGCAGGCCCCGTGCTGATGGAGCCCATCATGAAGGTTGAGGTGGTAACTCCCGAGGAGAACATGGGTGATGTGATCGGCGACTTGAACAAGCGCCGTGGTATGGTTCAGGGTATGGAAGAGGCCCGCAGCGGTGCACGCATCGTGAAGGCTATGGTTCCTCTGGCTGAAATGTTCGGCTATGTGACCGCTCTGCGTACCATCACGTCCGGACGTGCTACAAGCTCTATGGAGTATGACCACCACTCTCCTGTCTCTACCAGCATCGCTAAGGCTGTTCTTGACGAGGTGAAGGGACACTCTGAGCTGCTCTAATAAAGACAAAAAGAGAGAAGAGGCGCTTCGATAGCGAATGACTCTTATCGGGCGTACCTCTTCTCCTTGAAATAACAAAATACATTTTACTAAGTTATTATTCATAGACATGAGTCAAAAAATCCGTATTAAGCTGAAGTCTTACGACCATCAGTTGGTAGACAAGTCAGCAGACAAGATCGTGAAGGCCGTTAAGGCCACTGGTGCCATTGTTAGCGGTCCTATTCCATTGCCCACTCACAAGCGCATCTACACAGTGAACCGTTCAACATTCGTCAACAAGAAGGCTCGCGAGCAGTTCCAGCTGAGCGACTACAAGCGTCTGATCGATATCTACAGCAGCTCAACCAAGACTGTAGATGCCTTGATGAAACTTGAATTGCCCTCAGGTGTAGAGGTTCAGATCAAAGTCTGATCGGCCACCGCTACAAAGAAGAGAATTAAAAGAAATACACAACATTTATAACATTATACTGAAATGCCAGGATTAATTGGAAAGAAAATCGGAATGACATCCGTTTTCAGTGCCGACGGCAAGAATGTGCCGTGCACTGTTATCGAAGCTGGTCCTTGTGTTGTTACTCAAGTGAAGACCGTTGAGAAGGATGGCTATGCAGCCGTTCAGCTCGCATTCGGTGAAGCAAAGGCAACAGGCCGCAATGCAGCCACAAAGCCTATGCAGGGAATCTTCAAAAAAGCCAACACAACACCGAAGAAGCACTTGGCCGAGTTCAAGTTTGACGAGGAGCATAACCTCGGCGACACCATTACGGTTGAACTGTTCAAAGAAGACGACTTCGTTGACGTGGTAGGTACTTCAAAGGGAAAAGGTTTCCAGGGTGTAGTGAAGCGTCACGGATTCGGTGGTGTAGGCCAGAGCACTCACGGTCAGGATGACCGCGCCCGCAAGCCGGGTTCTATCGGTGCCTGCTCTTATCCCGCTATTGTGTTCAAGGGACTTCGCATGGGCGGCCAAATGGGCGGCGACCGTGTGACAACCCAGAACCTGAAAGTGTTAAAGGTAATTCCGGAGCACAACCTCCTTGTAGTAAAGGGCAGCGTTGCCGGATGCATTGGTTCAACTTTATTGATTAGAAAGTAATGGAACTTAGCGTATTGAATATGAACGGTCAAGAGACCGGAAGAAAGGTAACCCTGAATGAGGCTATCTACGGCATTGAGCCCAATGATCATGTTCTCTACCTCGATGTAAAGCAATATCTGGCCAATCAGCGTCAGGGTACGGCAAAGTCGAAGGAGAGAAGTGAGGTAAGCGGTTCCACCCGCAAACTTGGTCGTCAGAAAGGTGGCGGCGGCGCACGTCGCGGTGATATCAACTCTCCGCTTTTGGTTGGTGGTGGTCGCGTGTTTGGTCCTAAGCCCCGCGATTATCGTTTCAAACTGAATAAGAAGACAAAGGTTTTGGCCCGCAAATCTGCACTGTCTTACAAGGCTCAGGAAAATGCTATCGTTGTTGTCGACAACATCAATTTTGAGGCTCCTAAGACAAAAGATTTTATAAACTTTGCTAAAAATCTTAAAGTGGACGGCAAAAAAGCACTTGTGGTTTTGCCAGAAGTGAATAAAAATGTATTTTTGTCCGCTCGAAATCTTCAGAAGGCTGAAGTGATGAGTGCACGCGACCTGAATGCGTACAAAATTCTGAACGCAGATGTGTTGGTGATCGCAGAGAAATCACTCGAAGCTATCGACAGCATCTTAACAAATAATGAGAAGTAACACAGGAGATTAAAGATATGACATTTATAGTAAAGCCTTTGGTCACCGAGAAGATGACCAAGATCACAGACAAGTCTTCTGTCGACAAGCAGTTGCGTGCTCTCAATCCCGCAGCAGCTCAGCGTTTGGGTGCCAAGGAGGAGAAGATATCTTATACAGTAAAGAGCAAGAACAAGGGTGAGCGTCAGAAGGAAAAGACCATTTTCACTTATACCAAGCCCGCTTGCCGCAAGTATGGTTTCATTGTCAAGCCCGAGGCCAACAAACTGGAGATTAAGAAAGAGATCGAGGAACTGTATAACGTTACAGTGCTCGATGTGAACACCATCAAGTATGCCGGCAAGCGTCAGAGCCGCTATACCCGCGCAGGCCTGTTGAGAGGTCAGAAAAACGCCTACAAGAAGGCTATTGTAACGCTCAAGGCTGGTGACGAAATTGATTTTTACAGCAATATTTAAATAAAAAATGGCAGTACGTAAATTAAAACCGGTTACACCGGGACAAAGACACAAGATTATTGGCACGTTCGAGGATATTACTGCATCCGTGCCAGAGAAGTCTCTCGTTTACGGTAAGCGTTCTACCGGCGGTCGAAACAACACCGGTAAGATGTAAGCGTTCTACCGGCGGTCGAAACAACACCGGTAAGATGACTGTTCGCTACAGAGGTGGCGGTCATAAGAAGAAGTTCCGTATGATCGACTTCAAACGAGAGAAAGATGGTGTACCCGCTGTTGTGAAGACCATCGAGTACGATCCGAACCGTTCGGCCCGTATCGCACTTCTCTTCTATGCAGATGGTGAGAAACGTTACATTATTGCTCCCAATGGACTGAAAGTGGATGCGAAGCTGATGTCTGGAGCTGAGGCTGCCCCTGAGGTAGGCAATGCTCTTCCCTTGGCCAACATTCCCGTGGGTACCGTTATCCACAACATTGAGCTCCGCCCGGGTCAGGGTGCCAAGCTCGTCCGTTCGGCTGGTAATTTTGCTCAGTTGACTTCTCGTGAAGGAGATTACTGCGTGATTAAGCTCCCCTCAGGAGAGACACGCAAGGTGCTCTCAGCTTGTAAAGCAACTGTAGGTGCTGTGGGCAACAGCGACCACGCTCTGGAGGCTTCCGGTAAGGCCGGTCGCAGCCGTTGGTTGGGTCGCAGACCTCACAACCGTGGTGTTGTCATGAACCCTGTTGATCACCCCATGGGTGGTGGTGAAGGCCGTCAGAGCGGTGGTCATCCACGTTCTCGTAAGGGCTTGTACGCAAAGGGTCTGAAGACACGCGCACCGAAGAAGCTTTCGAACAAGTATATCATTGAAAGAGCTAACAAGAAATAACAAGAGTAAAATATGAGTCGTTCATTAAAGAAAGGTCCCTATATCAACGTATCACTCGAGAAGAAGATTCTCGCCATGAACGAGAGCGGCAAGAAGAGTGTTGTGAAGACATGGGCCAGAGCATCAATGATATCCCCGGATTTCGTGGGACACACTGTTGCAGTTCATAACGGTAATAAATTTATCCCTGTTTACGTCACCGAGAATATGGTGGGCCACAAGTTGGGCGAGTTCGCTCCAACCCGTCGTTTCGGCGGTCACTCTGGCAACAACAAGAAGTAAGCCGGGACACATCCATTTTAAAAGACACTAAATAATGGGAGTAAGAAAACATAACGCTGCCGAAGCTATCAAGGCAGCCCGCAAAGAACAGTACTTCGCCAAGCTGAACGGCTGTCCTTCGAGTCCCCGCAAGATGCGCTACGTTGTAGACATGATCCGCGGCCTTGAGGTGAACCGTGCCTTGGGTGTACTTCGTTTCTCGAAGAAGCACGCAGCTGCCGACGTTGAGAAATTGCTGCGCTCCGCTATCGCCAACTGGGAGGTAAAGAATGAGCGCAAAGCCGAAGACGGTGAGCTCTATGTGAGCAAAGTCTTCGTGGATGAAGGTGTTACAATGAAACGCATGAGACCCGCTCCTCAGGGCCGTGGTTATCGTATCCGTAAGCGCTCCAACCACGTGACGCTTTTTGTAGACGAAAAAAACAAAGAAGAAAAATAAATAGCAAATGGGACAGAAAGTAAATCCAATTAGCAACCGACTGGGCATCATCCGTGGTTGGGATTCAAATTGGTTCGGTGGCAAGGATTTTGGTGATAACCTCGTCGAGGATCAGAAAATCCGCAAATATCTGAAAGAGCGTCTGGCCAATGCCAGCGTCTCAAAGGTAGTCATCGAACGTACATTGAAGCTCGTCACCATTACTATTTGCACTTCCCGTCCGGGCTTTGTCATCGGTAAGGCCGGCGAGGATGTTAACAAGCTCAAGGAAGAGCTGAAGAACCTCATCAAGAAGGATGTTCAGATCAACATCTTCGAGGTGAAGAAACCCGATTTGGACGCAAACATCGTTGCCCAGAATATCGCTCGCCAGGTAGAGGGCAAGATGGCTTATCGCCGCGCCATCAAAATGGCTATCCAGAACACGATGCACGCTGGAGCCGAGGGTATCAAGGTTCAGATCTGTGGTCGTTTGAACGGTGCCGAAATGGCACGTAAGGAAATGCTGAAAGAGGGTAGAACTCCTCTGCATACCTTCCGCGCCGATGTAGATTATTGCCAGACTGAGGCCCTGACCAAGGTGGGACTTCTTGGCATTAAGGTTTGGATCTGCCGCGGTGAGGTTTACGGCAAGCGCGAACTTGCTCCTAACTTCACACAGGACAAGCAGCAGGCCGGTGGCCGTCAGGGCGGAGACCGTCGTGGTCGTGGCCGCAGAAGAAACAATAACCGATAAAAAGCAGAAGTTACAATGTTACAGCCTAAAAGAGTAAAATATAGAAGACCTCAAGATGGACGTGGCAATAAAGGCAACGCTCACAGAGGCACCCAACTGGCCTTCGGCTCATTTGGTATCAAGACCCTTGAGGCCAAATGGCTCGACAGCCGTCAGATCGAGGCTGCTCGTGTGGCAGTGAACCGCTACATGAACCGTCAGGGTCAGGTTTGGATTCGTATCTTCCCGGATAAGCCTATCACTCGCAAGCCTGCTGACGTGCGAATGGGTAAAGGTAAAGGTGATCCCGCAGGGTGGGTAGCACCTGTAACACCGGGCCGTATTCTTTTCGAGGTGGAAGGTGTCAGTTTCGACGTGGCCAAAGAGGCCTTGCGTTTAGCTGCTCAGAAACTTCCCGTTAAGACTAAGTTTGTTGTTAGACGTGATTTCGATAAAAACGCATAAGCCATGAAAGTGAAAGAGATTAATGAGCTCGAGACAAAGGATTTGAACGAGAAGCTGGAGCAGGCCGAGGCTCAACTGCGTCAGATGAAGCTGAACCACCAGATTTCTCCTCTTGAGGATTCTTCCAAGTTGAAGGCTATGCGTCGTGATATCGCACGCATGAAGACGGTGCTCCGTCAGAGAGAACTTAACAAATAACATTGGTCCATGATGGAAACGAGAAATTTAAGAAAAGTTAGACAGGGTGTGGTTATCAGCACTAAGATGGATAAAACCATTGTTATTGCCTCTAAGTTCAAAGAGAAGCACCCGATGTATGGTAAGTTTGTCCAGAAGACAAAGAAGTACCATGTCCACGATGAGAAGAACGAGGCCCAGGTAGGGGATACCGTTCAGATTATGGAGACCCGTCCTCTGTCGAAGACAAAGAGATGGAGATTAGTTCAAATTATTGAAAAAGCTAAGTAATTATGATACAAGCAGAATCAAGACTTACCGTTTGTGACAACAGCGGCGCCCGCGAAGCTTTGTGCATTCGCGTGCTCGGTGGTACAGGCCGCCGTTATGCCAGCGTTGGCGACGTGATCGTGGTGGCTGTGAAGAGCGTAATTCCTTCCAGCGACTTGAAGAAGGGCGCTGTATCTAAGGCCCTGGTGGTCCGCACCAAAAAGGAGATTCGCCGTCCCGACGGTTCATATATCCGTTTCGACGACAACGCTTGTGTACTGCTCAACAACGCCGGTGAACTCCGCGGCAGCCGTATCTTTGGCCCTGTCGCCCGTGAACTCCGCGCTGTCAACATGAAGGTTGTGTCTTTGGCACCTGAGGTTCTTTAATTATATAACACAGAAAGTAAAATGAGTAAGTCACATATCAGAAAAGACGACACCGTTTATGTACTCGCCGGCCGCGATAAAGGTAAGACGGGTAAGGTGCTGAAGGTGCTCGTTGACGAAGACCGCGCAATCGTTGAGGGAATCAACATGGTGTCGCGCAGCACGAAGCCCAGTGCAAAGAATCCTCAGGGAGGAATCGTCAAGCAGGAGGCTCCTATTCACATCTCTAACTTGAGTCTCATCGATCCTGATAGCAAGAAACCCACCCGTGTGAGCGTGAAGCGTGAGGGAAAGAATGTGATTCGCATCGCTAAAAAGTCTGGAAAGGAGATTAAGTAATGGATACAGCTCAGTTAAAGAAGCAATATAAAGAAACTATCGTTCCGGCTCTTCAGAAGCAGTTCAATTACTCTTCGACGATGCAGGTTCCTGTTTTGAAGAAAATCGTCATCAACCAGGGTTTGGGTGATGCTACGGGTGACAAGAAAATCATTGACGTTGCTATCAATGAGGTTACCGCCATCACAGGCCAGAAGGCTGTGGCAACCTATTCCAAGAAGGATATCGCCAACTTCAAGCTTCGTAAGAAGATGCCTATCGGCGTTATGGTGACACTGCGCCGTGAGCGTATGTATGAGTTCTTGGAGAAACTCATCCGCGTCTCTCTTCCCCGTATCCGCGACTTCAAGGGTATCGAGTCTAAGTTTGACGGTCGTGGTAACTACACGCTCGGTATTACAGAGCAGATCATCTTCCCCGAAATCAACATCGACCAGGTGGAGAGAATTCAGGGTATGAACATCACGTTCGTAACCTCCGCAAAGACCGACGAAGAGGGTTACGCACTGCTCAAGGCATTCGGCCTCCCATTCAAGAACGCTAAAAACGATTAACAAGAGTTATGGCAAAAGAATCAATGAAGGCTCGCGAGGTCAAGCGCGCCAAACTCGTAGCCCGTTATGCTGAGAAGCGTGCGGCTTTGAAAAAAATCATCGCCACCACGAATGACCCTGCTGAGGCATACGAGGCAGCTCGCAAGCTGCAGTCCATACCCCGCAACGCAAACCCCATTCGCCTGCACAACCGTTGCAAGATCACAGGTCGTCCACGCGGTTATATCCGTCAGTTCGGACTGAGCCGTATTCAGTTCCGTGAGATGGCTTCCCAGGGTTTGATTCCCGGTGTGAAGAAGGCCAGCTGGTAAACCTCGCCTAACGGCCGGAGTCCGCTCCCTGCATAGGGTGCAGATTCCGGACTTTAAATAAGAGATATTTAATATTGTCGGGGGAGTCCCGATTAATTAAACATTTATATTTTTATGACAGATCCAATAGCAGATTATCTGACTCGACTCAGAAACGCCATCATGGCCCACCGCCGCGTGGTTGAAGTTCCTGCGTCAAACATGAAGAAGGCTATCACAAAGATCCTCTTCGAAAAGGGTTACATCCTCAACTACAAGTTTGTAGAGGATGGTCCCCAGGGTTCCATCAAGGTCGCACTGAAGTACGATCCTCAAACGAAGCAGAACGCCATCAAGTGTCTGAAGCGCGTTTCTACTCCTGGTCTTCGTCGCTATACAGGCTACAAAGACATGCCGAGAGTTATCAACGGATTGGGAATCGCAATCATTTCCACATCCCAGGGTGTAATGACTAACAAGGAAGCTGCTGAGAAGAAAATCGGCGGCGAGGTTCTTTGCTACATTTATTAATTGGAGGATTGAATATGTCAAGAATAGGAAAATTGCCAATTAGTATTCCTTCCGGAGTTACCATTAACTTCGATGAGAAGAGCCACATCATTACCGTTAAGGGTCCCAAGGGCGAGTTGAGCCAGTGGATCAATCCTGCCATCAATGTTGAGGAAAAGGACAACGCTTTGCATTTCACCATCAATGAGGATGCTCCTGTTGTAGACCGTCAGAAGCAGGCTTATCATGGACTGTACCGTGCGCTTGTCAACAATATGGTTGTAGGCGTAAGTGAAGGTTACAAGAAAGTCATGGAACTTGTTGGTGTGGGTTATCGTGTCAGCAATCAGGGAAACATCATTGAGTTCTCTTTGGGTTATACACACCCCATCTTCATCCAGGTTCCTGATATAGTGAAGGTTGAGACAAAGTCTGAAAGAAACCAGAACCCGATCTTAACTCTCGAGTCTTGCGACAAGCAGTTGCTTGGACTCATCTGTGCTAAAATTCGTTCTTTCCGTATGCCTGAGCCTTATAAGGGTAAGGGTATCCTGTTCAAGGGTGAGGTTATTCGCAGAAAGTCTGGTAAGACAGCTGCAGCTAAGTAACTTTAATTCATTTTAAGACTATGACAACAAAGAAAGAACAAAGACGAATCAAGATAAAGTTCCGCATTCGTAAGAGTGTGAACGGTACAGCCGAGCGTCCCCGCTTGAGCGTGTTCCGTTCGAACAAGCAGATTTACGCACAGGTTATCAACGATCTCACTGGTACGACTCTTGCCAGCGCAAGTTCTCTTGGAATGGAGAAGATGTCTGGTGTTGAGCAGGCAAAGAAGGTTGGTGCTCTTGTCGCTGAAAAGGCTAAGGCCGCTGGTGTAGAGACTGTGGTTTTCGACCGTAACGGTTATCTCTATCACGGCCGTGTACAGGCTTTGGCAGACGCAGCCCGCGAAGGAGGTCTTAAATTTTAAACGATTATGGCAATGAATAAAGTAAAAGTGAATAGCGACGCAGAATTGAAAGATCGCCTCGTTAAGATCAACCGTGTAACGAAAGTGACTAAAGGTGGTCGTACCTTTACGTTTGCTGCCGTGGTCGTTGTAGGTGACGGTAACGGCGTCATCGGCTATGGTCTTGGTAAGGCTGGTGAAGTCACCGCTGCTATTTCCAAGGGCACTGAGGCCGCTAAGAAGAACTTGGTAAAAGTTCCCGTGCTCAAGGGCACTATACCCCATGAAGTGGAAGTGAAATTTGGTGGAGCTCACGTGCTTCTCAAACCGGCAGCTGCTGGTACTGGTCTGAAGGCCGGTGGTGCTATGCGTGCCGTACTGGAGAGCGCAGGTATCAAGGACGTGATTGCTAAGTCGAAGGGTTCTTCCAACCCTCACAACCTTGTAAAGGCTACTATCGCCGCTCTTTCTCAGATGCGTGATGCCTACAAGATTGCTGGCGACCGTGGCATCTCTATGGACAAAGTGTTTAACGGCTAATCAGGGAATATACGAAATGGCAACAATAAAAATCAAGCAGGTAAAGAGTCGTATCGGCGCTCCTGTAGACCAGAAGAAAACACTCATCGCCTTGGGTCTTCACAAGATTTCCCAGGTTGTTGAGGTGGAGGATACTCCCAGCATGCGTGGCATGATCCGCAAGGTGAGCCATCTGATTGAGGAAGTTAAATAATTAATCTTTTTAAATTCAGAACGAATTATGAAATTAAATAATTTGAAACCGGCAGAAGGCTCTACACATTCTCGTCGTCGCATTGGTCGTGGTCCCGGCTCAGGCTTGGGCGGCACCGCTACCCGTGGTCACAAGGGTGCAAAGGCACGCTCTGGTTATAAGAGAAAGATTGGTTTTGAAGGTGGTCAGATGCCGTTGCAGCGTCGTGTTCCTAAGGCTGGCTTCAAGAACATCAACCACAGAGAGTTCCAGGCTGTTAACGTAGATACGCTCCAGGCATTGGCCGAGGCAAAGAACCTCACCAAGGTTACAGTGAACGATCTTATGGAGGCTGGCTTGGTCAACGGTAAGTTGGGCGTTAAGATTCTCGGCAACGGCTCACTCACCGCTAAGCTCGACGTCGAAGCTAACGCTTTCTCTAAATCTGCCGAAGAAGCAATCAAGGCAGTCGGTGGTACTGCAACAATCGTAAAGTAAATGAAAAAGTTAATTGAGACACTAAAGAACTGTTGGAGGATTGAGGATCTGCGTCAGCGGCTCCTCATCACTCTGCTGTTTACGGCTATTTACCGTTTTGGCTCGTTTGTGGTGCTTCCTGGCATCAATCCGGGCATGTTGGAAAAACTTCAGCAGCAAACCTCTGGCGGCTTAATGTCGCTCTTGGACATGTTCTCTGGTGGTGCATTCTCCAATGCGTCGATTTTCGCACTTGGAATCATGCCTTACATCTCGGCGTCTATCGTGATGCAGCTGCTTGCCATTGCTGTGCCTTATTTCCAAAAGATGCAGCGCGAAGGTGAGAGCGGTCGCAAGAAGATCAGTCAGTATACACGCTGGCTGACAGTCGGTATTCTGTTTTTCCAGGCTCCCAGCTACCTCATCAATCTTAAGATGCAGGCGGGTGGCGCTTTGGCATCAGGTATCAACTGGGTATGGTTTATGGCCGCTTCTTCCATCATTCTCTCTGCAGGCAGTATGTTTATCCTTTGGCTCGGCGAACGAATCACCGATAAGGGTGTCGGCAACGGTATCTCTCTCATCATTATGATTGGTATCATTGCCCGTCTTCCCCAGGCTTTCGTTCAGGAACTCACCTCACGTTTTACAGCCATCAGCGCTGGCGGTTTGGTGATGTTCATCGTTGAGATCGTCATCCTCTACGCTGTGGTTTGCGCCTCTATCCTTTTGGTTCAGGCCACACGTAAGGTGCCCGTTCAATATGCCAAGCGCCTTGTGGGTAACAAGCAGTATGGTGGTGCGCGCCAGTATATACCTCTGAAGCTCTTTGCAGCCAATGTGATGCCTATCATCTTCGCTCAGGCCTTGATGTTCATCCCTTTGGCCATTGTCCAGTACAATAGTGACAATGCCTCTTGGCTTGTTCAGAATCTGCTCAACAACCGCAGCGTGCTTTACAATGTGATCTATGTGTTCCTGATTATCGCGTTCACATATTTCTATACGGCAATCACGCTCAACCCCACGCAGATGGCAGAGGATATGAAGCGCAATAATGGTTTTATTCCTGGTGTAAAGCCGGGTAAGGAAACCGCTGAGTATATTGAAACCATCATGTCTCGAATAACTTTCCCAGGTTCGTTGTTCATTGCGTTTATCGCCGTCATGCCGGCCTTGGCAAGTCTGCTGAATGTGCAGGAGGCCTTCTCACAATTCTTCGGAGGTACTTCACTTCTGATCCTTGTGGGTGTGGTCATCGATACGTTGCAGCAGATCGAAGGTCACATGCTTATGCGCCACTATGATGGTTTGCTCAATTCCGGGCATACTCGCTCCGGTGCTGTTTCAGCATATTAATTCTCTTTCAACTTGATGAAAATTTTTCTCAAGACTGAGGATGAGATAGAGTTGATGCGGCGTGCCAACCGCCTCGTTGCGGCAACACTCGCCGAATTGGCTAAGCATATTAAACCAGGAGTAACGACCCTCCAATTGGATAACATAGCAGAGGCTTTTATCAGGGACCATGGTGGAACGCCATCGTTCAAGAATTGCCCTAATCCTTTTGGAGGGCCTTTCCCCGCATCGATCTGCACTTCCATCAATCGAGTTGTGGTGCATGGCATTCCTTCTGATAAGGTATTTCTAAAGGAAGGCGACATCATCTCGGTCGATTGTGGAGCAGTCCTTGACGGATTCAACGGAGATTCTTGCTATACATTCTGTGTTGGAGAAGTCGATAAGGATGTCAGGCAGTTGTTGAAAACTACCAAAGAGTCGCTCTACGAAGGGATTAAGCAGGCTGTTGCGGGCCATCATCTGGGAGATATCGGCTGGGCAGTTCAGAACCATGTGCAACCTTTTGGTTATGGTGTGGTTCGCGAACTCACCGGGCATGGTATCGGACGTGAGATGCACGAGGCTCCGCAGGTCCCTAATTATGGCAGTCGTGGCAATGGCTTGCTGTTAAAGGCGGGTATGTGCATCGCCATTGAGCCCATGATTACCATGGGTGACAGGAAGGTTTGGCTCATGCCCGACAAATGGACCATCATCACTCGCGACGGCAAGCCAGCGGCTCATTTTGAGCACACCATTGCCATTCGTGAAAGCGGACCAGAGATTCTCTCCTCTTTTGAAGAAATTGAAAACATTGAAGGACATTTATATTAATTATGGCAAAACAAGAAGCTATTGAGCAAGATGGAGTTGTCGTAGAATCATTATCTAACGACAAGTATCGCGTAGAACTGGAAAACGGTGTGCCTATTATTGCGCACATCTCTGGCAAAATGCGCATGCATTTCATTCGCATCCTCCCAGGCGACAAGGTCAAGGTCGAAATGAGTCCCTACGATCTGACAATGGGCAGAATTGTGTTTCGGTACAAATAATACAACTTATATATCCTTATAGAGATATGAAAACAAGAGCATCATTAAAGAAGCGTTCAGCTGACTGCAAGATCGTACGTCGTAAGGGTCGTCTGTTCGTAATCAACAAGAAGAACCCTAAGTTCAAAATGCGTCAGGGTTAATGTTAAACTTTGATAAAGCGTGCGTGAATATCAATTATTTTGTGTAATTTTGCACGTCTTTAGCAAGAATCGACATTAGACAAAAAATTATTCAATTATTTTCAAATGGCAATAAGAATTGTTGGAGTAGATTTGCCCCAGAATAAGCGTGGCGAAATCGCATTGACCTATATCTATGGTATTGGTCGAAGTAGTTCAGCAGACAGATGATCAGGCTGCTGCTATCCGTCAGATTATCGGCGCTGAGTACAAAGTTGAAGGTGATCTCCGTTCGGAGGTTCAGATGAACATCAAGCGCCTGATGGATATCGGTTGCTATCGTGGCATCCGTCATCGTCTTGGTCTTCCTGTTCGCGGTCAGAGCACAAAGAATAATGCTCGTACTCGCAAGGGAAAGAAGAAGACTGTTGCTAATAAGAAGAAGGCTACGAAGTAATATTTTATTGTTTTCTGGCCTCGCCTCCTAATTTTTTTGGGTAGGTACGCCTTTAACTTCAAAACATTAAAAGAAAATGGCAAAGACAAAAGCAACAAACAAGAAGAAGAACGTCCGCGTTGACGCTATGGGTCAGCTTCACGTTCACAGCTCGTTCAATAATATCATCGTTTCCCTTGCCAACAATGAAGGTCAGATCATTTCTTGGTCTTCAGCCGGTAAGATGGGTTTTCGTGGCTCAAAGAAGAATACTCCCTATGCTGCCCAGATGGCCGCAGAGGACTGCGCAAAGGTAGCTTTCGACCTCGGTCTTCGCAAAGTGAAGGCTTATGTCAAGGGTCCCGGTAATGGCCGCGAGTCTGCAATCCGTGCCGTACATGGTGCTGGAATCGAAGTAACTGAAATCATCGACGTTACACCGCTGCCTCACAATGGCTGCCGTCCTCCCAAGCGTCGTCGCGTATAATAATTTGATTACGGGAATGTCTTTATTCCACTTACGTGGTCAAGTTATTCTCTTCATTTAGAACACTTTTATTTTTTATGGCAAGATATATAGGTCCGAAATCTAAAATTGCACGCCGTTTTGGTGAACCCATCTTCGGCGCCGACAAAGTTTTGTCCCGGAGAAACTTCCCTCCTGGACAGCATGGCAACAGCCGTCGCAGAAAACAATCTGAGTACGCAGTCATGTTGGCAGAGAAGCAGAAAGCAAAGTACACTTATGGTGTGCTTGAGCGCCAGTTCCATAACTTGTTTACGAAGGCTGCAAAGTCCGACGGTATCACGGGTGAGGTCTTGCTCCAGGCTTTGGAGTCACGCCTCGACAATGTCGTCTTCCGTTTGGGTATTGCTCCAACTCGTGCAGCTGCCCGTCAGCTTGTAGGTCATAAGCACATCGTGGTTGATGGTAAGGTGGTCAACATTCCCTCCTATTCCGTAAAGCCCGGTCAGGTTGTAGGCGTACGCGAGAAGGCTAAGTCTCTCGAAGTGATCGATAACGCTTTGGCTGGTTTCAACCACAGCAAGTATCCTTGGCTGGAGTGGGACGAGAATACCAAGTCTGGTAAGTATCTCCACCTTCCTGAGCGTGCTGACATCCCCGAGAACATTAAGGAACAGTTAATCGTTGAGTTGTACTCTAAAGCATAAATTATTAAATTAATGGCGATATTAGCATTTCAAAAACCTGATAAAGTTGTGATGTTGGAGCACAACGACCATTTCGGCAAGTTCGAATTCCGGCCGTTGGAGCCTGGTTTCGGTGTCACCATCGGAAACGCGCTCCGTCGCATCCTTCTCTCATCGCTCGAAGGCTTTGCCATCAACACCGTTCGTATCTCCGGTGTAGAGCATGAGTTTGCATCCGTTCCGGGTGTAAAGGAAGATGTAACCAACATCATCTTGAATTTGAAGCAAGTCAGATTCAAGCAAGTAGTAGAAGAATTCGAGAACGAAAAAGTCAGTATCACCGTCGAGAATGTCACAGAATTCAAGGCTGGCGATATTGGCAAATATCTGACTGGATTTGAAGTGTTAAATCCTGATTTGGTAATTTGTCATTTAGACTCAAAAGCTTCCATGCAGATAGAGCTCTCCATCAACAAGGGCCGTGGCTACGTCCCCGCTGATGAGAACCGCGAAGCCTGCACCGACGTAAACGTAATTCCAATCGATTCCATCTACACCCCGATCCGTAATGTCAAATACTCCGTTGAGCCATATCGTGTTGAGCAGAAGACCGACTACGATAAGCTTGTCATTGAGGTCACTACGGATGGTTCCATTCAACCGAAGGATGCACTGAAAGAGGCAGCCAAGATCCTCATCTATCACTTCATGCTCTTCTCTGATGAGAAGATCACGCTGGAGAATCCTGATCAGGATACCAATCAGGAGTTTGACGAGGAAGTGCTTCACATGCGCCAGTTGCTCAAGACGAAACTGGTAGATATGGGTCTCAGTGTCCGCGCTCTCAACTGCCTCAAGGCAGCAGATGTGCAGACCTTGGGAGATCTTGTACAGTACAACAAGACTGACCTCCTGAAGTTCCGCAACTTTGGTAAGAAATCGCTCTCAGAGCTTGATGATTTGCTCGAGAGTCTGAATCTTTCGTTTGGAACTGATATTTCAAAGTATAAACTCGACAAGGATTAAACCCACTTTGTGGCAGCCTTTGTCCAAACAGTAAAAAACAACAATGAGACATAATAAGAAATTCAACCACTTAAGTCGTACTGCATCTCATCGCGACGCGCTTTTGGCCAACCTCTCCGTGTCGTTGATCTTGCACAAAAGAATCACTACGACTGTTGCCAAGGCCAAGGCCTTGAAGCAGTACGTAGAACCTCTGATCACCCGTTGCAAAAAGGATGATACCAACAGCCGCCGTGTTGTGTTCCGCTATTTGCAGAACAAAGAAGCTGTGAAGGAACTCTTCGGTACTGTCGCTGAAAAGGTGGCTGAACGTCCCGGTGGTTACACACGTATCATCAAGCTCGGCTTCCGTCAGGGTGATGCCGCTGATCTCGCTTTCATCGAACTCGTAGACTTTGATGAGAACATGAAGAAGCAGCAGAAGGTCGAGAAGAAGACCCGTCGTAGCCGTCGTTCTTCTAAGAAGGAAGCTCCTGCTGCAGAGGCCGCAGAGGCCACAGCAGTAGAGGCATCCGCCGAGGAAGCACCCAAGTCTGCTCCCGCTGAGGAGGCAAAGGCAGACGAGGCTCCCAAGGCTGAATAAATTGATTGCAATATATTGCAAATAGTTATCTCAAAGCTCCGCAACCATTCCCGGTTGCGGAGCTTTCATTTTCATGATCGTCCTCAATTATCAGAAGTGGTCACAGAAAAATATTGCTGTCCGGTAAAACTCCAAAGAGCATAAAAATTCTCCCCGAAGCCCCGTAAAATAGGACTTTGGGGGTTGTTTTTTCAAAAGTAAGCCCTCCTAATCGAAAAGACTTGGTTCTGGTGGCGCTTTTTGTATCT
>ONYL01000071.1 GCA_900322035.1 uncultured Prevotella sp.
GCTTGAAGGCCCGGTTGAAGTTGGCTGGTGAGCTGAAACCTGTATCATATGCAATCTGCTTAATAGACAAGGTGTTATCAGCTATCAACTCCAAGGACCGGATTATTCGCTGATAACAAAGATAATTGCTGAGGGTGGTGCCCGATTCACTGAACAATCGGCTCAGGGTGCGTGTGGAGACACCCACGGCACGGGCTGCGTCGCTGGCTCTGACATTGTCAGCAAGATGCTTGTGAATATATGCCATCGCCTTACGGAGTACAGGACTGCTTTCTGTGTCTATGCCGCGCAAGGGCAATGACAGTCGCCGTTCCACTCTGTGGAAGGTTTCGAAGAAAGAAAGACAGAAACTGTGGAGTGTGGCATCACCCTCATCCACAACAGGGCCGCGCTTGGCAATGAAACTTAGATTAGCTCGTGCCCATGGACATACATATAGTACGCAGAATGACTCAAAGGTTTTGACTTTGTCGTCTGGCAACTGAAAATAGAATAGACGCAGGCTTATCTTCCGGTTGTTACTTGCCAACGCATGCATCATGCCGCTGGGAATCCAGCAAGTGTAGCCCTCTGGCACAAAATATTCACGAGCCCCGACCGTCACACGAAGAGAGCCGGCAATAGTCTCCACCACCTGTATGCAATGATGACTGTGTGGTGCAAGGTCAACACCCTCGCACCCCGTAACCTTGATGAGGACTTTTCCTTTCCCAACTTGTTCTACCTGACGAATAAAATTCTCTTGCTCTTCGTTCATTTACGTACCTATATTATTATATAATGTATAATTCAGTTATACGCAAGGTTAGACCTTTGGTAAGGAATTCCGGTTTGGCGGTAATTGAGAATTCTTTGGCCTAATTTGCTAATGCTGCACAAAGATAATATATTAATTTTGCACTCGAAAATAAATCAGTAGAAATTGAACTGTATTTCTTAATAAGACCATTGATTATTCATTCTAAACAAACAGTATATGCAATTGAAGAAAATCGTATTATCAGCTGTCATGACGGTTATCGCCCTCAGCGGAGAGGCCAAGGGACTGGCACTGAAAGTCTATAACCCCGGCACCTCAGCCATCTTCCCGGTGACCTCCACCATCGTCTATGGTAAGAAGGACGCTGCGCTCATTGACGCACAGTTTCAGAAACAGTATGCTGAACAGGTTGTGAAGGAGATCAAGAACATGAAGAAGAATCTGAAGTATGTCTTCGTGTCGTATCACGATCCCGACTACTACTTCGGTCTCAACGTCATCCACAAGGCTTTTCCCGAGGCAAAGATCATCTCTACGGCACAGACCGCTTATCTCATCGAGGCTTCCAAGGACATGAAGCTCGACGTATGGAAAAAGCAGTTGGGCACCGATGCACCCGACACGCTCATCGTGCCTGAGGTTGTCGACTCGCTGCCCGCTATCGAGGGCAATGCCTTGGAGGTGAAATACAGCAAGGACGACTCGGCCCATCCCTTTGTCTGGATTCCCTCGCTGAAGGCTATTGTTGGCGGTGGCAGCGTCACAGAGGGCGTTCACATTTGGATGGCAGACACTCAGGGCGACAAGGGCATCGAGCGTTGGCAGCAGGTGATCAGCGCCATGAAGCAGTTAGAGCCCGCTACTGTAGTTCCGGCTCACTATGTTACGAGTGATTATAAGCCTGCTGTTCTCGACTTTGTAGAAAAATATCTTGCCGACTACCGTCAGGCTGCCGCCAAGAGCAACAATGCTGCAGAACTGACCGCCGCTATGGAGAAAGCTTGGCCGCAGTTGCCCGGGAAGGACAACCTCGTCTTCAGTGCAAAAGTTTTCAAGGGCGAGCAGGAGTGGAAGATATTCACCCCCTATCCACCCATCGGCCGAGCCATCAAGGTAGACTTCGGAGCCTTTGCCTTCCGTAACAGTTTCAAGGATGCCCACCATATGACATTCCTCGGTCTCAACGGAGTCTACAAGGGCGTTACCGACAACGTGCGGCCTACCGTGGTGGAAGTATCTCCAAACGTGTTCATGGTCTATTGGTCGGAGCCTAACTCCACCAAGAGTAACGTGGTGCATGTGCAGAACTACAACACGGGTACCGTGTGGACCAACATCGCCGCTCCCGACGGTAAGTTCTACAATATGCAGGGCAAAATGAGCGTTGTGGAATAATAGTAGATTAGTATTTTTAATCTGAGCCATAACTCACCCTGCTTGGCTGGGCTATGGTAGCCAGAGACGATGATCAACCATCTTTACCGTCATGGACAAGACCGCTTGTCTGTGACGGTTTTGTACCGTTTATGGGAGATGATGTCGCGCCCACTGACACGTTGTTGTGGCAACTGCCATATTGTTGGATGGCGACCGCCACACTGTTGGATGGCTACCGCCACACTGTTGGATGGCTACCGCCACACTGTTGGATGACGACCGCCACACTGTTGGATGACGACGGGCACACTGTTGGATGACGACGGGCACACTGTTGGATGACGACCGTCACACACTTTGTGGTTAACCTGTCGCAAAGCTTGCCATGGAGCGGGTTGACGGAAAGCTGTATGCCAAGCATTATGAGGTACGCAATGAGCGCGTGCAGGCAGCGAAGGATATGGCTGTGCTTACCTATCAACTGTATTGTGAAAGCAACCTCATCAACATCAACTACAACTGCATTGAAGTGTTCCAGAAGGAGGAAGACGACTGGCATGTCATTCATTCCACATGGTCCGTTATCCGTCCGATGGAGATGGACTTCAGTGCTATGAAGGAAATTGTCTGAGTTAATAATGAGTGTGATGGTGATTAGAGAGAAATCAGAATAAATAAGACGGAAGGATGATTGTCTGGAATTTAGTGCATGGTTGTCACCGTAAAAGCGAGGGGTGCAAGCATTGCTATGTCTTCACGCGCGATGAGGAGAATGGCGTAGACACTAATCTCGTCAGAAAGACGGCATCATTCAATCTACCACTTCGCCGCAACCGAAAAGGGGAATGGAAAATTCCATCAGGAACAGAGGTAATGACATGCTTCTCATCAGATTTCTTGTTACCGGAAATGGACGCATGGCGGGAAGAAGCATGGGAGATGATGCGCTTTCGCCGCGACCTCCGATTCTATATGGTCACCAAGCGGCCAGAGCGCATCCTTCAATGCCTCCCTGCTTTCTGGAACGAGGTAAGTGACCGCATAACTATCTGCTGCACGATGGAGAATCAGCGGTGCGTTGACGAAAGGCTGCCTGTTCTGTTGTCATTGCCTTTACCCCACAAGGAAATTATTGTGGAACCGATGTTAGGTCCAGTAGACTTTCACCGCAACCTTGAAGACATAGCTTGCGTCACCGTTGGCGGTGAGTCGGGAAGAGATGCCCGTCCCCTGCCGTTACGAATGGGTGCTTGATGTGCGCAGGCAGTGCAGGGATGCCGGTGTACATTTTCATTTTATGCAGACTGGCGCATGCTTCATCAAGGACGGCAAGACCTACCGTTTGACTCACGGCATACAGATGCGCCAAGCACGGAAGGCTGATATAGATTGCTGACATGAAATTGATCGTGCCTCGTCCGTCTCACAATCGTTTCAAGTCTGAGGGACGTTCTTTTCATTTCTGAGACAGTCCTTAATTCATTTTCCACGACAATTATTCTCTATCAAATTGTCGTACTTGTCGATATAAAGTTGTACCTTTGAGGCTGATATGAATAACTCTTCAGTTTATGACTTTCAAGGTCGGTTCTAAAAATTAGGTCGAGGCGTATTCTGCCAGCTATCGGGACTCAAAACGTAAGTTGAAGAGGGAGTGTAGCGGGCTACACGACCGATGAGACTTGACATTTTGAGACCGATAGATGCAGAAGACGACCGAAATAACATTTATACATATCGGCTTGGTTTCTAAACCTAATTTTTAGAACCGGCCTCAAATAATTAGCAACGAAGCGCTTCGCCGTGCGCAAGTACACGGACGAGCCGGTCAGCGAGGACAATTTAGAATATATCATTGATTGTTTGCGGCTGGCAATGCTCCGAGGATAAAACACAGTTGAATTAACATCATCAGACAATGAATATCGAAGAAGTTCGTCTTTATGCTTTGTCCTTGCCCGGGACTACGGAAGACCAGGCTTATGGTGAGGATTGGGTGTTGTTTCGTATTGAGGGAAAGATCTTCCTGCATATATGGCTCAATGCCCCGGAACCGACTTGCGCCGTGAAACTTCCGCCAGAGCAAGGGCAGACGCTGCGCGACCATTATGACGGCATCCGGCCGGCTTACCACTTAAATAAGGTGCATTGGAATGATGTTTTCCTCGATGAGATTGATGATGATATGGTTAAGGACCTTATTAATCAGTCTTATCGGCTTGTACTCAGTAAATTGCCCAAGCGGTTGAGGGAAAAATATAGTATCGAATAATGACAATGGAATCAAGAAAAGACATAGCAGCAGAGAAGAAAGCAAGTTTCAAATTCAATTGCGCCCAGTCGGTGCTGACGACTTATGGTGACCTGACAGGACTTGACGAAGCCACAGCCATGAACATGACCGACGGCTTTGCTGCCGGAATGACCAATATGGAGGGCACATGCGGTGCGCTGATTGGCGCAGACATGGTTCTCGGACTGGTCAACAAGGACAAGGCGAAGACGATGAAACAGATGCGGACGATCATGCAGAAATTCCAGGATCGCAATCATGCCACCCAGTGCAGACAGTTGAAAGGCGTGGACACCCACGTGGTGCTCCGTCCTTGTCCGTTGTGCGTGGCCGATGCGTGTGAGTTCTTGGAAGAAGAATTAGAGAAATGATGAACGTAGAGGATTTGCGGTCATATTGTCTTTCTCTCGACGCTGACGTGGTGGAGAAATTCCCCTTCACGGCCTTCAAATATGCCAAGGATGTGCTGGTATTCTATATCTCGGGCCACATGTTCTGCTATTTCGACATCAACGACCTGAGCAATGTGACGGTCAAGTGCGACCCTGACAGTATTCCGGAATTAGAGGAACATTACGACTGGATAAGCAAACCATACAACGGTAATGCCAAATACTGGATAGGTATGGACGCCTATCGGGCTGACAATGAACTTTTCAAGCAGCTCATCAGAAACTCTTATGAGATAGTAAAGAAAGGGAATAAAACAAATAAAGCGCAAAATGAACGTATTTGAAATGAAGTTCGCCAAGGTTTTCCCGATGCTCATCGCCAAGGCGGAGCGCAAGGGACGGACCAAGGAGGAAGTGTATAAGCTGACGGAGTGGCTGACCGGCTACAGTAATGATGAACTCGACCACCTGCTCACCAGCGACACGACGTACGGCGAGTTCTTCGACCGCGCCCCACGGATGAATCCTGCCCGCATGAACGTGAAAGGCAGAATCTGCGGCATCCGCATTGAGGAGATAGAAGACCCGAAAATGCGCGACATGCGCGTGCTCGACAAGTTGGTGGACGAGCTGGCAAAGGGGAAGCCTATGGAGAAGATACTAAAACTTTAATGGGTAATAAGCAACGCAAACATTGTAAATGGAAAGATTCGTCAGAAAAGCAACGGCTAAGGACCTGCCGGTGGTCCTCGATCTCATAGAGAGTGGACGGAGGATCATGCGAGAGAATGGCAATCCGCATCAGTGGGGAGACAGCCATCCGACTGTAGCGCAGATAGAGGATGACATTACTAATGGTTGCAGCTACTTGCTGATGGAGGACGGCAGAGCCATCGCCACTTTTGCCTTCATTCCCGGGCTCGATGCCACCTACGCTGTCATTTACGATGGACATTGGATTGACACCGACAGAACGTATTATGTCCTTCATCGCGTGGCAAGTGCGCATGGACAACACGGGATCATGACCAGCATCCTTGATTATTGCTTCACAAAGACCGGTAACATCCGCATTGACACCCACCGGGATAATAAACCCATGCAAGGAGCATTGGCAAAGGCGGGATTCCACTACTGTGGCATCATCCATCTGCTCGACGGTGATGAGCGGTTGGCTTATCAGAAGATAATAGATTAGCAGTAATCTGGTGAGCCTATAGCCATAGTTGATCAGACACAAAAAAGGCGGCTCCCTTATTCAAGAAGTCGCCCCCGCCGGAAAAAGGCCGGCATATAGGAGATTATGTTGTAGAACAAAAAGGGGACTGCTCCCCAAGAAGAGAACAGTCCCTGTAATACCACTGAGCAGCAACGCCGGGGTTATGCGACCTCAATGCGTTTTGTCTCCTTCTCTGCCTTCTGAGTGCGGGGAAGTGTGATATGAAGCACACCGTTATTAACCTTTGCCTCAATCTTGTCTTTCTCAACATCCTCAGGCAGCGTCAGAGCCTGCTCGTAATTGCTGTAT
>ONYL01000022.1 GCA_900322035.1 uncultured Prevotella sp.
CACCAACAAATATATTCAGTTAGAAATACCCTTCGACGAATGGTAAGTTACAATCAGTAAGCAAAGCCGAATGTTAAAGGATTTAAGTGGACACTAGTGCGAGTCAATATCTCAGAAAACGATGTTTGAAGTGTTTTTTTCTGGATAATCATGCCAGATGGCATTTGGCGGCCGGCGGGCTTCCATCTGTAGTCTGGTGGGCTTCCATATGGCTCCCGGCAGGCTCTCAAAAGCCGGCCCGCATGAGTAACAGATTATGTCTTAATCTTTCTTAATTTATATCTCTTAGCCTTCGTTTTTAATATTATTTAGAAGCCACTGTTGCGTAAGGTGCTTATAAAATTGTAATTTTGCAATCAAATTATTTGAAAGTATGGCAGAATCAATAGACATTAGAGCGCTCAATGCGCTCATCGAACAACAAAGCAGCTTTATCAACCGTCTGACTTCTGGTATGGATCAGGTTATTGTAGGTCAGAAACATTTGGTTGACTCTTTGTTAATCTCACTTCTTAGCGACGGCCACGTTCTTTTGGAGGGTGTTCCTGGTTTGGCGAAAACATTGGCTATAAAAACTCTATCGCAACTAATTGATGCACAATATAGCAGAATCCAGTTTACTCCTGACCTACTTCCGGCCGATGTGATTGGAACCATGATCTACTCACAGAAAGATGAGACTTTTCATGTGAAAAAAGGTCCAGTATTTGCCAACTTTGTTTTGGCAGATGAGATAAACCGTGCTCCGGCCAAGGTGCAGAGCGCTTTGCTTGAAGCTATGCAGGAACATCAGGTGACAATTGGTGAGGAAACTTTTCCTTTGCCAAAGCCTTTCTTGGTGATGGCTACTCAAAATCCTATTGAGCAAGAGGGAACCTATCAGTTGCCAGAGGCCCAACTTGACCGTTTTATGCTTAAGGTAATCATTGGCTATCCCACGATAGAGGAGGAGAAGCTTATTATGAGAGAGAACCTTCGTGGTTCTATGCCCGAGGTTAAGCCTGTGACGACGGCGGAGGAGATTCTCCAGGCGCGCGAAATTGTTGATCAGGTCTATATTGACGAGAAAATTGAACAATATATTGCAGACATCGTTTTTGCGACCCGATACCCCGACCATTACAACATGCCCGAGTTGGCCGACCTAATCACGTTTGGCGGTTCTCCTCGTGCCAGTATCAATTTGGCCAAGGCTGCGAGAGCATATGCTTTTATCAAACATCGCGGTTATGTTGTACCCGAGGATGTCAGGGCCGTGGCCCACGATGTGTTGCGTCACCGTATCGGACTGAGTTATGAGGCAGAGGCAAGCAATGTCAGCAGTGAGGAGATCGTATCGAAAATTATCAATAAGATAGAGGTACCATAATCGTAGTATTCACCAAAGAGGGGGGAATGCCCAGACATTCTTCGAAAGATGCGGCAGTGAGTAGTTTTATTCGGTCGTACGAATATCGTGTCTTAAACGATTTAGTAACGGTGTGTAGGTGCTACCGAGGGCTACGACTATGGAGCTTATCCGCATCTGTCCAGTTACTTAGCGTAACCGTGAAGACCGACCTATAGGCTTTGAAAATGTTTGATATTCAAACCTAAAAGTGATACGATAATATGGATACATCTGATATATTAAGTAAAGTAAGGCGAATAGAAATCAAAACGCGAGGGCTGAGCCAAAACATCTTTGCCGGCCAATATCATAGTGCCTTCAAAGGAAGAGGTATGGCTTTTTCGGAAGTGCGCGAGTATCAGTACCAAGATGATATTCGCGATATTGATTGGAATGTTACGGCCCGATTCCACAAACCTTACGTCAAGGTTTTCGAGGAGGAGCGTGAGCTTACGGTCATGATCCTTATTGATGTCTCTGGCTCGCTTGATTTTGGTACGCGCAAACAGCTCAAGCGCGATATGGCAACAGAGATAGCTGCTACCTTTGCCTTCTCTGCTATTGAAAACAACGACAAGATCGGAATGATTTTCTTCTCCGACCATATTGAGAAATATATACCTCCGAAGAAGGGACGAAAGCATATTCTCTATCTCATCCGCGAGATGCTTACTTGGGGCGAGAATGGTGACGAGGAGGAATCTCAACGCAAGACCGATATCGGAGAGGCATTAGAGTTTCTTACTCGTGTTATGCGACGCCGTTGCACCTGCTTTGTGCTGAGTGATTTTTTCGACCGAAAGGATTTCTTAAAGCCTCTGCAGATTGCCAACCGTAAGCATGATGTGGTGGCCGTGCAGATCTACGATGCCCTTTGTCGTCAGCTGCCCGATGTAGGACTGTTGAAAGTGAGGGATGCCGAGACTGGTCATGAGATGTACATCGATACGTCCGACCGCAAACTTCGTGCTGCCCACCGCAACTATTTTCTCAATCGTCAGCAACAACTTTCTTCTACCTTCAGTAAAAGTCAGGTGGACTGGATCAGTATTGCCACCGATGAGGACTATGTCAAGCAGCTAATTCTTCTATTTAAGCAACGTTCATAAATGATTGGAAATAAAACATATATTTCAAATGTTGTTGTCTTGTTGCTATTGCTTTTTTCGCCTCTGTTAGCAACAGGTCAGGTGCAGGTGCAGGCCAATATGGACTCTGTCCAAATGCTTATTGGCCAGCAGGCTCATATCACCCTGAATGTTGTCGCCAAGAAAGGCAGTAGTATTTCCTTGCCGTCCTTTAAACGCTCACAGCTATTGGTTCCCGGTGTGGAAGTGTTATCCTCTACACCAGCGGATACTTCTGATGTGGACAATGGTAACGTCAGGGTAAGGAAAACATATACCATCACGTCTTTTGACCAGAATGTGTATGCCCTTCCCGGAATGAAGGTGACGGTCAACGGTCGTGCCTATCAGTCGAATGATTTGGGCCTGAAGGTACTCACCGTTGAAGTAGATACACTTCATCCAAACAAGATGTTTCCTCCGAAAGATGTCCAGGATGTTCCCTTTCAGTGGAGCGAATGGGCACCGCTGTTCTTGTTGGGCCTGCTCGTCTTGCTTTTGGGCGCTTTAGGTTTCTATCTCTATGTCCGTCTGCGTGAGAATAAGCCTATCATCACCCGCATTCGTATAGTGCGTCACATTCCGGCGCATCAGAAAGCCCTCACTGCGATAGAGCAGATAAAAAGTGACAAACGTGCGGCTATTGATGATCCGAAAACCTACTACACTCAATTGACCGACACTATACGGCAGTACATCAGCGAGCGTTTCGGATTCAATGCAAAGGAAATGACTTCGTCTGAGATCATCGACCGGTTAAAGAGCGTTGGTGACACGAAGATGATTGGTGAGCTTCATGAGTTGTTTGAGACTGCCGACCTTGTCAAGTTTGCCAAATATTCAACACTTATCAATGAGGATGATCTGAATTTGGTCAATGCAGTCAATTTTATTGATGAGACCAAACGAGATGAAGAATCGACCGAAGAGAGAATCGTCCCCAAGTTGAGCGACAATGAGAAGAAGGCTACGCAAAACCGTCGTATCATCAAAGTCTTGCTTTGGGTGATTGCCATCTTAGTTGTTGCGATGATAGGTTGGATTGTTTTTAACATTTATCAATTGGAGGGATAATGGAATTTGCCAATAAAGAATATTTCTTCCTTCTTCTGTTGCTCATACCATATATTTTGTGGTATTTCCTGAAACGCAGGAGAAGTGAGCCTACTTTGAAGATGAGCGATACCTATGCCTATCAAAATGCTCATCGTTCGTGGCGGGTAAATCTCATCAATGCTCCGATGGTGTTGAGGTGCGTCACCTATATATTGATCGTATTCATTTTGGCACGCCCCCAGACTCATAACGCATGGGATGAGAAGAATGTAGAGGGTATTGACATCATGTTGGCGATCGATGTCTCCACCTCTATGCTTGCCGAAGACTTGCAGCCCAACAGAATGGAGGCTGCCAAGGAGGTTGCGTCTGAATTTATCAGTGGTCGTCCCAATGACAATATTGGACTGACAATTTTTGCAGGAGAGGCCTTCACCCAGTGCCCTATGACGACAGATCATGCCTCGTTGCTTAGTTTGCTCAACAATGTGAGGACCGACATCTCCGCTCGGGGGCTTATTCAAGATGGAACCGCCATCGGTATGGGACTTGCTAATGCAGTCTCCAGGCTCAAAGAATCAAAGGCCAAGAGCAAAGTGGTAATCTTGCTGACCGATGGCAGTAACAATATGGGCGATATTTCTCCGCTGACAGCAGCCCAAATAGCGAAAAGTTTTGGCATTCGTGTCTATACCATTGGCGTGGGTACTAATAAGGTGGCACGTTATCCAATGCCTGTTGCCGGGGGAGTCCAGTATATCAATATTCCCGTGGAAATTGATACGAAAACACTTATGGATATTGCCTCTACTACTGATGGAAACTTTTACAGGGCAACGAATACCGCTGAGTTAAAACGTATCTATAAAGATATTGACAAGCTTGAAAAGACTAAAATGAGCGTGAAATCCTATTCCAAGCGCTATGAGGCCTATCAGCCCTTTGCTTTGGCGGCATTCATTTGCTTGCTTTTAGAGATCTTGTTGCGAATGGTAGTTTTGAGAAGACTTCCATGATATCATAGTAAATAAAGATAATTATGTTCAGATTTGACGATCCTATATATCTTTGGCTGTTGCTGGTTATTCCCTTCCTTGTGCTGATTAGGTTTGGGATGTGGCGCAAGCAGAAGAAATACTGGAAGAAGTTAGGTGATAAGAATTTGCTCAAGCAATTATCACCAGATGTTTCTCCCATTCGTTCAATGGTGAAATTCGTACTCCTCTTGGCTGCTTTGACGCTGATTATTCTCATGTTGGCCCGGCCACAGATGGGCTCAAGAGTCAGCCATGAGAAGCGTAATGGTATCGAATGTATCATTGCGCTTGACATCTCTAATTCGATGCTTGCTCAGGATGTTGTGCCAAGCCGTCTGGAGAAAAGCAAAATGCTTGTAGAAAACCTCGTAGACCACTTCAATAATGATCGTATTGGACTTGTGGTTTTTGCAGGTGACGCATTTGTACAACTTCCCATAACGAGCGATTATGTCTCTGCGAAGATGTTCTTACAGAATATATCGCCCTCTCTCATACAGACTCAGGGTACAGATATAGCACGTGCCCTGCGTGTGTCTATGAGTTCTTTCACACAGCAGGATAAAATTGGCCGGGCTATTATCCTCATCACCGATGGTGAGGATCATGAAGGCGGTGCTGAAGATGCCGCTAAAGAAGCAAGTAAGAAAGGAATAAATGTATTTATTTTAGGTGTCGGCGGAACCAAAGGGGCACCCATACCAACGGGCAATGGGGGCTATCTTCAGGATGGAGCAGGAGAGACGGTGATGACGGCGCTCAATGAAAATATGTGTCGTCAACTGGCTCAAGCAGGAAACGGAACGTATATCCATGTTGACAACACGAGTGATGCTCAGGAACAGCTCAATAACGCTATTGCTAAGCTGCAGACCGGGCAAACAGACAGCGTTGTCTACAGCGATTTCGATGAGCAGTTCCAGGCTTTTGCCATTCTTGTCATTGTGCTGCTTATCATTGAGGCATGCATCTTAGACCGCAAAAATCCGGCTTTGTTGAAACTTAAATTATTTAAGAAGAAATGAGACGTTTACTATCCATATTGTGTTCATTCATCTTTGTTCTTGGCGTTCAGGCTCAAAACGATCGCGGGCATATACGCCTGGGTAATCGGTTGTTTCATCAACAGAAGTTTGAACAGGCCGAGGTGGAGTATCGCAAGGCGGTAGGTAAGAATTCAGCAAATCCTCAAGCCCACTACAATTTGGGCTGTGCTCTTTTTGCTCAAAAGAAAGACTCGGCTGCTGTGAAGCAGTATGAGATAGCAGGTCGACTGGAGAAAACATCCCGCCGAAAAGCAATGGTATTTCATAATTTGGGAGTTGTCTGCCAGCAACACCAACTTTATCAGCAGGCTATAACGGCTTATGAAGAAAGCCTTCGTAATAATCCCAATGATAATGAAACACGCTATAATCTCGCTTTGTGTAAAAAGCTCTTGAAAAACCAGCCGAGACAGAATCAAAACAAGAACAAACAGAACAAGAATAAGCAAGATAATAAGAAGAACAACCAACAGAATCAGAACAATAAGAATCAAGACAAGCAGAATCCGAACAACCAGCCACAACCTAAGGAGCAGATGAGCAAAGACAATGCTGAGCAGCTTTTGAATGCGGCTATGCAGGAGGAACAAGCTACCCAGCAGCGGTTGAAAGATGCTATGAGGCAACCACAGCGCAGAAAACTTCAGAAGAATTGGTAAGTTCTGATAAGTCTTATAGAGGTCGGACCAACACTCTCAAAGAAGTGAACTGTCTCTTCTTCCACGTCCTTTATCAGCAAGAAGATAAGCACTCGTATTGCGTATTCCTTGCTGACGGCATGGATCCTTGCAGGAAACGCCTTGCAGAGTGAATGTGGCCTGGTTTCACCATTCCTTTTTCGGGTTTGGAGGGAGTAGAGCATCTATATTGCTTAATTATCATTCTTAAATTGAGAAAAAGGAACTCTATTTAATAATATTTAGAGACAGACTTTATGTGGGCTGATTTTAAAATTGTAATTTTGCAGTAAAATAGACCAGACTAATTAAGATTCAAAAAGTAAGAAGGGCTTCTCGCCTTCTGTTAATGTGCGGCCTTTGGGCCGTCGCTGTAAGAAAATGAAACAGAATACTCTATATGGCATAGATGGAAAGTTGTTATGGCTTTTCTTCATATTTTTCTTTCTTACTGGCACTTTAGGTGCCATGGCTCAGCGAATTTCTGTGTCTGTGCCACATCATGTGGCTACAGGAGAAAATTTCCGGTTGAGCTATACGATTTCTACAAGTGATGTGGAGGATTTCCGCATTGGCGGTTTTCCGAATGGATTGGAACTTATCGCCGGACCGTATACTTCAAGGCAATCCAGCTTTATGATGGTTAACGGTCACATGAGCAGTTCTTCATCCCTCACTGTAACTTATACTCTTTATGCTTCCAAAGCCGGAAACTATGCCCTGCCGCCATTAAAAGCTATGGTGAATGGTCGGTGGCTTAGTTCAAATGGTGCAAGAGTGTCTGTCTCTGGAGCAGCAAAAACTAATGGTGGCGCACCGAGAAACCATCAGAGTAGTAGTCAGCAATTGGATGTGGCGGGAACACCAATAAATCGAAATGAACTTTTTATCAAGGTTAGTGCCAACAAGAAACGGGTTCACGAACAGGAACCTGTATTGCTTACTTACAAAGTCTATACAACTGTTGATCTTACCCAGCTTGAAGGTAAAATGCCTGATCTGACGGGGTTTCATGTGCAAGAAGTGCCATTGCCACAGCAGAAAAGCTTTCATATAGAGCGCGTAGGCAATAAAAATTATCAGACCGTCACATGGAGCCAGTATGTGATGTATCCACAAATGACGGGCAAACTTGAGATACCACCAATCACATACCGCGGTATAGTCGTGCAGCAGAATCGTACAGTTGATCCCATGGAGGCTTTCCTTAATGGGGGTTCTGGGTATGTGGAAGTAAAGAAAAATATTGTAGCTCCAGGGCTTACTATACAAGTTGACCCTCTACCTGCCAAACCGGTTGGATTCTCCGGAGGAGTGGGCAGATTCAACATCTCGGCCCAACTTGACAAGCAGTCGGTGAAAGCTGGTAACCCGATAACTTTACGTATCGTTATCGGTGGTATTGGTAATTTGAAGTTATTGAAGCAGCCTGTTGTCAACTTCCCAAAGGATTTTGATAAATATGATGCGAAGGTGACGGACAAGACCAAACTCACAGCAAATGGAGTGGAAGGAAATATGATTTATGATTTTCTTGCAGTTCCCCGCAATGAGGGTAAATTTACAATACCGGCTGTTGAGTTTGTTTATTATGACACTCAGCTTAATCAGTATCGGACTCTTCGTACTCAGCCTTTCACAGTAGAAGTGGGGAAGGGTGTTGGTTCCAGTTCGTCTGAAAGTTTTGATGATATGAAGGATAAGGATATTCATTCCATTAAGCAAGGAGAGACAGAACTGCATCCAATGAATGAATTCTTTTTCGGCAGTGTGAGCTATTGGGTAGCCCTTTTAGTCCCGTTGATTGCTTTTATTATTCTACTTGTCATCTTCCGTCAGCGTGCCATTGAGAATGCCGATGTAGTGAAGATGCGTGGGAAAAAGGCAAACCGCATTGCATTCAAGCATCTTCGCCATGCCCGCGATTTAATGTTCGCAAGCAAGAGAAGTGAATTCTACGACGAGGTACTACGTGCTTTATGGGGCTATGTCAGCAATAAACTCAATATGCCTGTAGAGAAACTTTCGCGAGATAATATCTCAGAAATGTTGGAAAGTCATGGTGTTAACCCCGAAACCATCCAGAAGTTTATTAATGCCTTGGATGAGTGTGAGTATGAGCGTTTTGCTCCAGGCGATTCAGAGGGCAATATGAGTAAAACTTTCGAGTCGGCCATGACGGCTATAGAGAATATTGAAAATGTAATGAAACAAAACAAAAAGTCTAAGAAGACAGTTTTGTCGGTACTTCTTTTTCTGGCTATTCTTTTTCCAATGGAAGCTGGGGCCATTACAAAGGAGAATGCTGACAATGAATATCTTAAAGGCAACTACCATCAGGCCATAAAGGATTATCAAGAACTGCTTAAGAAAGGAGCCAGTGCTGACATTTATTACAATTTGGGCAATGCCTATTTTCGTTCACAGGATGTCCCTCATGCCGTACTCAATTATGAGCGTGCATCAATGTTGTCTCCCGGCGATAAAGATATACGATTTAATCTTGAGTTCGCTCGGTCACGTACAATTGACCAGATAGCTCCGAAAAGTGAGATGTTTTTTGTTACCTGGTATAAGGCACTTGTAAATTTTACGAGTGTCGACAATTGGGCGACAACTGCCATTGTCTCCATAATAGCCGCGCTACTGCTGGTGCTGACCTACTTGTTTGGCCCGACAGTTCTTTCGCGTAAGATAGGCTTTTTTGGAGGCATTGTCTTCTTTGTGGTTTTCCTGCTGAGTAATCTTTTCGCATTTCAGCAGAAAGAGCAGTTGATTAATCGTCGGGGGGCAATTATCATGTCCAGTTCTGTGAATGTGAAAAAAACACCAGCAAAGAACTCTGGTGAATCCTTTATTCTCCACGAAGGTACGCGGGTGGAGATATCAGATAAGAGTCTTCCTGATTGGAGAGGCATAAAGCTTGCTGACGGAAGAGAAGGCTGGGTACTTACACATCAATTGGAAGAAATATAATATTAAGGAGAAATATGGTTGGGTGATTCATCTTGATGAGGCCGATGCTTCTTAAGTGTTTCTCTCCGCCAGATCTGTGAAATGATGAACATTCAGTCATTATTGGATTTAGACCGCGAACTGTTCTTCAACCTCAATGGAGGCGGTTCTCTATTTATGGATGGATTTATGCAGGTCCTTACATCAGGACTTACATGGGTTCCTTTGTATATTGCTTTGGTATGTCTTGTTGTCAAAAACAATGAGACAATGCAGCAAATTATACTTGTCGTGGGATCTGCGGCCTTATGTGTCTTTTTGTCGGATGTGATGGCTGACCTGATCATGAAGCCATTGGTTGCACGTTATCGGCCATCTAATGACCCTGAGATTAAATATTTAGTACATGTCGTTAATGCGTTTAGAGGAGGTGATTATGGCTTTTTCTCAGCTCATGCCTCTAACACAATGTCTTTAGCAGTATTTTTTTGCTTGCTTGTCCGTAATAAAACTTTCAATCTATTCATGATCTGTTGGTCACTTGTCAATTGCTATACACGGATTTATCTTGGTCTACATTATCCGCTTGATATTGTCTGTGGTCTTGCATGGGGCGCATTGGTTGGAGTAGTTGTTTATTACTTGTTTTATGCGAAGATTTATAAACGTGTAAGTGTGAAGATTACTTACGTCTCCTCTCAATACACTTCAACAGGTTATTCCCTTCTTGATATAAATATAGTGCTCAACGTGTTGACTTTGACCTTAGTTGCAGCACTTGTTCTATCGCTTATTTGATAACGCTATGGATACAAAACATATACAAATCAGTGATTTCAATTATCCTCTTCCCGCCGAAAGAATTGCGAAGTTCCCTGTGACTCCCCGTGATCATAGCAAATTGCTTATCTATGATCATGGTGTGGTGAATGAGGATATTTTTTATAATTTGCCTAAGCATTTGCATTCGGGTATTCTGATGGTGGCCAATAATACACGGGTCATACAGGCTCGTCTACATTTTCATAAGGATACAGGGGCTTTGATCGAGGTATTCTTGATGGAGCCGGCAGCACCTTCAGACTATGAGCAGATTTTTCAGACCACAGGGCATTGCTCCTGGCTATGCATGATTGGCAACTTGAAGAAGTGGAAGGAAGGCTCTCTCCAACGAGAGTTTACGGTTAACGGCAAGTCCCTCATGCTTAAAGCTACTCTTGATCGTGAACGGAGTGCGCATAGTGCAACGGGGACCAACTATTGGGTTGACTTCGACTGGGATGCCCCTTCTACTTCTTTTGCAGAGATTTTGGATTCTGTTGGTGAGCTTCCCATTCCTCCATACCTTAACAGAGCAACGGAGGAGAGCGACAAAACTACCTACCAGACCGTGTATTCTAAGATCAAAGGGAGTGTGGCTGCTCCAACAGCTGGACTCCATTTTACAAATCAAGTTCTGGAGGCTATTGAGAGGTTGGGCGTAGAGCGAGAGGAAGTCACACTCCATGTTGGGGCTGGTACCTTCAAGCCCGTTAAAAGTAAAGAGATTGAAGGTCATGAGATGCACTCTGAGTTTATCTGCGTTCATCGGCATACTTTGCAAAACCTTGTCAAGCATAACGCTTGTGCCTTTGCTATTGGCACGACCAGTGTGCGTACGTTGGAGAGCTTATACTATGTGGGCGTTGCTATAGCACTCAATCCAACGGCTAATGAAGATCAGCTTCACGTTGAGCAGTGGGCACCTTACGACTTACCTCATAATGACGAGGGATTGGTTGTTGTGAATGGTTCTCCCATAACACCAGTGCAGGCTATTAATAATATTATTGATTGGTTGGACCGTGATGGGTTGGAAGCATTGCATACCAGCACACAGATCATTATCGCTCCAGGTTATAAGTATAAGATTGTTAAGATGTTATTAACCAATTTTCACCAACCTCAATCAACATTGTTGTTGCTTGTTAGTGCATTTGTCAATGGTGATTGGCGTAAAATCTACGATTATGCTCTCAACCATGGATTTCGGTTTCTGAGTTATGGCGACAGTTCGTTGCTTATCCCTTAAGGTGGATTGGCTGATTGGGGAACAAACATACATACTTCTAAATTTGAAAATATGAAAATTGGAGATAGAGTAAGATTCCTGAATGATGTTGGCGGCGGTGTGGTCGCTGGATTTCAGGGTAACAGCATAGTTTTGGTTGAGGATGCCGATGGTTTTCAGATTCCTACATCTGTCAATGACGTAGTTGTTGAAGAGGATAGTGACTATTCAACAACGCGTGTGGTAAGCAAACGAGGGGAGAAGAAGCCTCAGACGATAAATCACGATGGTAGATCAATCTCATCGTTACTTCGGGACGGTCAGGACACCACGGAATCAGAAACTGAAATAGAAGAGGATCCGGCCGACGGGGACATTACCTATCAGCGGAAACCAGAGGAGCGCAAGGAGGGAAACAGACTAAATGTGATCCTTGCCTTTGTGCCGATGGATGTCAAGAACCTCTCAAATACCCGTTTCGAGGTATACCTTATCAATGACTGCAATTACGACATGCTTTATGTTTACAGTGTTGCGGAGGGAAACAATTGGACTTTAAGACAACGTGGCTATGTAGAGCCAAATACAAAGCTCTTCTTGGAAGAAGTAGGTTTTGAGGATTTGGATGAGATGCAGCATATCGGCATCCAGTTGTTGGCTTTTAAATCCACAAAGCCTTATGTGCCGAAGTCACCGATAGATTTAAGGTTCCGTATTAATCCGGTTCGTTTCTATAAATATCATTGTTATGAAAAGACGATATATTTCGAGTCCCCTGTGCTGATGTTCAAACTTGTCGAAGAGGACAAGCCCATGATAACGACAACCATTGACGCTCAGGAGATGAAACGTCAGATGTTTTCTTCAAACGAAACAGCAAAGGAAACAGACACTAAATCACAAGCCAGAATCCATTCCAAGTCTTCGGCTGAGGAGCCCTTAAGACGATATGATGACAGTCAGAGTAAAGGCAATAAGAAGCATTCTCCCTATTACAGATATCGCTCTTTGGACAATACCGTTGTCGTAGACCTTCATGCGAATGAGATTTTAGAGACTACAAATGGTATGAGCAATGTGGACATTCTAAATTATCAATTGAAGATCTTCCGAGACACATTGGCCGAGTTTGCGAAAGCTAAGGGGACAAAGATCGTTTTCATCCACGGTAAGGGCGAAGGCGTTTTGCGACGTGCTCTCATCAATGATCTGCAATACCGCTATAAGAAATATACTTATCAAGATGCATCGTTCCAGGAATATGGGTATGGGGCCACACAAGTTACGATCAGATAATTAGGACTACGACTATGAACTATGGATTCTTAAAGGTCGCGGCTGCTGTCCCGACGGTGAGAGTGGCCGACTGTGAATACAACTGCAATCAGATAGAGCAACTTATTTTGCAGGCCGAGACGCAGGGCGTTGAAATTGTTGTCTTTCCCGAGTTGTCTATAACCGGGTACACTTGCCAAGACCTGTTTCGCCAGTCTCAATTATTATCTTCATCTGAGGCTGCTGTTGCGCGACTTGTCCGGTTCTCTGCCGACAAAGACGTTATCGTTATTGTAGGAGCGCCAGTGCCTGCGGGAGATTTGTTGCTCAACGCTGCGATAGTCTTCCAGAAAGGCAAGTTGTTGGGCATCGTTCCGAAAACTTATTTGCCCAATTATGCCGAATTTTATGAGAAGCGCTGGTTCGCTTCTTCTCAAGACTTGCGACCAACTCCCGTAAACTATGCTGGTGAGCAGCTTATTGTTCATTCCGACCCCATGTTGTTTACTACTGCTGAAGGAGTCCGCTTTGGTATTGAGATCTGTGAGGATGTTTGGGCACCAACTCCTCCCAGTAATCATTTGGCTCTTGCCGGAGCCGACTTGATTTTCAATCTTTCGGCCAGTGACGAGCTTATTGGCAAACATGCCTATCTTGAGAGTTTGCTGTCTCAGCAGAGTGCCCGTACCATATCCGGCTATGTTTACAGTGGATGTGGATTCGGTGAGAGCACACAGGACGTGGTCTATGGTGGAAATGCCATTATCTATGAGAACGGGCAACTGTTGGCAGAAAGCAAGCGTTTTTCGATGGATCCCTACTTGCAAACTGCACAAATCGATATAGAACGCCTTCGAACAGAACGACGAACAAATACTACATTCGTTAATGCTCAACGCAGGATGCTCAGCGAGTCTGTATGCACTATTCACTGTGAGTCCGTGCATAATCATCCGTTTAAACTCGAACGCCATTTTGATCCGCTTCCCTTTGTTCCGACAGATGAGAAGCGTGATTCAACCTGTGAGGATATTTTTACCATTCAAGCTATGGGATTGGTGAAGCGTCTGCAACATACCCATAGTAGCAAAGTGGTGTTGGGGATCAGCGGTGGACTTGATTCGACCCTTGCATTGTTAGTCTGTGTTAGAGCTTTTCAGTTGTTGAGACTTGACCGAAAAGGTATTTATGGCGTAACAATGCCAGGATTTGGTACTACCGATCGCACATATCATAATGCCATTCATCTTATGGAGAGCCTTGGTATCAGTATCCGAGAGATATCTATAGCCAAGAGTGTGACCCAGCATTTTGAGGACATTGGTCATGACATTCATGTTCATGATGTCACATATGAGAATGGACAAGCACGCGAGCGTACGCAAATACTTATGGACTTGAGCAATCAAGTAGGAGGCTTGGTCGTTGGAACCGGTGACCTTTCGGAATTGGCTTTAGGATGGGCCACTTACAATGGCGACCATATGAGCATGTATGGAGTAAACAGCTCCATTCCTAAAACGCTCATTAAGACCCTTGTGGCTTATGCTGCATCGCAGCTTGATGCCACATCAAAGGCTATTCTTCTTGATATTATAGATACACCAATATCTCCAGAATTGATACCGGCCGATGATAACGGTAATATCCAGCAAAAGACGGAGGACCTTGTAGGCCCTTATGAGCTCCACGACTTCTTCCTCTACTATTTTTTGCGGTTGGGCTTTTCACCTCGAAAGATCTTTCTTATGGCCAAGAACGCTTTTGATCATCCTGATCGTGCTTTTGCGTCTCATCATGATGGCGATGAAATCAAGAAATGGTTGCTTACTTTCTTGCGCCGCTTCTTTGCCCAGCAATTTAAGCGAAGTTGTCTGCCCGACGGGCCTAAAGTGGGAAGTGTCAGTCTCAGTCCCCGTGGCGACTGGCGAATGCCTTCGGATGCCATGTCGACACAATGGATTAAAGAGGCTGAGGTGATGTGATAGAATTGTCGACTTCCGATCTGCTCGTCAACGCAAAAGAAGTTTTTCATGAAAAAGATAAAAAAGAAACAATTCCTGCTTGGCTTTCTGATTGCAACATTCCTCTTAGCTCTCGTGCGCCTTATTTTTCCAGGCATTGCTACAGATCATAAGTCTTCGGCGGAGATCACGAGGCCCGATAAGGAAGCACAGAACACATCTTTGTCGGTCTCGGAGGTAACACCAACACCCATGTCTTTTCGCTACGACAGCTGCATGAGTATACCTCTGCCCAAGGGAATCGAATTCTTCAAGCATGATGGAAGACTTGTTAAAGAGAGAATATACAGTGTGCCTAATTTTGGTAACACCTTTCCCGATCTCAACGACGTTCAGTTGCTCGCAGCCCAGCGTTGGGGAGTTAGGCCTTCCGATAATACTGCCGATATGGATAAGCGGAAGAACCGGCTTGTCTACGTTGGCAGCAATCCCTATTTCTATGTTGACAGATTGCGCAACAGCCAGCCATTTCTTGTGCCCCGAGCTTCTGTCCTTTTGCAGGATATTGGCCGAAATTTTTTCGACAGCCTTCAGCACAAGGGGATTCCTTTGCACAAAGTGATAGTTACCAGTGTGATGCGTAGTGAGTATGATATGCAGAAATTGCGTGGACATAATTCCAACGCGTCACAAAATAGCTGTCATCGATATGGTACTACTTTTGATCTCTGCTACAACCGTTATAAAACGATAGAAGATCCGGAAGGTCCGAACAGAAGGGCTGTAAGGAATGATACGTTGAAATGGGTGTTGGCCGAAGTCCTTGACGATCTGAGACAAGACAACAGATGCTATATCAAATATGAGGTAAACCAAGGATGTTTCCACATCACCGTCAGGTGATCTACGACTCATTACAGTTGTAAAACGAGAAAAGAGACATAGAACAAAAGATACTATAAGAGATGCTAATTTTCAAACGGCTTTTTCGGAACAGATGTTTGGGAATGCGCACAACAATTTTGTGTGGGAGAACGGACAAAGAGTACTATAAAAAGTAGAACCAAAGATGAATACAGCAATAGTTGTAGGTGCGAGCTCAGGCATAGGGCAGGAAATAGCTTCGCGGTTGATTACCAAAGGTTGGCGAGTCGCCTTGGCAGCACGTCGCAGGTCTTTGTTGTTGCCACTATTGGATAAAGCCCCAAATGGTTCCATAGCTGTGCAATTAGATGTCTGTGAAGATTCGGCTGTTACTCTACTGGATCAAATCTTCCAGCGCATGGGACATGTTGATCTCTATTTTCATGTCTCAGGCATAGGCAAGATGAACGCCTCGCTCCTTCCGGACATCGAAGAATCAACGGTCCTCACCAATGCTTATGGGTTCACCCGCATGGTAGGTGAAGCTTATCGGCTGATGACAGCACAAGGAGGTGGACATATTGCAGTTGTTTCAAGTATTGCAGGTGTCCGCGGATTGGGAGCTGCCCCAAGCTATAGCGCAACAAAAGCTTTTCAGCATTTCTATTTACAAGCTTTGGAGCAGCAAGCTCACGTAAGCAAGACCAAAGTCGGATTCACGGAGATCAGACCTGGATTCATTGATACGCCTTTACTGAAAGGCAGTCACTTTCCAATGACCATGCCTTTAGGTTACGCTGTAGATAGAATCATGAGGGCCGTTGAGGCACATCGTCATGTAGTGATTATAGATTGGCGCTATCGGGTGCTTGTCTTTCTTTGGAGATGTGTACCGGCATGCTTATGGAGACGTATGAATGTAGGCATTCTCCAGAAAAGGTGAAGTCACTTCCCAATTTTCGTCTTTTCATTATTCAATGACTGTTTGTTGATGGCAGCTTGCAGTTGGGAGACAGTCGGCAGCCTTATGCGAGCCAGCGGGGTGACAATTGGGAGCCCGCCGGCTGCCATCTGGGGGCCCGCACTTTAAGAGAAGTTTTGGGGCACTACGGAAAATGGCGTTCGCATTCAGATTTTCATCTACATCATAACCTACTGTCTGGTAGCTATTGCTCATCATGATATGAATTGGAGCGATAAACCTATTTTGCAAATTCTCTGCATCGCATTGTCAGACAAAACACACCTGCAAGATCAGTCCGACAAGACTAATTGTAACAATATGTGTCTGTGCCAATTGCTACAGGAAGATACCCTATGGAGAGACATTACCAATTGGGAATCAGGGGTTAGCTGACAGATAGCTGCTAAGTGGTTTGAAGCCTCACCTCCAAGGCTATTCTTCTCGGCTTGGTCTTGGAGTCTTTGGGGATTCAGATAGTCGAAGTCCACGGCCTCGAAAAGATAGGAAAGTGGTTATTGGTAAATAAAAAGTAGAGGATACATCCAAGATGTTGGTGGATGCATCCTCTATTTGTAAAAGAATATATCATTCAGCTATCAGTCTCATTTCTGCCGAAAGCTGAGGTTGATTAACATCATTCACCTTCAGTATGATGTCGCCCTTCTGTTTAGAAGCTTGAATTGTAACCACGAGCTTGCCGCTGAAAAGTTTCATCTGAGGTTTGACAAAGGATTCAAGACTTGTTGCATCTCCATTGCAAACCGCTTTAAATGTGCCAGCCCCACTAACTGTGAACTGCAGTTCGTCTTCTGCTGTTGGTATCGGGTAGCCATCTTTGTCAGTCAAGAACACGGTTATGTAGGCCAAGTCGCTGCCATCGGCCTGAATGGTGTCCCGATCGGCTTGGAGTTTTATAGCACATGCCTTGCCTGCCGTGTGTTCTGATATTTCAGCTGCCTGATTGCCAGAATCATCATAACAAATCACTTTCAGTTCGCCTGGCTCATACTTAATATCTTTCCACATTAGTCGGTAGCGTGCAGCACGCCGCTCTGCATCTGAAGGGGTGGCTGGGCGTCCTGTATTATACTCTCCATCGGTGATGGACAATTTTGTGCGCTTGCCCATACTTTTGCCATTGATAAAAAGTTCTGCTGAAGGATAGCTGGTATAGACAAAAACAGGAGTGATCTGTCCTTCCCGGCCCGGCCAAGTCCAGTGTGGCAGAACGTGGACAGTGTTTTCCTTCGTATTCCAGACTGAGCGGTAGAGGTAATAACGGTCCTTCGGTAGGCCGGCAAGGTCGCAAATGCCAAAATAGCTGCTTCGTGCTGGCCAATAGCTGTCGTAGGGCGTTGGTTCCCCCAGGTAGTCGAATCCCGTCCATACAAACTGTCCTATGGTATAGGATGCATCGCTTTGGGCCATGAAATCTTCTTCGGGCAGGTTGCTCCAGGGACACCATTGCGTATCGTAGCCGTTGCATTGGCCATCAGGATAGGTGATATTTGCCCCCCAAGTGACAGGAAACTTGTATATGCCACGCGAACTGATGGTGCTGGCTGTCTCGGAACCGAGCAAATATCCACATGTGAGGTGGCTGATATCTTTAGGATATTTCCATACCCGATAGTTGAATCCTGGAATATCCATCACTTGCGCAAACCCTGACTTCAAAGCATCATCGGGACGGTCCATTCCTTGCGTGACCATTCTTGTCGGGTCGAGACGATGGCAGAGATCTTGCAGATGGCGGGCTGTTTCACGTCCTTCGTCACTCCACTGCTCTGGAATCTCATTGCCAATACTGTACATGATAAGCGAGGGATGGTTTCGATTTGCGAGGACAAGGTTGGTAATGTCTCTGTCAGCCCAGTCCTTGAAGAGCCGGGCATACCCGTTTTGGCATTTGGGATAGAGCCACATGTCGAAGCTCTCGGCCATCACTACGATCCCCAAAGAGTCGTAAACCTGCATTTGGGTCTGAGAGGGCATATTGTGGGAGGTCCTGATGGCGTTTGCCCCCATGTCTTTAAGAATATTGACTTGGCGGATAATGGCAGCTTTGTTGACAGCCGCACCTAATGGCCCGAGGTCATGATGAAGACATACTCCCTTGATAGGGAGTGGCCTGCCGTTTAGTCTGACACCTTCTTTGCCAATGGTGAGGGTGCGAATGCCCGTTTTCAAGGAGTAAGCATCGCGGCACCTTCCTCCATCATTGTAGGCCACCGTGAGGGTATAGAGATAAGGGTGGTCGGGCGACCACAACTTTGGATTGGCCACTCTGAGGCTAAGTTGGCCTGTTCCTTCGGCTGAAGCTACAGTATGTCCTTGGCAATCCTTTAGGGTATAGGTAAGTTTCTGATTGCTGCTGTCGGTAAGGGCAGCCGAAACCCCAAGAACAGCTTCTTTGTCGTTAGCAGAAATTGTGTGGCAGAAGACCGACCAGTCGTCAATAGCATTGGGCGAAGTGGCAATGAGGTGGACGGGACGATAGATTCCACCACCGGGGTACCATCGGCTACTCTCCTCAAGATTGTTGAGATTTACCTCGATGAGGTTGTTGCCTGGTTTTATAAATGGGGTGATATTGATACGGAAGGCATTATAGCCATAAGCCCATCGCCCTGCCTCTTTGCCGTTGACAAAAACGTGGGGGTCGGCCATAGCTCCATCAAAAGCCAGGACAACCCGTTTTCCTTGGAGCCGGGTGCCATCGATGTGGGTGCGATAATAGCCTTTACCTATCCATGGCAGAGCTCCAGACCGTCCTGATTTTTCCGTCTTCTCGGTTTCGCCATTCTGTGCGATAGCAACATATTGTAGATCCCATTTCTTGTCGAATGGACCAGCAATGGCCCAATCGTGGGGAACTTTCACTTGTTGCCAATGTTGTTGATCTCTTGAGAATTGCCAATTATTGATATCAACCGACAACCGCTGTGCCGTCGCCCATAAGGGGAACAGCACAGCGGCTATAGTGAATAATCTGACCTTCATGTGGTTTAGAGATGTGATTTTAAGTATTCTAAAAAGAGTTTCAATACTTGATTCGTCGCGTGACTTAAGTTTAAGTCTCGTCCGTCATCTTCAGTGAGCTTAAAAGTTTTCACTTCATCTTTTGATCCATATCCCAGCCAAATTGTACCAACGGGGATGTCGGGAGTACCTCCGTCGGGGCCGGCTATACCCGTAGCCGAAAGTGCATAATCGCAATTGAGAGCGTCGCAAGCACCGATGACCATCTCGCGGGCAACTTCTTCGCAGACAGCTGTCTGTTCTTCCAGCACTTGGTGAGATACGTGGAGAAGCCGTTCTTTCACCTCGTTGGTATAGCAGATGATGCCCCCTTTGAAGTAGTTGCTTGCCCCGGGGGTGGCAATAATGGCTTCGGCAATGCGCCCGCCTGTACAACTTTCGGCTGTACCCAGCGTTTTTCCGTTGTCATAGAGAACCTGCTGGATCTCCTTGCTCAAGACTTTTGATTCAAATTCCATATTATCGTAAATTATTTTGTATTCTTTATCTCTAATTTGTTGGGAATGAAGTTGTTGCCCTTCATTCCCCAAAATTATTGAAAGGTAACCTTTGAAAAAGCGGGCAGGTCGATAGAGGCGAAAGCCTTGTCGCGATATTTAAATGTACCAACACAGGCTATCATGGCCGCATTGTCTGTTGTATAGCTGAACTTGGGTATATAGATGGTCCAACCGTACTTTGCGGCGTGTTCGCGAAAAGCATTGCGTAGGCCATTATTGGCACTGACCCCTCCAGCTACAGCCACATGTTTGATACCTGTCTGTTTAACAGTTAAGCGAAGCTTCTTCATAAGAATATCGACAATAGTGTGTTCGAGACTGGCAGCGAGGTCTTCCTTGTGATGCTCTACAAAGTCTGGATCCTCAGCAACCCATTTACGCAAGTTATACAGGAAGCTGGTCTTCAATCCAGAGAAAGAATAGTCGAGTCCCGGAATGTGAGGCTCAGAGAACTTGAATGCCTGCGGATTTCCCTGGCGGGCAAGTTTGTCGATGATGGGGCCACCCGGATAACCCAATCCCATTACTTTTGAACACTTATCAATGGCTTCGCCTGCAGCGTCGTCGATGGTTTGCCCCAAGACCTCCATATCGTTGTAGGCATTCACCTTTACAATTTGTGAGTTGCCGCCCGATACTAATAAGCAAATGAAAGGGAAGGGTGGATGGGAGTTGTCATCGTCGCTCTCCTTGATAAAATGAGCCATCACGTGTCCCTGCAGGTGGTTGACGTCGATGAGGGGGATATCCAATGACCGGGCAAAACCTTTCGCAAAGGTTACGCCTACAAGTAGTGAGCCCATCAATCCTGGGCCACGCGTGAAGGCTACAGCCGAGAGGTCTTCTTTGGTGATGCCTGCTCGTTTGATAGCTTGGTCAACAACGGGAACAACATTCTGTTGATGAGCACGGGAAGCCAACTCGGGAACAACACCGCCGTAAGCGCGATGAACTTCTTGCGAAGCAGTGACGTTGCTGAGTATCACACCATTGCGGAGAACGGCGGCAGATGTGTCATCGCAACTTGATTCTATACCTAATATATAAATGTCTTTCATCATTCAATCTAAACATTAATAAGACAGGATTTCCACACCGTGTTCGGTCATGAGGAAAGTATGCTCCCACTGTGCACTGGGCTTTTCGTCGCCTGTTATGACTTCCCATCCGTAGGGATCGTCGGCATCGATAAACACTTTCCATGTGCCCATGTTGATCATTGGCTCAATGGTGAACACCATGCCGGGGACGAGCAGCATACCCGTACCCTTATGTCCATAATGAAGGATGTCTGGCTCTTCATGCATGGCCAGTCCGACTCCATGTCCGCACAGATCGCGCACCACGCCGTAGCCGTATTTCTCTGCATGCTTCTGAATGGCATGGCCGATGTCGCCAACAAAACAATAGGGCTTGGCAGCCTCTGCACCGATGTCCAGACATTCTTTGGTGACTCTTACCAATTGTTCCTTCTCAGGGGTAGTCTTTCCGCCTATGATGAACATGCGGGAGGCATCGCCGAAATAGCCGTCAACGCTGAGCGTCATGTCCACATTGACGATATCACCAGGCTGCAGCACGTCTTCCTTCTTGGGTATTCCGTGGCAGACTACCTCATTGATGCTCGTGCAGACGCTCTTTGGGAAGCCCTCGTAGTTGAGGCAGGAGGGATTAGCATTGTGCTCTTTGCAATAGGCCATGCAGATATCGTCGATCTCCTGGGTGTTCATTCCCACATGGATAGCGTTAGCAACAGCGTCGAGGCAGCCAGTGTTAACGGCGCCTGCCTTACGAATACCTTCAATCTGCTCGGGGGTACGCACCATATCCCGAGTGGGTACAAGTTTTCCTTTACTTTCCCAATACATTATTTTTTCATCAAGTTCTGTCTTGGGCTGGCCAGGAATCATGTGCCATCTTCTTTTCTTTTGAAACATTTTCTCTATTCTATTATTTGTAGTCTCCTTATCCGTCAACGAGGAATCGGAGGCTGGGTGTTGTCTTTTATTTGGGTTCTTTACAGAAATAATAAGTCCATTGGTAGGGATTGTTGGCTGAGAACATAATCACACAGTAGCGCATCAACGGACTTTCGGCGTATAGGTCCCGGTTGAACTTAAACACGTATTCATCCCCCTTCCAGTCGGTAGCACTTAGTTCTGTGCTCTTTATGGAGTCTGTCGAGATTTCCTGATCGATACGCTCCACGACAAAGCGTGCCGTGTCGACCAGCACTTGCCGGCTGCCGTCTTTGATGATGTCGAGTGTCAGAGGCTCTGCTTTGCCATAGTCAGTTGTCTTCATATCACGTGGAGCCTTGGCTATAGAGCTCCATATCTCTATTTGCGCTTGCGCCAAGAGCGTTGCCATGGCGCAGAACAATGTTAATATTAATTTTCTCATATCTTTACGCTAATTGTTAAACAGGTTCAATTTGTTGTGTCTGGCTTCCTCAATGCCTTGAAGCTTCTGCTGTTTGGCTTCATACTTATGACGTATCTGCTCATAATCGCCTGCTAATTTGCGGTTGAATGCTTCACGAGTGGCTTCAGAAAGCAGGGCGTTGGCCACACCGACAATCTGTGCCGCATCTTTAATCCATACCACAGGGCCATCGTAGACCGGCTGAATCTTTAAGGCGGTGTGGGGTAGGGTAGTGGCTGCTCCACCCACAAGAATCGGTATATTCAGTCCTGATTCTTTCATGAGCCGGGCCACATTGGCCATTTCTGTCAGTGAGGGCGTGATAAGTCCGCTAAGGCCAATCATGTCGGCGTGTTCCCTCTTTGCCGTCTCTACGATCTTCTCTGCTGGCACCATGATCCCCAAATCAGTAATGTCAAAGTTGTTGCAGGCAAGCACGACGCCGACGATATTTTTGCCAATGTCGTGCACGTCGCCTTTCACAGTTGCCAGGACAATTTTTCCCGACGATGTTTTCTCTTCCGCCTTTTCTGCCTCAATGTAGGGTTGAAGGAAGTCTACGGCCTGTCTCATGGTGCGTGCGGTTTTCACCACCTGTGGTAGAAACATCTTGCCTTGGCCGAACAGATCGCCCACTTCGTTCATCCCATTCATGAGTGGTCCTTCAATGATGTCGATGGCATGGGGATATTGCCGGAGTGCCTCGGCCAGATCTGTCGATAACCAGTCGCCCACTCCCTTTCTGAGGGCATATTTCAAGCGATCTTCCAGATTTCCATTTCTCCATTCATCCGACTGATTACCTTTCAAAGAGTTGTCTTTCCCCGCCTGTTGCTCTTTGAGCTTTGTTGCGAGACTGATCAGGTCATCGGCAGCACCCTTCCGCCAGTAGAGAATGGCATCTTCAAAAATGCCTATCTGATCAGCGGGGATGTCGTTGTAGGTGACTTTAGTCGCAGGATTCACGATACCAAAATCCATACCATGCTGGATGGCATGATAGAGGAAGACTGCATGCATGGCTTCGCGGATATAATTGTTTCCGCGGAAAGAGAAGCTTAGATTGCTTACCCCTCCACTGATATGGCATAACGGATAATGCTTTCTGATCCATTCGGCGGCTCTGATATAATCAGCAGCATAAGAGTCGTGTTCTGCCATTCCTGTTGCAATGGAGAGAATATTGGGATCGAAAATGATATCACAGTCGGGCATGCCTGCCTTTTGAGTGAGCAAATCGTAGCTTCTTTGGGCGATTTCTATCTTGCGCTCGTAGCTGACAGCCTGCCCTTGTTCGTCAAATAGCATCACCACAACAGCTGCGCCCATGCGCCGTGCCTCCTTGGCATGTCGGATGAACGTTTCCTCGCCTTCCTTGAGCGAGATGGAATTTACGATGCTCTTGCCTTGACAACATTTCAGTCCGGCCCTGATCACTTCCCAGTTGGATGAATCGATCATGACTGGCACTTTGGCTATCTCGGGTTCCGTCGCGATGAGGTTCAGAAATGTCGTCATCTCCTTGCGGGCATCAAGCATGGCGTCGTCCATATTCACATCAATCACGAGCGCGCCGTCGGCTACCTGCTTGCGGGCGATAGCCAGAGCCTCGTCGTATTTCTTCTCGTTGATGAGTCTGAGAAACTTTCTCGATCCGGCAACGTTGCAGCGTTCACCTACGTTGACGAATCTGATCTCATCGGTCTTTTCCAGCATGTCGAGGCCCGACAGCCTCAGTCGCCCGTCGCGCGGGGCCGGTTGACGTGGAACACGATCCTTAGCCATGCGGGCAAATAGTTGAATGAAATGCTCGTCAGTACCGCAGCATCCCCCGATAATGTTTAGCAGCCCTTCATCGAGAAATTCCTTCATTTCGTCGGCCATGCTTTCTGGTGACTCGTCGTATTCTCCCATGGCATTGGGCAGTCCGGCATTGGGGTATGCGCCGACAAGTACAGGCGACTTGGCTGCCATCTGCTTTACATAGGGCATCAATTGGCGCGCCCCCATGCCGCAGTTCACCCCGATCGCCCAAAGTCCAAGTGGTTCCATGCTCGTCATGAAAGCATCTAAATTTTGTCCGCTTAATGTTCTTCCGGAATTGTCGCTGAACGTGACGCTTACCATGACAGGAACCTCGCGTCCCGTATTATCCATGGCCCTTCGCGCGGCATCTACCGCACATTTGGCGTTGAGTGTGTCAAAGCAAGTCTCTATCAGTAGCAAGTCCACTCCTCCTTCTATCAATGCCGCAGCCTGTTCTGTGTAGGCTTCAAGAAGTTGGTCATAGCTGATCGACCTTGTTGCAGGATGGTCTACATCTTCGCTCATCGAGAGCATTCGGTTGGTGGGTCCCATGCTGCCCGCCACAAACCGAGACCATTCTGCTGTCGACCATTCATCGGCTACATGCCGGGCTATCCTTGCTCCTTGGAGAGCCATCTCGCAGGCTGCGTGTTGCAGACCGTAGTCGGCCTGTGAGATGGTTTGGGAGGAAAAGGTGTTGGTTTCTATCACATCCGCCCCAGCTTCGAGGTATTTCTTGTGAATTTCTGCCACTATGTCCGGTCGGGTCAGGCAAAGCATGTCATTGTTGCCTTTCAGTTGGCCCGGCAGATCCTTGAAAAGTACACCTCTGAAGTCGGCCTCCGTAAGGCCATAGCTCTGGATCTTTGTTCCTAATGCTCCGTCAAGGACGATAATCTTGTGTCTGGCAGTATCCTGAATTGTCATATCGGTCTTTAAAAGTTCTTTCTTGCCCGGTCCATTTCACGTCGGTCTTCTTTATCTCGCAAGGTTTGACGCTTATCATAGAGTTTCTTGCCTTTGGCCAGTGCAATATCCATCTTTGCCCGTCCATGCTCGTCAATGTAGATCAGGGTGGGGACGATGGTCATGCCGGGTGTTTTTTCAGCTTCCTGCAATTTCTTGATTTCTCGTTTGGTGAGGAGAAGCTTTCTGTCCCGGCGCACAGAATGGTTGGCAAAGCTGCCATAGAAATAAGGGGCCACATACATATTTTTTACCCATATTTCGCCATTGTAAATTGCACAGTAGGTATCCACGAGCGACACCTTGCCGTTGCGGATGCTCTTGATCTCCGTCCCAGTCAACACGATTCCTGCAGTGTATGTGTCAACAAAGAAGTATTCAAACGAAGCCTTCTTATTCTTGATCTGTACAGGACTTTTCTTTCTTATTTCTTGTTCTTGCTTATTCATACTATGTTTACGAAGTTGGACAGGTGGTTGTCCACGTAGCGTGCCACCGTGTCAGTAAAAGATTCCTCATTTTCCACAAAAGTGTCGTCCAAGCTGTCAAACTCAGGATATTTTTCAAACAAGGCCATAAATTCATCGTCTGTGCAGTCCCGCTCAATTTCACTATGGTATTTGCAGTACAGTCGGTGCCCCTTGTTAAGCATCGTGGCGAGCTCATCAACGCCCCAAAGACGCATGGCCTTTGCAAAAGGGTTGAGAAAGATGAAACCTCCCCAGCCATTGTGGATGAGTTCAACAAATCCACCGTCCATTACTTCCTCGTGGAGGGCAGCATAGCCTATGAGCGTGATTTGATCGGAGTTCAGTTCACCTATGTTCTCAGCCGTTAGCTCTCCTCCGATGGCCTTAAGGAGGGCACCGTTAACGGCTTCAATGAAGTTCCAAGTCCCCTCTTCTGCCGCCTTGCGCAGCTCCTCGTCTGATATCGTTGCTAAGATCATTTCGTCATTTTTTGTGGATTTACATTTATCTGTGAGTTCTCCTTTACCGTGCAAAATTAAAAAATAAATTCTGTAATGCCAACTGGATCCATCAAAACTTGGCACACTCCCTCATTTCTCTCTTTGCCGTCGTGAGGTATGCGAAGGCTGTTCTTCGCCTTTCAGCAGGGGTAATGAGATATGATACTTCACCGCTAAGAATCGAATGAGGCAGATCACAATGAAAACGGCTGTTACTGTAAACGTAAGACCAGCGCCCAACTTCAGCATTGCCCAATAGAGTCCGCCACCAGCCACACAGGCCATCGCGTAGATTTCCTTGTGGAAGATCACGGGAACCTTGTTGAGCAGGATATCTCTAATCACTCCTCCAGCGGCTCCCGTGATGCATCCCATAACGATTGCCACCCAAAAGGGGTGACCGCAGGCGAGTGTCTTTTGGATACCAGCGATGGTGAATAGAGCAAGTCCTAAAGTGTCAAACGCAAACCAGGCGTTATCAAGACGCTTCAGCGATTGAGCAAAGAGAACTACAAACACTTGGGCGAGCGCCGTGCAGAGAATATACATGGGCGAAGTCATCCAGAATGGTGTCGCACCGAGCATGACATCGCGTATGGTCCCTCCGCCGATGGCTACGGCAAATCCACACACAAATCCACCGAACCAGTCAAAATGCTGGGCAGCGGCATGGCGAATCCCGGAGATGGCAAAGGCAAAAGTGCCAAGAAATTCGATGATACGTTGCAGACTGTGTACTAACTCAGGATCGTCGAAATGTTCCACCATCTTAATCTACCACGTTTTTCGGCTCCCCATTGAGAAAGGCCCTGACGTTTCCCAGAGCAATGTCCATGAGTCTGCTTCTGGCCTCGAGTGTGGCCCAGGCGACATGGGGAGTGATAAAGGCATGAGGCTCACCAATGAGGGGATTGTCACTCTTGGGAGGTTCTTCGGTCATTACGTCTGCTCCGTAGGCAGCTAAGTGTCCCGACCTGAGAGCTGCGGCTACATCTGCCTCGTTGACAAGTGGACCTCGACCCGTGTTGATGACGATAGCTCCCTTTTTCATTCGTGACAGCGTCTTATGGCACACGATTTCCCGGGTCTCGTGGGTGAGCGGACAGTGGAGGGTCAGAATGTCGCTCACCGCAAACAGTCCGTCCATTGTCGTCTTTTGTATCCATTCGGGAAGGTCTTGGGAGTTCTTTCGCGTATAGGCCGAAATATACATGCCGAAGCTATGTCCAATCTTCGCTACAGCTGTGCCGATATGTCCCAGTCCCACGATTCCTAATGTCTTTCCAGCCAATTCGGGCAGCGGCGTGTCCCAATAGCAGAAGTCGGGTTTGCTGCTCCATATTCCTTTGCGTGTTGCATCAGCGTAGTGAGCCACATGGTTGGTAATATTGAGAATGTGAGCGAACACCATTTGTGCCACCGACATCGTACTGTAGGCAGGGATATTGGTCACCACAATGCCACGTTTGCGGGCAGCCTGCGTGTCAATGATGTTGTAGCCCGTGGCCAGCACGCCAATATATCTGAGTTTGGGCAGTTTCCCCATCAGCTCGTCGTCAATAGATACTTTGTTCGTGAGAATAATTTCTGCATCATGTGCCCGTTCCACCACTTCCTCGCGGCGAGAGCGGGGATAAACTGTCAAATCGCCCAAAGTCTTGAATCTGTCCCACGACAGATCACCGGGGTTGGCGGCATAGCCGTCCAATATTACAATATTCATAATGTTATTTCTATTTTGTTTAGTTTCTTATTTTTATCCGAAAATCCTTAAATTTCTATTATCGGCAACGTTTATTTATACCGTTCGCCCCAGCAGTTGACCATCTGCTGATAGAGTTTTTCTTCCATGGGCGAGTGCTGGGCTTGCCAGAGGCGACGGTCCTTTATGGCGTCTGGTAGATACTGTTGGTTCACGAAGTTGTCTGTATAATCGTGGGCATACTTATATCCGTCATTGTAACCTAACTGAGCCATAAGTGCCGTTGGGGCATTGCGCAGGTGGAGGGGTACAGGCAGGTTGCCGGTCTCTCTCACGAGTTGTTGTGCCGCGCCAATGCCTTTGTAGGCAGAGTTGCTTTTGCGCGAAGCAGCCAGGTATACCGTAGCCTCAGCCAAGGGAATTCTGCCCTCAGGCCAACCAATCCGGCTTACGGCATCAAAGGCGGCGTTGGCTAACAGAAGGGCGTTAGGGTTGGCTAAGCCCACATCCTCAGCAGCACTGATCACCAGGCGACGGGCAATGAACTGCGGATCTTCTCCGCCTTCAATCATCCGGGCCAGATAGTAGAGTGCTGCATCGGGGTCGCTGCCGCGGATGCTCTTGATAAAAGCCGACGCCAGATCGTAGTGCAGTTCACCTTGCTTGTCATAACCCAGGGGATTGGCCTGCAGGCGCTCTTCTACAAGCTCGTCAGTAATGATGACATCTTTCTCACCGGCCGCGCCGGCCACGAGTTCTAAGATGTTGAGCAATCGGCGGGCATCTCCTCCGCTGTAGCGCATCATCGCCCCAGTCTCTTTGAGCTCAATGTGTTTCTTGCTCAATTCGGCATCTTCTGTGATGGCCCTTTCCAGCAGGCGTTGTAGATCTTGCTTGTCGAGAGGCTTCAGCACATAGACCTGACACCGCGAGAGCAACGGACGGATCACCTCAAAACTGGGGTTCTCCGTAGTGGCGCCAATGAGCGTCACTGTGCCATGCTCCACAGCTCCTAACAGGGTATCTTGCTGGGATTTGGAGAAACGGTGGATTTCATCAATAAAGAGAATGGGAGAGGTAGTATTGAAGAAACTGCTGTTCTTAGCCCGCTCTATCACTTCCCTCACTTCCTTCACGCCACTCGTTACGGCTGAGAGAGTATAGAAGGGCACTTTCAACTGCCGGGCCACAATGCGTGCCAAGGTAGTCTTCCCCACACCCGGAGGTCCCCAAAGAATAAAAGAAGGGATCCGCCCAGACTCAAGCATCCTGCGCAATACAGCACCCTCTCCAACAAGGTGCTGCTGTCCAACATATTCGTCCAATGTCTGCGGGCGCATTCTTTCAGCTAAAGGTTCGCTCATGTATGCTGTCTTTTTCTATCATTCTTTCTTAAAATGCAAAAATAATAATAAATTGCTGATTATCCACTGCGTTGGCTAATTTTAATTTTTGTTTAACATCGAAAGAGGTACACCAATTAGTGAATGGCATGAAGGATATCCATAATCGCTTTCAAAGATGATGTTTTTCTTACCAACGAACTCTTGTGCTGCTTTATTTTATGTTTATGCCGTAAGGCAATTTTACGCTATGGAGACTTTCTTCATGGGCAGGCTTGACACCTATGGTGTGGGCCAGAAGCTATGGGGGCTGCGAGATTGCTCGCCAAGCTACCCCATAGCTTCTGGCCCATTGCACTATTAGGAGCAAAAGACTGACCATGATTTTCCTACAATCTTAAGGTGGTGAACGTCTATGCCGGTTCTCATTCCTCTTGCCTCTTGAGGGAACAAACCTTGGATTTCATTCTTCGTTTTATCAGCAAAAAGAATGCTGATGTCGCAGGCCTTTCATTATCCTACGAATTTGCATTTCGTCGACTTGGCTATCCTAACCAACGAGAGCATGATGGGCACTTCGGTGAGCACGCCAACCGTGGTGGCCAACGCTGCCCCACTCCGCAACCCGAAGAGACTGATGGCTACGGCCACGGCCAGCTCAAAGAAGTTGGAGGCTCCAATCATTCCTGCCGGGGCGGCGATGTCGTAGGGCAGGCGCCAAGCCTTGGCCCATCCGTAGGCAAAGGCAAAGATGAGGTAGGTCTGGAGAATGAGCGGCACAGCAATGAGCACGATATGCAGCGGATTGCTGAGAATGGTCTCGCCCTGGAAAGAGAAGAGAATGATGAGCGTGAGCAGCAACCCGGCTGTGGTGTAGCGGTCGAACTTGTGGACGAAGACTTGCTCGAAATACTCCTTGCCCTTGCGTCTGACGACGGTCGTGCGTGTGATGATTCCGGCAATGAGCGGCAGCACAACAAAGAGCACAACGCTCAAAAGGAGCGTATCGTAGGGAATCTGCACGCCGCCCACACCCAAGAGCAGGGCTACGATGGGGGCAAAGGCCACGAGGATGATGAGGTCGTTGACAGCCACCTGCACGAGCGTATAGGCTGGATTGCCGTCGGACAGGTAGCTCCAAATGAACACCATCGCCGTGCAGGGCGCGGCGCCCAAGAGCACGGCTCCAGCCAAATATTCGTGAGCCAGCCCCGCTGGAATCCACCGTTGGAAGACCACGAAGAGGAAGAACCACGCGATGGCGAACATCGTGAACGGCTTTACGAGCCAGTTGACCACGCACGTCACGACCAGCCCCTTGGGGTGCTTGGCCACGTCCCTTACGCTATGGAAGTCCACTTTCATCATCATCGGGTAGATCATCACCCAGATGAGGATGGCCACGGGAATGCTCACGTGGGCATACTCGAACTGCGAGAGTGTCTGCGGGATGACGGGCAGGAACTTGCCCACGGCAATGTCCGCAACAATACACAACAGTACCCACAGGGTGAGGTACTTGTCAAAGAATCCAATTTTTCTTTCTTCCATGATTGATAGTTTATCCATTATGTCTGCAAAGACCTTTCTTTTTCTTGTTTGAGCCATGGACGCAAGATGACATGCCCGTCGGTGATGCGCTCCACCTCCTTGATCCATTTCATCTCATTAGATGCCTTGGCCTGCAGGAAAGGGTCGGCGGTGTGGTTCAGCGCCAGACACTGGTTGACGACCCACCAACACTGGTGGATGCCGGCACGCTGCAAGTCGGCACGCAGCCGTTGGACCTCCAACACGGGCGTGGGCTCGGGCAGCGTGACGATGATAAAAGCCGATTGGCCCTCGTCGCGCAGCCGGGGCAACAGGCGCTGAACGGCGATGGGCGCGTCGCCCTCGTTGTGGGCAATCTGCCGGTCATAGCTCTGCGTGGAGTCGAGCAGGAGCAGGGCATGGCCTGTGGGAGCCGTGTCGATGACCACAGTCTTGCTGTCGGCCCGCATCACGATGTCGGCAAAGCGGCGGAACACAGCTATCTCCTGGGTGCAGGGGCTGCGCAAGTCCTCATCAATATAGGAGAAGTCGGTGACTCCGGCCTCCCGTGCCTTCTGTCTGACCTCGGCCTTATAAGCCTCCAACACTTTCCGCTCGTCGATGACTGCCACCTCGACGCCCACTTGCCCAACCTGCCGCGCATTGAGATGATTGGCCGGGTCGGTAGTGGTGAGCAGTACGTCGTCGCCCAACGCTTTCAACCCCAAGGCTATTTGCATGGCGATGGTCGTCTTGCCAACGCCGCCCTTGCCCATGGTGAACACCACACGCTTGCCCTCGTCGTGGAGCGTGCGGATGAGGTCGTCGAGCGTTTTGTAACCAGTTGCTGCTCCTGTCGGCTGAACGATTGCCGCATGGTCGCCGATGAGCATCTTGCGGATGTTGTCCACGGTGTCCATGTTGTAAGAGCGCAGAGGTACAAACTGTGCCTCCATCGTGGCGAGAGCCTCTGGCATTCCACTGAAGGCCCGCTGCTGGGTGGTGAACATCTCCTGGGCAAGTGGGTCGCCATTATCGGGCGAGTCCATGATGCCATTGATCACCAACAGTTGGTTGTCGATACCGAGCTGCGCCAGCTCACGAGCCGAGCGGGCTGCCTCCTTGAGAGCTGCCTCCTGGGGACGGCTGACGAGAATCAGTCGGGTCTTGTTGCCGTCGGCGAGGTTGTCCACCGCCTGACGGTAGACCTCCTTGCGCGACTCCAATCCCGAGAGCTGTCCAAGACACGAAGCTCCGTGCTTGCTCGTTTTAATGAAAGATGTCCAGGCCGTTGGCAGCTGGAGCATGCGCAGCGTGTGGCCAGTGGGAGCCGTGTCGAAGATGATGTGGTCGTACCTGCGCGCGTCGGCCTCGTTGGTGAGGAAGTCGGCGAACTGGTTGAAGGCGGCTATCTCAACCGTGCAGGAACCCGACAGCTGTTCCTCCATGTTGGCGATGGCTGAGTCGGGCAAAATGCCGCGGTAAGGGCCTACCACTGACTCGCGGTATTCCTCAGCCGCCTTGACGGGGTCGAGGTTGACGACCGTCAGCTGCGGCACTTCCGCAATGTTTGTGCCATGCTGCGAGATGTCCTGATGGAAAACGTCTTGAAGGTTCGAGGCAGGGTCGGTGCTGATGAGCAACACCCGCTCGCCGCTGTCAGCCATGGCGATGGCGGTGGCGCAGGCAAGGCTTGTCTTGCCCACGCCACCCTTACCGGTGAAGAACAGATATTTCTGCTGCTCCACCTCTTGTATAGCATATTTCTTCATAGCTTCATCTATTTTCTGCAGCAGCAACCGTTGTCGTTGCTGTCCTCATGCTCTCCACCGCAGCAGCAACCGCCGTCGCTGGATTCTTCTTCACAGCAAGCGCTTTGTCTTACAGGAACAAATCCCAGATCCTTGCCTGTCCACTCGCTCATCTGTGCCGTAGTGGGATATTGCCCGACGGCGGCAATCTCGCCCCCGACGAGGGTTATAGGTAGCACGTCGGCGCCTTTCTTCTGAAGCAGTTGCTTCACCTTTTCGTTATGGATAAAGGCTTGTGGTTCACTGCTCAGATTATGGCGTTTCACCTCAATGCCCATATTCTTCAATGCGTCAATGAGCGTGGCGATACGCAGTAAGTTCTTGTCAACATTAGGACCGCAAACGCCAGTAGAGCAGCACATGGCCGGGTCGAAAATTTCAATTTCTTTCATAACCAATCGTTATTTAAAGTGTTCAACTAATTCTTTATACGGTATATATCCCCTGTGGCGGAAAATGGTTTTCCCTCGTCGGTCCATGACGACCTGCTGGGGAATGATGTCTATACGAAAATAGTCCAGCCAACAGGCATTTGCCTCTTTTGCCGCATCGACAAAGCGGATGTTTACTTTCAGGCGGGTGGCTCTTACGGAGTCAACCACGCTTTCCATCAGCCTGCAGGGCACGCAATAGTGCGAGCCAAACTCTATGAGCGTATAGTCGTAGGGCTTGCCATTCAGCGTATAGTCGAATTGCAGCCTGACACTGTCTTCCATGTTGCCACCACCGATTTTCATGTCCGTTGCTTTCTTCCTCTGCGCGCAGACGGTGAAGAGGCTGAACAGACAGAGGAGCAGTGTAAGGTAGGTCGCCTTCTTCATGTGCGTTCCTTGTTTCTACTCCCCTGCCTCAAGCAGTTGCCTCACTTTGTCGGCCGTTGGCACTTGGCCGTTCAACACCACCTTGCCATCGATGACAATGGCGGGCATGGACAGGATGTTGTAGTCGAGGATTTTGGCAATGTCGGTCACATATTCCACCGTGGCCTCCAATTGGCCCTCTTCAACCACACGCTTCACTGTCTCATAAGTTTTCTTGCAACGGGAGCATCCCGAGCCTAAAATTTTAATGTCCATACGTTTCCCTTTTAAAGAATATAAGTTCTGACACATACAAGTGTCCCTACCAGCAAAAACACAACGGCGACAATGACTGACGCCCATTTTTGTACAACCTCAATCCTATGATACACATCACCTATCTTTCCCACGCTAAACGCGAGCACCCATGCCACAAGGACCACCGGGATGGCAGTGGCCAAGGCAAAGACTACTGGAAGCAGCCACCCTGCGTGGGCGTAGGCCGACATGGGAATCAGCATGCCAAAATAAAACACGGCGCTCGTGGGGCAAAACGCCATGGCAAAGAGCACGCCCAACACAAAGGCCCCCGCCCATCCTCTGAACCGTTTTCCTCCCCAACCATGACAGCCCAATTGGGGAAAGCTGACATACTTGGCTATCAGCATGTAGAGGCCTATGGCCATCAACATGGGACCGAGCAGATAGGTTCCCCACTGCGCAAGGACTTCTTGTATGCCGAATGCGCTGGCTCCTTTGCGTATCAGCAGGATGAGGGCGATGCCCAATACCGAATAGGCCACCATGCGCCCCAACGTATAGGAAATGCCATTGCGAAGGATGCGCCTGCCATCCTCCACATCCTTGCTGATGTAGCCTATCGCCGCTATGTTTGTTGCCAACGGACAAGGCGACATGGCGGTGAGCAGTCCTAAGATGAGGGCTGTCAAGGCGGGTGTCGTGCTGTTGTTCAGCAATTCTTGCAACCATTCCATAATAGTCCTATTTCAACAACATACGTATCTGCCTTTCCAGCTCCTTCTGAAATGCCTGCTTGTCGGCTATATGGCTGAAGGCATAGTTGGTCAGGTTGACCGTCTTCGCTTTTCCGGCATGATGCCTTACAAGTATCAACGACGACCAGCTTACTTGGTATTTCCTTGCCAAAGCCTTGTTTTTAGACTGAGAGAAGTCGACCACGTGAAAGATGACTTGTCGTGACTTCAACTCCTTGGCAAACGAAGCTCTCACCACCTTGCTTGCGGAGGCCTCGATGTCGTTGCAGGTCTGACACCGCACCTTGCCATGAAAATAAAGAACCTCTACATAGGTTGTTGGAGACTTCGGAGGTGCCGAGGACATCCGCAATGGAGATATGGCCAGCAGCAAAGTCATGATCAGATAAATCTTGAAGAATTTCATCATGTTAGTTGTTTGTAAAACTACGAATAAATACCTTATTATATAAGGCGGACAGACTGTCCGCCTTGCGCCATCTACTTCGAGTCGCAACCGCAGCTGCCGCCCTTGATTTCATTGGCGAAGAAATCAGCGAACAGCTCACGGGCATACTGCCAGTTGTCGCGGTTGATGCAATACCTCACCTTAGGCGCCTCGATGGTGCCTTGGATGAGACCCGCGTCCTTGAGTTCCCTGAGGTGTTGGCTCACTGTGGCCTTGGCGATGGGCAGCTCTTCGTGGATGTCACCGAAGGCGAAGCGCGCTATCTGTTCCGCCTTGAGGCTATAGTCTTTCTTTTCGTCCATTGGTTTTCTTTTTCTTTATATCGTTCGCAAATTTACGAATAATTTTCGAACAACAAGCATCCACACCCATGTTTAACGATATTTTGCATCCTTCGGGCATTAAGCTCTTGGGCGGAGTCAATTAGCAAGTGCAAATTTACAAAGTCTTTTTGTAACCGACTTCATCAGGAGTGAGGAAATTTAATTTTTCCCTTGGTCTTGCGTTAATTTTTCTTTGTATCATTTTTATTCTCTGTAAACTTACATTCTTGAAATCGGTACCGTTTGGTATGTATTGTCTTATGAGGCCTTTAGTGTTTTCGATGCCACCTTTTTTCCATGGGGCATGAGGATCGGCAAAGTACACTATTATGCCCAGTTTTCTCGTAATGTACTCATGACGGAAGGATTATGCCCCGTTGTCTGTTGTGATGGTTTTTATCCATTTTCTGTATGGTTCCAACAGGCGTGCTATCGTTGAGGGGCTTACCACTATAGCAGCCGCAATGTCTTTTGGGGACATATTCTTTCAGTATTAAATAAATTGCGTACCTTTGTTCCGAATTCAAATGTTTGTACATAGCAATGCAGTTCGATTAAGACCTTTCACGTGGTATGAGAGAAGAACTGCAAACGCAGGTTTCAATTCCATAAAGGTTCGATTAAGACTGTCCACCTTGGTGGGCGCTGCTCCTGTTCAGCCATTTCAATTCCATAAAGGTTCGATTAAGACTGCCGTCTCTGACATTTCGTTTCCGTATGCCTTGTATTTCAATTCCATAAAGGTTCGATTAAGACGGCCTTGGATGCCGCTCTGGATGTGGAGACCCAACATTTCAATTCCATAAAGGTTCGATTAAGACGGACGATCATGGGCGCAAATTCATCCTCGATGTCTTATTTCAATTCCATAAAGGTTCGATTAAGACGAATAGGTCACGCTGTCGGCGTAGGCGAAATGAAGGTTTCAATTCCATAAAGGTTCGATTAAGACTGGTTGTTGATGGTGCATTTCCCTTGTTACCGTCTTGTTTCAATTCCATAAAGGTTCGATTAAGACTCCTGCCCGATCAGCTTGTCACCGATCTTGGGATGTTTCAATTCCATAAAGGTTCGATTAAGACGTCGAGGTCGTCGGCCAAGGTGCTCAGCTGGTCGTCTGTTTCAATTCCATAAAGGTTCGATTAAGACTCTTGAGCTTCCGTTTGGGAGTTTAAGTTTTTAATTGTTTCAATTCCATAAAGGTTCGATTAAGACGTGTCAGAGCTGTTGCAGAAAATAACAGTGTTGTTTGTTTCAATTCCATAAAGGTTCGATTAAGACGCTTTCGCCGACTTCGCTGGGTCGCTGTCTTTCGGTTTCAATTCCATAAAGGTTCGATTAAGACTCCTTTGAAATACAAAACTTTCTCATTCATCCGCGTTTCAATTCCATAAAGGTTCGATTAAGACTATGAGGCCGTAGCGTCACCGCCAACGTAGCTCAGTTTCAATTCCATAAAGGTTCGATTAAGGCACACCCTCGTCGTTGATGGTGGCCTCGAATGCCTGTTTCAATTCCATAAAGGTTCGATTAAGACGTTGGCCCCAAACTGATTTCCGCCAAAGCTCTGCAGTTTCAATTCCATAAAGGTTCGATTAAGACGCATGGCCACGTTGTCCCCCTTCTCGGGAACGCCGTTTCAATTCCATAAAGGTTCGATTAAGACGTCGCGGACGTATTCTGCGACAAAGATTTCAGTTGTTTCAATTCCATAAAGGTTCGATTAAGACTCATTGCCCGTAGCCCCCGCGATGGTTATAACCACGTTTCAATTCCATAAAGGTTCGATTAAGACCCACATCGACATATGAGGCTGAAGCCCCTATTTTCTCGGGTCTCCGAATGCAAAGATACGAAAAATATCGGGAAAAATATGTCGATGTGGAATAATATAAAAATACTGGGGGTACGACAACACCTTTATCTAATACTGTTTCAACATGTCAAAGAACAATAGAATAAGGTTCTTGAGCCTTAATTCTCGGACTATGGTAGACATCGACAACTTTTATAAGAAGTTATCTGTCGACATCCGTTCCTTACCAAGGATCTCTTTGTCCATATTATAACTCATCTTATTTGTAAATATTATCACGCTGTCGGTATCTGCGTCAATGATGCTACCGATTTGCGATTTTAGTTCCCGCAGTTTGGCTTCTGACAACTCACCTTCAAATACCGAGTTTTGTATCCAGCAGAGATACTTTCTGCACAGTTTCAGCATCTTTCCTACCCGCATCTGGGCTACATCATATACCAATATCACATACATGAGCATCTCCTTTTTTATAGTCTCTACACATTATTATATATAGCTTCTCTACCAGTACATCTTGAAGGGCTTGTACTCCTCAATGCCAAGAATATCTTTGAGCAGCTTATAGCACTCCAATTTGATGAGATGCTTGTAACTCACGTTGCGGCCGAGAGAGCGGTGGCGGAAGGTCTCATTGTACCGGTCTTCCATAGCCTTGACATAGATGAGCTTACCTTTCTGATTGAGCAAGCACGAATTGAGCTTGCGGTCAAAGTGCTGTGGACCCAGCGCA
>ONYL01000037.1 GCA_900322035.1 uncultured Prevotella sp.
GGATAGTCGGTAGCGGGCACTCGTTATGTCCGATACGATACCGCAATCCGTTTCAAACGGTTGCAGGAAGTATGTAAAAAGTAGAATAATTATTAACACTTTTAATACTTTTAATAACGTGAAGTATTCCTTCATCATTCCCGTCTTCAACCGTCCTGATGAGGTGGACGAGCTTTTAGACAGCCTCACACGTCAGACCGTCACCGACTTTGAGGTCGTAGTCGTGGAGGACGGCTCGCAGGTTCCCTGCGAGGACATCTGCCGCAAGTATGCCGCCCGGCTCGACATACATTATTATATGAAGCCCAACAGCGGTCCCGGTCAGAGCCGCAATTATGGCGTGGAGCGTGCCAAGGGTGAATATGTCCTCATACTCGACTCCGATGTCGTCGTTCCCGAGAACTACCTGCGTGCTGTCGACGCCGAGCTGCAGCGCGAGCCGGCCGATGCCTTCGGCGGTCCCGACCGTGCCGCCGACTCCTTCACTCCCGTGCAGAAGGCCATTTCCTACAGCATGACCTCCTTTTTTACCACTGGTGGCATCCGTGGCGGCAAGAAGAAGCTCGACAAGTTCTATCCCCGCTCGTTCAACATGGGCGTGCGCCGCGACGTATACCAGAGGCTCGGCGGGTTCTCCAAGATGCGCTTCGGCGAGGACATCGACTTCTCCATCCGTATCTTCAAGGCCGGATGCAAGTGTCGCCTCTTTCCCGAGGCGTGGGTGTGGCACAAGCGGCGCACCGACTTCCGCAAGTTCTGGCGGCAAGTCTACAACAGTGGTATCGCGCGTATCAACCTCTACAAGAAATACCCCGAGAGCCTGAAGCTCGTTCATCTGCTGCCCATGGTGTTCACCGTGGGAGTGATGCTGCTGCTTGTTGGATTCCTTGCGGGCGTAGTCCTCTTCTTCGCCTTGCCGGCTGGCATGCCGCAGGCGGCCGGCATCGCGCTGGGCGTCTTCTCCCTGCTGCCCCTGCTCCTCTATTCGGGCATCATCTTCTTTGACGCCACCATGCAGACCGACAGCGCGTGGATAGGGCTTCTCGCCGTGCGAGCTGCCTTCACCCAGCTCATGGGCTATGGCTGCGGCTTCCTTCAGGCTTGGTGGCGTCGCTGCGTGAGAGGAGAGGATGAATTTAGCGCTTATCAGAATAACTTCTATAAATGACAGAGCCATCGGGCTGATGGGAATCAAGGCCCCCTCACGAGTTTGAGTCCCATGAGTCCCCTGGTTTCACAGGCTGATCAAACCCTATGAAAAAAGTAAGCATCAAAGATCTGCCCGAGGATGAACGGCCCCGTGAACGCCTGTTGAAGTTTGGGGTGGAGAACCTCTCCGATGCTGAGCTGTTGGCCATTCTCATCGGCTCCGGCACGCCCAAGATGTCGGCCGTGGAGGTGATGAAGAATGTGTTGGCAGCCTGTAAGGGCAATCTCAACACCTTAGGGCGAATGAGTGTGGATGAGCTGACGGCTTTCGACGGCATCGGTCCGGCCAAGGCCGTCACCATCATCGCCGCCTGCGAGTTGGGGAAGCGCCGCCAGCGTGCAGACATGGCCGAAAAGAAGGACATGAGTTCGGCGGCCAACATCTATGAGTATATGCGCACACTGATTGCCGAGCAACAGGTGGAGGAGGCCTGGGCGCTGCTGCTCAACCAGAACTTTAAGCTCATCAAGGCTGTGCGCGTCAGTCACGGCGGACTCACCGAAACAGCCGTCGACATCAGAGTGGTGATGAAGCAGGCGTTGCTCTGCAATGCCACGATGCTTGCCCTGTGCCACAATCATCCGAGCAACAATCCGCGCCCCAGCACTGTCGATGACCGGCTGACGCAGAATGTCAAGAAAGCCTGCGACTATCTTCGCTTTTATTTTCTCGACCACGTCATCATTTGCGATGGCGCCTATTACAGCTATCGGGAGAAGGGACGGCTGTAGCGGTGTCGGTAAGAGTCGCCGACAAGCGCAAAGGCTTTGGCCGCACCCTCTTGAACGTCTATAGAACATTTCTCATGATCCGCTTGCTTACTCCGTCTTTTTTCTCTATCTTTGTCCATGAAGAATAATTGTAGAATAAAAACCGTGTCGTATTGTGATCATTCGTGTAGCAAATCCCATCTATGACTCCGTCTCAGCAACTCTCCGAGCAGAGTCAGCAACTGGCCCGTAATCGAGCAAAGTTGCGGCAGCAAGGATTGTCGGAAATCGAGATTGAAGAGTGGATGAGGAAATAGTAATGCTCTTCAAACGCACTGAGGTGCCCGAGGTGTAGGGGCGTTCGCTCACAAGAACGTCCCAACGCTGTCGATGACCGGCAGACGAAGAATGTTAAGAAGACCTGCGACTATCTTCGCTTTATTTTTCTCGGCCATAACGCCATTTACAATGGTAACTATTTCTGTTTTTTCCTTTTTTACAGTCTTCGCTGATTACATACCACTTTCTCTTTGTTTAGGTAATTTGATGCCTTTTGGGTGATTCATTGACGCATTGGCAAAGTCAAGAATTGGTGTAGAGAACGAAGAAATCAATTTTTTTGCTCTTTCCATAAAACGTGGCGGTCGTCGCGTTATCGCGTGGCGAAAGCCACGTGATTCTGCGGCGTTCGCCTCATTGTTTCGTGGCGTTCGCCACAAAATGCCGACATAGCACACATTGATGGTGATGAAAATCGCTATGACATCCAGAGGAGTAAGAGGGGCAACATGAGTAAGGAGTGGAAGAACAGTTCAAATCTGTCTCTTTGCTATGTTTGGCCGGTAGGTTAATCTTGTTTTCTCCGGTTCAAAGTTACGTTTTGTTATTTTCTCAGCGGTTTGAATTGATGATTTGCTATTTGTGGTGAAGTAATCTACGAACGAAAATCAAACGAAATTCAATGCTGTATTTGTTGTCTGCTTTCAATTTGTTACTTTGTGGTCAATTTGCTAATCGAGAGTAGAAATAGATATATTTTGGTAATTCTTTGAATATGTTTGACTTGCAAGAATAAATAATTTATTAATTAGTGTTAACGTTTTTTGGATTTATCAAGATAAAAAATTATATTTGCACACGAAAGAATAAAGTTGGGTTCGAAAGCGATACGCAATAGAATCGAAACTGTTTCTTAGACGAAATAAAGTAAAAACAAATAACAGTCTAAAAACCTGGTAAGGATGGATAAGTTTGAAGAATATGATGTAGTCATCATCGGTGGTGGCATCACGGGAGCCGGTACGGCACGCGACTGCGCCATGAGAGGCCTGAAGGTGTTGGAGGTGGAGAAATACGATTTCACCAACGGTGCTACGGGTCGCAATCATGGATTGCTTCATAGCGGTGCACGCTATGCGGTGACCGACGGTGAGTCTGCCTCGGAATGTATCAAGGAGAACATGACGCTCCGCAAGATCGCCTCCCATTGTGTGGACGAGACCGACGGTCTCTTTATCACATTGCCCGAGGATGACCTCAGCTATCAGAAAACTTTTGTAGAGGCCTGCACACGCGCTGGCATCCGTGCGGATATTATCTCGCCCGAAGAAGCCCGCCGCATAGAGCCGGCCGTCAATCCTGCACTTACCGGGGCCGTCAGGGTGCCCGACGCTTCGATCGATCCCTTTCGCCTTACCACGGCCAATATTATCGACGCCCGTCGACACGGTGCAACCGTGAGAACCTATGAGGAAGTGGTGGCCCTGGTCGTAGAGAATGCTACGGTGAAAGGCGTTGTGCTCCGCAACAATCATACAGGGGAGAAGACCGAGGTGCGCAGTCGGCTGGTGATCAATGCAGCTGGTGTGTGGGGGCAGAACATCGCCCGGATGGCAGGTATCACGGTGAACATGTTCCCCGCCAAGGGCACGCTGCTCATCTTTGGCCATCGCGTCAACAATATGGTTATCAACCGTTGCCGCAAGCCTGCCAATGCCGATATTCTTGTGCCCGACGATTCGGTCTGCGTCATTGGTACTACCAGTGACCGTGTGCCTCTCGACACGGTCGATGACCTGCGCGTCACCCCCGAAGAGGTAGATATCCTGATCAAAGAGGGCGAGAAACTCGCCCCTGCCTTGGGTTCCACCCGCATCCTGAGAGCCTATTGCGGCGTTCGTCCGCTCGTTGCCGCCGACAACGATCCTTCGGGCCGCAACATCAGCCGCGGTATTGTGCTGCTTGATCATGAGCAACGCGACGGTATGAAAGGCTTCATCACTATCACGGGCGGAAAGATGATGACCTACCGGCTGATGGCAGAGATGGCTACCGACTTGGCTTGTAAGAAGTTGGGCGTGGACAAGAAGTGCGAAACTGCCACCACGCCGCTGCCCGGATCTGAGACGACACCCGTCGAGGGCCGTGTGAGCCATGATGCCCGCCAGTACAGTTTCTTCGCCATGGAGGGCCGTCACGGCACGATGACGACCACGATTCCTGCCGGCACGCCCGAGGATGATGCTTTGGTCTGCGAGTGTGAGAATGTTACGGCAGGCGAAGTGAAGTATGCCGTTGACAAGCTTCATGTCCACAACCTCATCAACCTGCGCCGCCGCACGCGCATCGGTATGGGTACCTGTCAGGGCGAGCTCTGCTCAGCCCGAGGGGCCAACGTGCTCTGCAAGGTGGCAAAGATGGAGGCCGAAAAGGCCGAACGCGACCTGGCTGCCTTCGTCTGTGAGCGCTGGAAGGGTATGCGGCCTGTGGCTTGGGGCGACACTCTCAACGAAGCACAACTGACATCACTGATCTATGAAGACCTTTGCGGACTAAACCAACTCGCGGGAGAAGGAAAGGAGATAGCAAGATGAAGTACGACATGATTATAATAGGTGGCGGTCTGACAGGTTTGACCTGCGGCATCGCCTTGCAGAAAGCTGGTAAGAAGGTGGCTGTCGTGGCTGCCGGTCAGAGCACACTGCATTTCAACTCCGGCTCCTTCGACCTCTTGGGTAAGGATGAGAATGGACAAAGGGTGGAAAATCCGCTTCTGGCCTGCAAGGGCCTCAGCGCAGGCCATCCCTATCATAAGGTGGCCGACATGACGCAGAGAGCGGAAGAGGCCCGCAAGTTGCTCGAAGAGGCAGGAGTGGGCGTCGCGGGTGATGCCGAGTGCAACCATTACCGTCTGACTCCTATGGGATTGCTCAAGCCGGCGTGGCTCACCATCAATGGGATGGTGACGAGCGAGTCGGCAGAGAAACTGGCTTGGAAGAAAGTGACGCTCATGAATGTGCGCGGTTTCCTCGACGTACCCATGGAGTTCCTGGCCGACAATCTCGCCAAGATGGGCGTAGAAGTGGAGCGCAAAGACTTCACCACTCCCGAATTGGAGTTTGCCCGCCGTAGTCCTTCGGAAATGCGCGCCACAAATGTGGAGAAAGTTCTCGAACGCGACGACAATCTGAAACGTATGGTTGAGGCCATCCGCCGTGAGAATGCTACGGGCGACGTGATTCTGTTGCCAGCCTTCCTGAGCTCTGTGAAGGAACTCGACCAGGTGGTTGGCAAGACGGTGCGCTTTGTCGCAACGTTGCCCCCATCGGTTCCCGGCGTTTACGTCCAGGCCGCATTGCGCCGCCGCTTCTATGAGTTGGGCGGTATGCTCTTCCCGAACGACAGGGTGAATGGTGGTGATTTCTCTGGTAACCGCCTGAACTATGTCACTACAGAGAAACTTATCGGGGAGCGGCTTGAGGCCGGGCAATTCATTCTGGCCACAGGATCGTTTGAGAGCCGCGGACTGATGAGCAACTACCAGAAAGTCTACGAGCCGATCTTCGGCCTCGATATAGACGCTGATGCCGACCGCGAAAAATGGACCGAATACTATTTCTTCGACGCACAGCCTTACATGAAATACGGTGTAAAGACCGACGACAGACTGCATGCCCTTATTGATGGCAAGCCCATAGAGAACCTCTACGCAGCAGGTTCGGTGCTCAGCGGCCACAATGCCGTGAAGCTTGGCGACCGCCAGGGTGTGGATATGCTCACCGCGCTTGAAGTAGCTAACAATATTTTGAATAGGAGATAAGACCATGTCAGAAACTCAGATAAAGGCACTAAGCAAATTCAACTTCGAGCAGTGTCTCAAGTGTTCCATCTGTACCGTGTATTGCCCCGTGTCGACGGTGGAACCAAACTATCCCGGTCCTAAACAGTCGGGCCCCGACAACGAGCGCTACCGCATCAAGAATCCTGAGTTCTTTGATGAGGCTTTGAAGCTCTGTCTCAACTGCAAGCGCTGTGAGGTGGCTTGCCCGGAACATGTCGATATAGGCGACCTCATCCAGAAGGCCCGCATCCAATACAGCACCTACCGGCCCTCGCTGCGCGACAAGATGCTTGCCAGCACCGACTTTGTGGGCACCATGGCGCATACCTTCGCTCCGCTTACCAACTTCGCGCTGAGCTTAGGGATTACCAAGACCGTGCTCGATGGTGTGTTGAAAATCGACAAGCACCGCCAGTTCCCCGCCTACTCGTTTCAAACCTTTGTGCAGTGGTACAAGAAGCATGCAAAGGAGCAGGAGCAATTCAAGAAGCACGTCAGCTATTTCCATGGCTGCTATGCCAACTACAACTTCCCCCAGCTCTCCAAGGATCTCGTGAAGATTCTCAATGCCTGCGGCATCGGAGTCCGCCTGTTAGAGAAAGAGAAGTGCTGCGGTGTTGCCATGATCGCCAATGGCATGTACAACAGTGCCAAGTCGCAGGGAGAACTCAACATCAACTCCATTCGCAAGGCCGTGAAGCGTGGTGAGCCGATACTGACCACCAGCAGCACCTGCACCTTCACCATGCGCGACGAGTATCCCCATCTGTTGGAGATCGACAATGCCGACGTTCGCGACTCTATCTCTCTCGCCACCCGCTGGCTCTACCAGCAGATCGAGGCCGGAAAGCTGAAGCTCGCCTTCCGTAAGGACTATCACAAGCGCATGGCTTACCACACGGCCTGCCACATGGAGCGCATGGGGTGGGGGGTATACAGCACGGGAATGCTGCGCATGATTCCTGGTGTGGAACTCCTCATGCTCGACAGTGTATGCTGTGGTATCGCCGGAACCTACGGATTCAAGAAAGAAAACTACAAGCGCTCACAGACGATCGGCGCACCACTGTTTAAGCAGATTCATGAATTGAACCCCGACTTTGTGGCCTGCGACTGTGAGACCTGCAAGTGGCAGATCGAGATGTCCACCGGATATGAGGTGAAAAATCCCATCAGCATCCTCGCCGAAGCCCTCGACGTGGAAGCGACAAGAAAACTCAATGAGCAATAGCATCTGAATCATAAGAAACCTTTAAATTATAGCCATATTTAACCACTAATTAAAACCTACAATTATGGAACAGTACATTCTTGCACTTGACCAGGGAACAACGAGTTCCCGCACTGTTGTCTTCGACCACAATGGTCAGATTAAGTCAGTAGCCCAAAAGGAGTTCAAACAGTATTTCCCGAAACCGGGATGGGTGGAGCACGATCCCAACGAGATTTGGTCTTCTCAGGCTTCTACTATTGCTGAGGCTATCTCGGCCATCGACATCAATGGTCTCGACATCGCCGGCATCGGTATCACCAACCAGCGTGAGACCACCATCGTGTGGGATATCGACACAGAGGAACCCATCTACAACGCCATTGTTTGGCAGGATCGCCGCACGGCCGAGTTCTGCGACAAACTGAAGGCACAGGGTCTCGTCGATATGATTCGCGAGAAGACGGGTTTGATCATTGACGCTTACTTCAGCGGTACGAAAATTAAGTGGATCCTCGATAATGTTCCCGGCGCCCGTAAGCGCGCAGAGCAGGGCAAGCTTCGTTTTGGTAATGTAGACTCTTGGTTGATCTGGCGTCTCACACGCGGTGAGGCCCACGTGACCGACGTTACCAATGCTTCCCGTACGATGTTGTTCAACATCCACGACCTGAAGTGGGATGAGGATCTGTTGAAACTTCTCGACATTCCTGCAAGCATGATGCCCGAGGTGAAGTCGAGCTCAGAGATCATGGCCCATACCAAGACGACGATCTTCGCTCACGAAGTACCTATTGCAGGTGTGGCCGGTGACCAGCAGGCTGCCCTCTTCGGACAGATGTGCGTTGAGCCGGGTGCAATCAAGAATACATACGGCACAGGCTGCTTCGTCATGCTGAACATCGGTGACAAGCCCATACTCTCAAAGAACAACCTGCTGACTACTGTTGCTTGGAAGATCGGCGACACTGTAAACTATGCTCTTGAAGGCTCTATCTATGTGGGCGGCAGCGTTGTGCAGTGGCTCCGTGACGGACTGGGCATCATCAAGTCGTCGAGCGAGGTCGAGGCTTTGGCATCTACCGTTCCCGACAGCGGCGGCGTATACTTTGTTCCTGCCCTTACCGGTCTGGCTGCACCTTATTGGGATCCCTACGCACGTGGCACGATTGTCGGTATCACACGTGGTACGACAGCTGCTCACATTGCACGCGCAGCTCTCGACGGCATCGCCTTCCAGACCTACGACATCGCTCAGGCAATGGCGAAGGATATGAATCATCCGTTGACGGAGTTGAAGGTTGACGGTGGTGCATCCCGCAACAACCTCCTCATGCAGTATCAGGCCAATCTCCTCGGCATCAAGGTGGTACGTCCTAAGATCACAGAAACCACAGCCCTTGGCGCTGCTTATTTGGCAGGCCTGGCAGTAGGCTTCTGGAAAGACATCGACGAGCTGAAGAAGCAGTGGCAGGTGGAGCGCACCTTCGAACCCGCAGCCGATACCGAAGAGATAGAGAATGCCAAGAAGGGTTGGGCCAACGCTATCAGCAGAACGCTTACAAAATAACAACCGACTAAACATCAAGAGGTATTGCCCCATAGTGAATTGGAGCATCACGGGGCAATATCCTCTTACTTCCAAATCGACAACTAAAGACTAATTCACTCACGATAGTCTTAAAGTTCATTTGCTTATTAACTTATTCACTTATTCACTAAAAACTAATTCACTAAAACGATACTATTATGGATCCAGTATTAATGCATCTTTGTGCGCTTGAGTTCTTGGGCACACTTGTTCTTGTCCTCATGGGAGACGGTGTATGTGCCGCATGTAATCTTAACAAGAGTAAGGCTCAGGGAGCCGGTTGGGTGGTCATCGCCTTAGGCTGGGGTCTCGCTGTTATGGCTGGTGTGTTTGTTGCTCATGCAAGTGGCGCTCACCTCAATCCTGCCGTCACCATCGGTCTGGCTTGCACAGGTGGCTTCGGTACATTTCTGGCCAACGCTGGCGTTACTGCCTCTTTGACAACAAGTGTCATTGGCTATATTGTTGCTCAGATGATTGGTGGCTTCTTGGGAGCTGTTCTTGTATGGCTGGTCTATCGTGACCACTTCAATATCACAGAAGACAAGGAAGCAGTTCTTGGTACTTATTGCACCATGCCGGCTATCGACAACAAACCTGCCAACTTCTTCACGGAGCTTGTCGCTACATTCATCCTGTTGTTGATGATCATCGGCATTGGCAATTATGCCGACGTAGCCAATGTGGGCGCTGTTTCCGCTTGGCCTATCACGGCAGTGATCGTCTCCTTGGGTATGTCACTCGGTGGACCTACCGGATATGCTATGAACCCTGCCCGTGACCTCTCACCGCGTATTGCCCACGCCATCCTGCCTATGGCTCATAAGCGTGACAGTGGCTGGGGCTACTCTTGGGTTCCCGTCTTCGGCCCGATTTGCGGAGCTATCATCGCAGCCTTTGTTGGAAAGGCTTTCGGACTCTGCTAATTGAGTGCATTCATATCTATTATATCAAGTGTCCTGGGAATTATAGTAAACTTACGACCCAGGACACATTCAAACACGATTTCATCACCATTCAATAACTTAGAACGTATGAAAAAGATTTTCCTCGCAGCCCTCTGCCTTTTGGGTATGGCAGCTTTGCCTGTTCAGGCTCAGAAGCTTCATGTTGTATCGGGCTTGGAGAGCTCACACCTTTGGCGTGGCTTGGAAGTGAGCAAGGGCGTGACCTTGAACAATGAGTTTGCTATCAGCGACAACGGCAACCATTTCCGCTTTGGTCTTTGGGGCGGTATGCAGATCGATGGTGACTATAAAGAGGTAGACTGGTATGCCAGCTATACGCTCGGTGGCTTCAACATTGCCTTGTGGGATATCTATAACTTCTCCGACGGCATTTGGGCAGACGGAGCAAAGCAGTACCGCTTCTTCAACTGGAACTGCCACAACACAGGTCACTTCTTCGATTTAGGCTTGAGCTACAACTTCGGTCACGACACCAACTTCCCGTTGACTCTGTCTTGGACAACACTTGTTGCAGGCCGCGACCGTGGATCACTCGATAAGCAGAACATCTATTCAACCTTCGTACAGGCCAGCTATGTGTTCTACGAGAACGAGAAGTGGAAGGTTGACGGCTCTGTGGGCGGTGCCTTTGCGCTCAACGGCTATGACGAGGATGCCAACGACAACTTCTATGGCAAGTCGGCTGGTGTCAACGATGTACGCCTCAGCTGCACCTATAAGCTCAAAGTTGGCAAACATCCGATGCCCATCACTTCTCAAGTGATGTTGAATCCTGAAAACAACAAGGGCTATTTCCGCGTAGCTGTGAACTTGCTTGATTTATAAGCCTCTTTTTATAATCTCATACTGACATTCTCCGGGCTCTGTTTCCTCACCCTTGCCTTTTGATTAGTGGGAGAGGAACAGGGCCCCTTTTTAGTTCACTTACCATTCATTTTAACCCAACAAACAATATGATAAAGATTGGATTCTTCGATACGAAAAGCTACGACCGCAAGAGTTTTGAGAAGAACAACAAGGACTATGGCTTTGAGATTCACTATTTCTCCGACCGTCTCAGTGAGGAAAGTATGCAGTTGGCCAAGGGCATGGATGCTGTCTGTGTCTTCGTCGACGACAATGTCAACGCCTCGGTTGTCCGTTACCTTGCCGATAGTGGCGTAAAACTCATTGCTCTCCGCTGTGCAGGCTTCAATAATGTTGATTTGCAGGCTGCCCAAGGCAAGATTGCTGTGGTGCGTGTGCCCGCCTACTCGCCCCATGCTGTCGCCGAGTATGCCGCTACGCTCATGCTTTGTCTCAACCGCAAGGTCTACCGTTCGGTGAACCGGACACGCGAGTTCAATTTCAAACTCGACGGACTTATGGGCTTCGATATGTACGGCAAGACGGTGGGAATCGTCGGAATGGGCCGCATCGCCAAAATTCTGATAGGAATTCTTCGCGGATTTGGCATGCATGTGCTGGCCTATGACGTTTATCCCGATATGGAATTTGCCAAGGCCAACGACGTAGAGGTGGTTGATCTTGAAGAAATCTACCGTCGCTCCGACATTATCTCGCTCCATGTTCCTTTAACTCCCCGTACACGCTTCATGATCAATCGTGTGAGCATCAACAAAATGAAGCGGGGAGTGATGATTATCAACACCGGTCGTGGCAAACTCATCCACACCGAAGATCTTATTCTTGGGCTGCGCAGTGGGCAGATCAGTGCCGCCGGCCTTGATGTCTACGAGTATGAGCAGAATTATTTCTATGAGGATTGGAGTGACCAGATGGTGAACGACGACAAACTGGCGATTCTTCTTTCCATGCCCAACGTCATTCTCACTTCCCACCAAGCTTTTTTCACGCGTGAGGCCTTGCAGAATATCGCCCAGACAACGCTCGACAACGTGCGTCTCTTCTTCGATAAAGGTGAGAAACCCAATGAGGTGAAGGCGTAAAACGAGCAACGCACAAGGTGCCACCGTCTTGTGAGTATAGTGAGAATAGGATGGACCGCGTAGGTGTTAAAATAAAAAAAGCACTGCTCAGCAGTGCTTTTTTTATGATTATTTGTTGCAATTCAGTCGCTTGCTCAGTTTGTCGAGCATGTCTATGGTCATCTCGCTGAGGTTGTACTTTGGTGCCCAATCCCATTCCTTGCGGGCACTGCTGTCGTCTAATTTGTCGGGCCAGCTTTCGGCGATGCTCTTTTTCAAAGGATCAACGTCGTAGACCATCTCGAAGTCGGGCTTGTGCTTCTTGATTTCAGCATAGATTGTCTCGGGAGCGAAACTCATGGATGCCACGTTGAATCCGTTGTGATGGATCAGTCTTGCCGGGTCGGCCTCCATCAGAGAGATAGCGGCATGCAGGGCGTCGGGCATATACATCATGTCCATAAGGGTTCCTTCTGGGATGGGACATACAAATTTTTCCCCTCTTACGGCAGAATAGAAGATGTCTACGGCATAGTCGGTGGTGCCGCCTCCGGGAGGCGTGACGTAAGAGATAAGGCCCGGGAAGCGTACGCTGCGTGTGTCGACGCCGTACTTATGGAAGAACCAGTCGCTGAGCAATTCTGTTGTCACCTTGCTCACACCGTATATCGTCTGCGGACGCTGGATGGTGTCCTGTGGCGTGTTCCATTTTGGCGTGTTGGGGCCGAATGATCCGATGCTGCTTGGCGTGAATACCTGGCAGTGGTTTTCGCGAGCCACCTCAAGCACGTTCCATAAACCGTCGATGCCTATCTTCCAAGCCAGGCGCGGCTTGTTCTCTGCAACCACCGACAGCAGGGCGGCCAGGTTGTAGATTGCGTCGATATGGTACTTTTTCACTACGCCGGCAATCATTTCGCCGTTGGTGACATCGCATTCCTCTGCCGGGCCGGATTCGAGCAGCTCACCCTTGGGTTCCGCGCCTTTGATATAACCAGCCACAACATGTTCGTTGCCGTAACGGCTTCTCAACTCTTTTGTCAATTCCGAACCAATCTGTCCGGTAGAACCGATTACCAAAACATTCTTCATAATATCTGTTTCTGTCAGCTAATAAGGGTTTTTAATTTTCTGACGCAAAGTAACACATTTTTTCGCTGATAATAATCGGTTTAATGTTTAAATTTGTTTAATTTGCCGACGAAAGTTGAAAAAAAATCCGTCAATGAGGGAGATTCTGAAAAATTATCATTTACTTTGTATCATAAACCTCAAAAATCTTATCTATTATGTACGGAAAAATCAAAGAACATTTGGAGAAATCATTGTCAGACCTTAAAGCGGCCGGTCTCTACAAGGAAGAACGCATCATTGAGAGTCCACAGGGAGCTGCCATTCAGGTGAAAGGTAAGGAAGTGCTCAACTTTTGCGCCAACAACTATCTTGGCCTGAGCAACGACGCCCGCCTGATCGAGGCTGCCAAGAAGATGATGGATCGCCGTGGCTACGGCATGTCTTCCGTGCGCTTCATTTGCGGCACTCAGGATATCCACAAGGAGCTTGAGACTGCCATATCGAAGTATTTCAAGACAGAAGACACCATTCTCTATGCAGCCTGCTTCGATGCCAATGGTGGTCTGTTTGGTTCGTTCCTCACCGAAGAGGATGCCATCATCAGCGATGCTCTCAACCATGCTTCCATTATCGATGGCGTGAGACTCTGCAAAGCAAAGCGTTATCGTTATAAGAATGCCGATATGGAGGATTTGGAGCGTTGTCTCAAGGAGGCCCAGGCTCAGCGCTTCCGCATCATCTGCACCGATGGCGTGTTCTCGATGGACGGCAATGTGGCTCCGATGGACAAAATCTGCGATTTGGCCGAAAAGTATGATGCTCTTGTGATGGTCGACGAGAGCCACTCGGCAGGCGTTGTTGGCAAGACGGGCCACGGCGTGAGCGAACTCACCAATACCTACGGACGTGTGGACATCTACACCGGTACATTGGGCAAAGCGTTCGGCGGCGCTCTTGGCGGCTTCACCACCGGCCGTAAGGAAATCATCGACATGCTGCGCCAGAGCAGTCGTCCCTATCTGTTCTCCAACTCTCTCGCTCCCTCCATTATTGGTGCCAGTCTTGAGGTATTCAATATCTTGGAGCGCGACAATTCTCTGCACGACAAGCTTGTGGAGAATGTCAACTATTTCCGCGATAAGATGATGGCAGCCGGTTTCGACATCAAGCCCACTCAGAGTGCTATCTGTGCCGTGATGCTCTACGACGCTCCGTTGTCGCAGAAGTATGCAAACCGCCTGCTCGACGAAGGTATCTATGTCACCGGTTTCTACTATCCAGTAGTGCCGAAGGGCGAGGCCCGTATTCGTGTGCAGCTCAGTGCCGCCCACACCCGTGAGCAGCTCGACCGTTGCATCAACGCCTTTATCAAGATTGGAAAAGAATTAGGCGTGCTGAAATAAGTCCCTGTCTCCCCTGAAAAGGGTAAAAAATATCGTGCGATTCGCGGCAGTATCATTGCCGTGAACCGCACGATTTGTTTTATTCACGAAATCTCTCCACAGAGCCTCTGAACTGTGGGGGCATGCCGCCTTTTTTTTTCTATCTTTCGGAAGGTATTCCTTTTATAATAGCATTTTTGTAGTCGTTTACGCTCAGCACGATGCTGTCGCATTTTTCGGGCCAGGGCACAGAGGCGTAGGAGCGGACGCTGTAATATTCGGGCTGGCCGTTCTGCTCGTGCATCATGCGGATGAAGCTCACCCGTTTGCCGTCAATGATGCGGATAGAATCGCGGGCGAATCCAATACGCTGAGTCTGCATGTCACCATCCTGCTTTCCGGTTTTCACCGAGAATCCCACGTTGAGATAGCCACCGCCGGCCCATGCGCTCGTAAACGTCAGTGGATTGGTGGGGACGGCTTTCAGTTGGACGGTCTCATAGAGCGGAGCCACAATCACTTGGTTCATCGATACGGGCTGTATGGAACTGTCGGCCTCCACCTTATAATAGGCCAGCACCCGGTAGAGCGAGTCGGCTGTTGTGGCCCATTCGGCTATGGCAGGTGTGGCAAAGTTCAACCGTCTGCCGTCGTCTGTCACCACATAGTCGGCCCGCTGGGCTTCGCTCGAATGCATCATGCCGAAGTCGGTAGTGGTAAGGCTCAGCGATCCCTCACCCGTCTCGTAAGTCTCGTGCTCGCAGCCCGACAGCGTGAGCAGGATGGCCAAAAGACCAAAGATGTAGCTCTTGTTCATGATGAAGTACGAAAAAAGGCACAAGTTGCCGGTGCTTCACCGGCAACTTGCGCCCGAAGGTTGTTGTTATGCAAACTGGTTCTCCACGATGTCCGTCAGCACGTCCTTGATGTCGAGACCGGCAGCTCTCACCTGCTGTGGAATGAAGCTTGTGGCAGTCATGCCCGGTGTCGTGTTGATTTCGAGCATGTTCACCTGGTCGTTGCCGTCGGCATCCTTCGTGATGATGTAGTCAATGCGTATGATGCCGTTGCATTTCAGGATGTCGTAGATGCGGCTGGTCTCGTCGGCGACGGCTTTTGCTGTCTCTGGGGAGATGCGGGCGGGAGTGATCTCCTGTACCTGACCGTTGTATTTCGCGTCGTAGTCGAAGAATTCATTTTTGGTCACTACCTCAGTGGCGGGAAATACCACGCTCTTCTGCTTGGTCTTGTAGCAGCCGATTGAGAGTTCGGTGCCGTCCATGAACTTCTCCACCATCACCTCGTCGCTCTCCATGAAGGCCACGCGCAGGGCAGGAGCAAGCTGGTCGGCGCATTTCACCTTGCTCACACCGAACGACGATCCGTCGTTGGCGGGCTTCACAAATACCGGCATGCCGAGGCGGGCCTCGATGGCGTGCTCGTCGTAGGGCTCATTGCGGCGCAGCAGGATGCTGTCGGCCACCCTCACGCCAAAGCCGCGCAGGTAGTTGTTGAGCACATATTTGTCGAAGGTCATGGCCTCAACGAGAACGCCGCTGGTGGAGTAGGGGATGTGGAGCAGGTCGAAGTAGCCCTGCATGATGCCATTCTCGCCCGGAGTGCCGTGGATGGTGATATAGGCATAGTCGAACATCACCACCTTACCGTCGAGCAGAAACGAGAAGTCGTTCTTGTCGATGGTAATGTTGCGGTCTGACATAGCTACATGCCAATCCTGTCCCTTCACATCGACAATGTAGACATTGTAGCGCTCTTTGTCAAAGAAGGAATACAAACCTTCGGCCGAGCGCATGGAAACGTCGTGTTCCGAAGAATCGCCACCACAAACGATAGCGATGTTTCTCTTAAGATTTTTCATACTACCAAGATTATGTCTTTTTATTTAATTCCTTTTTTATCGGTTCAGCAATTACCGCTTGTCGTGGCCCCTTGATCCATAGCGGCATTTCCGGCTATGAATCTTCTCCATTTATCAATGAGAGCCGCGAAGTCGTTGGGCCATGGACTGTCGAAGTCCATTTGCTCTCCGGTCACGGGATGTCTGAATCCTAAGGTGCGTGCGTGGAGAGCCTGTCGCGGACAGAGTCTGAAGCCGTTCTCCACGAAGGCCTTGTAGGTCGACGACCGCTGGCCGCGCAGAATCTCACATCCGCCATAGCGCTCGTCGCCGAAGAGCGGATGGCCGATGCTCTTCATGTGAGCGCGTATTTGGTGGGTGCGGCCCGTTTCGAGGATACACTCCACGAGCGTGGTGTAGCCGAATCGTTCCATAACCCGCCAGTGAGTGACGGCCGGCTTGCCGATTCCAGAGTCGGGCTCGAAGGTCTTCATGCGCAGCCGGTCTTTTGGGTCGCGGCCGATGTTGCCTTCGATGCGCCCCTCGTCGCCGTCCATATTGCCCCACACAAGGGCGTTGTAGGAGCGGTGGGTGGTCTTGTTGTAGAATTGCTTGCCGAGCGAGGTCTTGGCCTCAGGCGTCTTGGCCACGACCAACAGTCCGCTGGTGTCTTTGTCGATGCGGTGCACGAGCCCGACCTCCGGGTTGTTGGCATCAAACTCTTTCATGTCGCGCAGGTGCCAGGCCACGGCGTTGATGAGCGTGCCGGTGAAGTTGCCGGCGCCGGGATGCACCACCATTCCTGCCGGTTTGTTGACCACCATCAGCACCTCGTCCTCGTAGACGATGTTGAGCGGAATGTCTTCAGCCACGATGCTTGAGTCGTGCTTGGGCCGCGGGAGCATCAGCTTGACGACGTCGTTGGGCCGGATCTTGTAGTTGCTCCTCACCGGTGTGCCGTTGACGAAGATGCAACCGGCCTCCGCAGCCTGCTGTATGCGGTTGCGGCTCTGAAAGGGATTCTTCTCGGCGAGGAACTTGTCGATACGCACGGGCTTCTGGCCAGGATCCACTTCGAAGCTCCAGTGCTCGAAGAGATGCCCGTCGGCGGCTCCAGTGGCATCTTGCCCAGGTTCTCTGGCATCGTCGAAAAGATCTTCTATGTCATCCATGTCCATCATCTTCATTGTAGCTTGGCGTTGTCCGTTTTTTCTTTTTTCGACGTCGACTTGGCGTTTTCACTCTTTTCGTCGTCTCCGTGCGAGGCAGAAGAACGCTCTTCTGCGGGTGGTGCCGTCACCTCCTCAAACTCGTCCACGTCGCCCCCCGACTCTAAGGGTGTCGCGTCGTCGTTGGATGCCGGGTCGATGTAGTCTACGGAGTCAGACTCCGACCTCATACCGTTACCCACGAGTATCACGAGCGGCACATCCACGGGTACTTTGTCGCCAGCCACTACAGAGTGGCCGTTGCATTGAATGCCGTAGACCCAGTCTTTCTCGCCCGGTATGAATTTGGGCTGTCCCAGTTTGAATCCCATAGCCGTGAGTTTTGCCATGGCCTCTCGCAGCGAGGAGTTGTCGATCACGTCGGGCAGACTGATGGTGGGTGAAGAGGCGGAATTGATGGTCACATAGATGATGTGTCCCGATTTCACCCGTTCGCCTGCTGCAGGCGATTGTTCGAGGATAGCTCCCGGTGGGAGCCGCTTCACGTATCCCGTATCGGTGACCACCATTTTCAGTCCCAGGTCGTCGAGCTCGTCTTGAGCCTTGTCGAACGACTGGTGGAGGATATTGGGCACAGGGATCGACTCCCCGTGATGGGTATAGATATCGATGGCAATCTTGGCCCCAAAGGCCAGCGCCACTACGGTAACAGCCATGGCGGCGAGGTTGCCCCACAGATACCGACTTCTGAACTTGTTGAAGAACTCAGCAGTTTTCATCTTTGTTATTTAGGTACAAAGATAGTGGAATTTGAGTGGACTACAAAATAATCAGCAGTTTTTGTGCATGTTTCTTGTTTTTGACCCTTTCTCCCAACGGCATGGCGCAATCCCATCATGGTTGTTTGTTTGGGTCCATTCAGCGTTGAGATCTGTCGCAATACAGGTGGACACTTCTTTGAGGTTGAAAGATTCTGCCTGCACTGCCCTTTAGACTTGTCTTCGTTTGTGGCTAATCATGACAGGCGGCATAAGCCGCCCCGCGGGATTCCATAAGGCGCCCCGCGGGCTTCCACATGCAAGCCTGCGGGGCACCAAAAGGGAGCCGGCATCAACATCCATTTTTTGTTCTGTTGTCTCCCCCTTCCTTCAAATATTGCTCATCGGCTGCGTTTTTTAAGTAATTTTGTGTAAGTTTGCAATCGTAAGACTTTTTGTTGAATCCACTTCACCTGCGAGTGCTTTATAAAGAAACCTGCGAAAATTATGAATCTGATCTTTCTCAAGAGACTCCTCATCTTTTCTCTTCTCCTTGCTGTCTGCTTGCCAGTGTGGTCGCTTGACCCTACACTCAAGTTTTTCCACATCGGTTATCAGGCTGGACTTTCCAACAATTGCGTGAACTGCGTGGTCAAGAGTTCGCGCGGTTTCCTTTGGGTGGGCACGTCTCTTGGGCTCGACCGCTATGATGGTTTCACCATCCGCAGCTACTATTCCCGTCCAGGCGACCCGTTGAGCTTGCCCGACAATGTGATTGAGGAGATCACGGAGGTGGCCGACGGAAAACTCTGGATCAGGACTGGCAGCGGATATTGTCTTTACAGTCCACTGACCGAGACCTTCGACAATGATATAGAGGAATGGATGAGAAACCACGGCATGACGGGTGGCGTGAGGCGTGTGTGCTCCGACGCGAAGTGCAATCTGTGGATCGTCAACAGCCGCAATCAGATCTATTATTATGATGTGCCGGCCGACAAGGCTACCAAAGTTGTGGATGCTGCTGCAGGAGGAAACCATGTCTCCAACATTTGCGCCAAGGGAAAACGGTTGGCCGTCAGCTATGAGAACGGTTGGATTGCCGTGTATGGCTTGCCCGGCAGGCAACGGCTTCTTTCGTGCGATTTTATGAAAAAATACGCAAATGGGAAAAACGACAACTACAAGATCTTCATCGACTCTCAGGGCAACCTGTGGGTAAGCTCTTCCGAGAAGTTTGCTGTGGGCTACCGGGGCGGAAGCTCCTGGAAAAGCATTTCGGGATATGTGGTGCGCGATGTGGCCGAGGACCAGTCGGGCCACATTCTTCTTGCCACCGACCACGATGGGCTTGTGGAAATCGACCGCCAGGGCCATCAGACGATGCAATGGCTCCATGACGACAACGACCGGATGTCGCTCCCCGACAATACCCTGCAGTGTGTCTATGTCGACGATTTGGGCATCACGTGGGTGGGCACCTACCGTTTGGGGCTGGCCTTCTGCTTCAACGGACAGCGGCGGCTGGGCCTGTTGCCGCTCGGCGATGTCTGCTCCATGACCCAAGACCACAGCGGTCTGCTGTGAATGGGCACCAACGACAAGGGCATTGAATGCTCACGGCCCGCCTTTCGGAGGAGAACGAAAAGGAAAGCCGCGATTGTGGCGCCGACGACTACTTCAAAAAGCCTTTCGACCTCGATATGCTCAAACAGCACATCAACCGTTTGCTCAAGTCTGGCACTGCGGCGAAGGACGCCAAGGTGGAACCGCGGATCACACAAGAGGAGATAACACCCCTCGACGAGCAATTTGTCAACGACGCCACAGCCTACGTGGAAAAACATCTCGACGACAGCACGCTGACTGTTGAGCGCATGAGCCAGGATTTGGGCATGAGCCGTGTCAACCTCTATCGCCGTATGGTAGCCGTCACGGGAAAGACACCGAGCGAGTTCCTCCGTCTTGTAAGGTTGCGCCATGCCGAGAAACTTGTGATGAAAAGTCAGCTCACCGTTTCAGAGATCTCCTATAAGGTGGGGTTTGCCTCGCCGCGCTATTTCTCTAAATGCTATAAGGAACTGTTTGGCTATCTTCCGTCGCAGTATAAGAAAGAATAGAACTCTGCCGACCGCCGGCACGTGCGGGCCGCGGCAGTGTGTCCGCTCTGCCCCGTCACTTGCCAGGCGTTTGAGCGGAATGTTGGGGCAGGAAAGTATAAAAACGAGAAATCGCCAAAGTCTTTATGGGTAAGACTTTGGCGATTTCTCTATAGGACAGACAGCTGTTTCATACTTTTGCATTTCGTTCTGCTGATATCGATCTTCCCTACATGGTCATACAGAATGGGCTTGCGGTAGTCCTTGCCGGTGAAGGAACAGATGACATTCTTGACAGATACGTGGTCAACATTTCTGAAATACATGGCCCAACTGGGAAATACAGGCCATTGGTCGGTGGTATGCGTCTTGAACCAGTCGGGCAACGAGGGATCATCTATCCCACGGAATTCCAATACAGCATGGCGGATTTTCACCTGTTTGCTGCGGGCCGTGCCCCAGCTCTTCACCGACAGGGCCATGCGTGTGATGTCTTGCGCGACAAGGTGATCCACACAGATGCGCCCCAGGGTGTTGTCCTCGCTTAGCGTGACCGAAAGGGGAGTGAGCATACTTTTCACTTCGATGTTTTTCAGCACGATGTCGTCCAGCCGTCCCGGGGCAGGCCCCCAACCACCCGGCTCCAAGCTGATGGCCGCATCACTCGATGTCTTTCCCGATGTGCGGTGGGGAAAGTCGCCCGGACCGCGGAAGCGACAGTCTTTCACGGTGAGGTGCTGTGAGGGTTGTATCATCCTTATGCCGTTGCACGAGGAGTTGATGTCGCAACCGCTGATGACCATCCGGTTCCAATAGCCGCCTGCGATGGCATCGTCCCCCGTCTGGAACTTGCAGTTTCTGATGCTCACGTTGCGTGCGCCACGGATGTGAATGCCGTCCCATCCCTGTTCGAAATGCAGTCGGTCGAAGCGGGCACTGCTGATCTGGTAGGCCAGGAGCCCATAGTTTGCCGCCCGTCTGACGGTGAATCCCTGCAGACGCAGCCGTGAGGAGTTGGCGATGAGGATGGCGTGGGGACCTCGCTGATGCTCCTCGCCCTGTGGATTGAACAGGTGGCAGCCGTCGAGGGTTCCTTCTCCGCAGATCGCGACGTTGTCGGCATCCTCGATGTGAATGAAGGCCAGCGTCCAAATGCTGTCGGTGGCAAGGTTGGAGTTGACCGTGCCGCGGCCGGAATCGTAGCGGTCGAGGTTGGCACTGGTGTGGAGCGGTTGGTAGGCTTTGAGATCCTCAACGCCTTTGAGCGTGGCTCCTTTTTCCAGGCGCAGCGTCACGTTGCTCTGAAGGAAAATGCTTCCACTGGCGAATGTGCCGGCCGGGACGACTACCGTCCCGCCTCCGCGCTTGTGGCATTCGCTGATGGCACGGTTGATGGCCCCGGCGTTGTTGGTGCTACCGTCGGCAACGGCACCGAAAGTGAGGATGGATACGATGATGGATAACAACAGGTTCATGAATCTTGTCTTTGGTTTTCGTTCAAAATTACGGAAAAATGCTGGAATAACCTCGAAAAATGGGAGAAATGACGCTAAACGTCTTAACATCAATGTCGTTACGGTGACAAACGATGACAAGATGAAAAAGCGTAAAACGCAATAAAAAGCAGAATATAGAAAGAGAACGGTTTTCAAATCGTTACCCGAGAAAAGGTAAGATTTAACAGAGGTAGGATGCTTTTGCACCGTTTGTCACCGATTTGCGTATCAAGGTATAACTCGTTGATATTTAACTTTGCAAACAAAAAACGAGTATGGCAAGAAGTACGTTCAAAGTGCTGTTTTACGTAAACGGCAGCAAGGAGAAAAACGGTATTGTCCCCATCATGGGACGAGTGACAATCAACGGTTCGGTGGCACAGTTCAGCTGCAAGCGGACCATCCCGAAAGCCCTTTGGGATGCGAAAGGCAACCGAGCCAAAGGCAAGAGTTCCGAAGCGAGGGAAATCAACCTCGCTTTGGATAACATCAAGGCGCAAATCATCAAACACTACCAGCGCATTTCAGACCGTGAGGCATACGTTACGGCAGAAATGGTGCGCAATGCCTATCAGGGCATAGGCAGCGAGTATGAAACACTGCTCGGAGCGTTTGACAAGGATAACGCCACTTTCCAAAAGCGTGTGGGTACAGACCGTGTCAAGGGAACTTATTTGGCAAGGGTTCGGGCAAGAAACCATGTGGCAGCGTTCATCAAGGCGAACTACAAGCGCAGCGACCTGTCCATGCTTGAACTTACTCCCGACTTCATCAAGGAGTTTGCCGTGTTCCTATCCACTGACAGAGGATTGCAGAATGGAAGCATCTGGACAAACTGCATGTGGCTGAAAGGTGTGGTGATGCGTGCGCACTTCAACGGTCTTATCCCAAGAAATCCCTTTGCGCAGTTCCACATCAGCCCCAACATCAAGGAACGTGAGTATCTGACGGAAGACGAGCTGAAAACACTGATGACACACGAGTTTGCGGACAGCAAGCTGTCCTATATCCGTGACATCTTCGTGTTCGCCAGCTTCACGGCACTCTCATTCGTGGATATAAAAGAACTGACTACCGATGACATCGTGGAGGTAAACGGAGAGAAGTGGATTATATCCAAACGGCACAAGACAAAAATTCCGTTCCAAAGTAAGCGTATCGGTATTCACGTATTGCCACAAAAAAACTGATCAAGAGAGGAGGCTTTCCCAGTTTTGTTAGTCTTTTGTGGAAGGTTGCCAACGGTC
>ONYL01000054.1 GCA_900322035.1 uncultured Prevotella sp.
CTTGCCTTTCAGAGCCTCAGAAAGTTCATCCGAAGTGAATATCCGCAGCTTATATAATATACTCAATAGTTCTGTCATTGTTTCTAATTTTGCACAAAAATATAAGATCTAAATTGTCTATGAGAAAAATCAGAAACTTTTTATGCTTTTTTATATGTTCTTTCCATCTTTATTGTCCGACTACGGAGGAACAAATCACCGACAGGCAAGTTCTTTTGGGAGTAACTCGAAAGGTTTTGAGTAACTCAAAACATACCTTGCTGTGTCTTTATGGACACAATATTTTGGTAAGAATAAATCTAATACCATTAGAAACACTGCAGAAGTTCGCCCAGTGGCTGGAGGCGCAAAGCCTCCAAGGAACGGCTCATTCCGTTTCTCTCCTTGCTTCCATTTACATAGAATGCTGTTTTGAAAGTGCATCTCATAATTTTTACTTTCTTGTTCGGTGCAAAATTAAACTATGAGAGTTGCATCATGGCAAAACCAAAACTTATGCAGAATGGGAAATATGAACCGCCACCGTTAAAAATGCTTATTAGGGCGTTTCTGAGAGGTAATGATTTGAAAGCGTTTCTACTTCTCTAATCTGCTTTTTCTCATTTCCTTGTCACTGCCAACTAAAGCCAACGACTGCCACAACCACTTAAAACTCAAAACAAATGCTTTATTTTGCTATATTTTGCCTTTTTAGGCGTTCTTTTTAGAAAAAATCGCCAATATCCTTGCCTTTTCCAGAATTTTGATATTTTGCAAATTAGAGATGAGTCCCGATCCATTCTCCCATCAAGGAGGGAATATGCAAGGAAAAGACTTATTTATTTTTGTTAACAAAAAAACAACAGACAGTTCGGCTGCTTTTAAAAGAGGTTGATCCATGTTTTTAGGGGGCGGAGCAAGGCACGGTCCCTGCAGTTGGATGGTTGCGGATAATCGTGGATTTGAAAACAGAGAAGGCGTGCAGATAAAGACAGGCAGAAGGAGACCCCGAAAGCCAAAACAGGGGATTGGGAATTGGGAATTGTGAACTGAGAAGGGGTTGCCGACCCGTGCGGATTGGCAACCCCTCTATGGTTGAAAATAAAATTTCGAGAATTAGCCCAACTCTGCGAAGTACTTGATGGTGCGAACCATCTGAGAGGTGTAAGAGTTCTCGTTGTCGTACCAAGAAACAACCTGAACCTCATAGGTATCTTCGTCGAGCTTCACGACCATAGTCTGTGTAGCGTCGAAGAGTGAACCGTAGCGCATGCCGAGGATATCAGAAGAAACGATCTCCTCCTCGTTGTAACCGAAGCTCTCGTTAGCCTCAGCCTTCATAGCAGCGTTGACGCTCTCTACAGTAACGTCCTTACCCTTGACAACAGCATAGAGCAGAGTTGTAGAGCCATCGGGCACAGGAACGCGCTGAGCAGCACCGATCAGCTTACCGTTCAGTTCGGGAAGAACCAAGCCGATAGCCTTAGCAGCACCTGAAGAAGCAGGAGTGATGTTGCAAGCACCTGCACGGCTACGACGCAGGTTACCCTTGCGCTGAGGACCGTCGAGAATCATCTGGTCGCCAGTGTAGGCGTGGATGGTCTGCATGATACCAGCCTGGATAGGATACTTGTCGTTCAGAGCCTTTGCCATAGGAGCCAAGCAGTTTGTGGTGCAAGAAGCAGCGCTAATAATCTGGTCGTCCTTTGTCAGGGTATCGTTGTTCACGTTGAAGACGATGGTCTTCAAGTCGTTGCCAGCAGGTGCAGAAATCACAACCTTCTTAGCACCAGCCTGGATGTGTGCCATAGACTTAGCCTTGGAAGTATAGAAGCCAGTGCACTCCAGAACAACGTCAACACCTAACTCACCCCAGGGCAACTCAGCTGCGTTGGGCTTTGCATAGATGGTGATCTCCTTACCGTCAACGGTGATAGATCCGGGAACCTTTACGGTGCGGCCATCTTCCTCATACACAGCGTCCTTGTAGGTTACGGTGTGAACGGGCTTCTCACCGATAATGCCCTGATAGCCACCGTGAGTGGTATCATACTTCAAAAGCTGGGCAAGCATCTTGGGGCTTGTAAGGTCGTTGATAGCAACAACGTCATAGCCAGGAGCTGCAAACATCTGGCGGAATGCGAGACGACCAATACGGCCGAAACCATTAATAGCTACTTTTACCATTTTTACTTTTTATTATATAAAGGGTTTACAAAATGTTATCGCATCTTTACTCGGAGCAGAAGTTTTTCTGCTTTTCGATTGCAAAGATACAAATTATTTTCTAATTTTGCAATCGGTTTGAGTATTAAATATTATAAAAAGGGAGGCTTCCTGTTGTCGTTTGTGGTGGAACCCGCCAGAATAAGGACAAAAGTAGCAACTCTACATTACAAATTGAAAGTTTTCATCTATAATACGAATATTAAAATGAGTAAGTTTCTTAATGAATTCAAAGAGTTCGCAATGAAAGGCAACGCGCTCGACATGGCTGTCGGTGTCATCATTGGTGCCGCTTTTGGAAAGATTGTCAGTTCTATCGTCGACGACATCATTATGCCGCCCATCGGCTGGCTGATTGGCGGAATGGATTTCTCCAACCTGAAAATCACCCTACCTGCCGAGAAGATCGTTGAAGGTGTCAGCATGCAGCCGGCCACCATCAACTATGGTATGTTTATCCAGAACGTCATCGACTTCGTCATCGTGGCTTTCTGTGTTTTCCTGATCGTAAAGGGTATCAACAAACTTACCAAGCAGAAAGAGGAGACTCCGGCTGCTCCCCCCGCTCCTTCAAACGAAGAAAAGTTGCTCACCGAGATCCGCGATCTGATGAAGAACAAATAAGAACCGACTGTCGCCCGCGCAGCCACGGGTGGCAACCCTCTACATTTCATTACTTACATCCGCAATGCAGCCAAGCGAGCATTGCGGATGTTTTTCTACCCCACCCTATGATCCCTACAATAATGATTTCTTCAACTTCGTTACTGGATCTACTGCCCAATTCTACCGGACGGATTTTCAAGAGAGACTTCATAGCTCACCTTTTTACCTATCCCCACCACTTCAGCCTTACGAATGACACTTCAAAGGTTGGCGGCCCATGCCGGATGGCTTTTGCCTGCTCACGGGGCGCCAGATGGGAGCCAGCGGGATGCCATATGGGAGCCAGCGGGGCGCCACATGGGAGCCAGCGGGGCGCCAGATGGGAGCCAGCGGGACGCCACATGGGAGCCAGCGGGGCGCCACATGGGAGCTCCTATCAAAAACCCATCTTCTGAACATGAAGAGTCCATGATTACATGAAAAGAAAAACAACTGGAGACTAAGGGTAAGGTATTCCAAAATATCGAAATGATGATGGAATGATTTTGAACGGCCACTTTTCGGCAATCAGGAAAGCACGGTTTGCTGCTGATAACAAAAAATGATCATAAACTACCCCTCTTCATTCATCAACGGATCTGCATTCATGAAAGATTTGCGGGTATTTTATGATCATTCGACAAAGTCCATCATCCGTATCTATCGAAAGGATGATCAGCGTATATAGTCTTTGGTGAGCATATCGTAGTAGAGGGCCTCCAACTCGGAAGTGCTGAGCTGTTCCACGCTGTGGCTGATGACGCGGACGAGTTCTTCGCGACGTTCCTCACCATCCGACTGTCCGAAATGAGAAAAAGTTCTTGCCATCACTTACTCCCACTCGATGGTCGAAGGCGGTTTCGAAGAGATGTCGTAGCAGACACGGTTTACCCCCTTCACCTTATTGATGATCTCGTTGGACACCTTTGCCATAAAATCATAGGGCAGATGGGCCCAGTCGGCGGTCATGGCGTCTTGCGAGGTGACAGCACGCAGAGCAACAGGGTGCTCATAGGTGCGCTCGTCGCCCATCACTCCCACAGAGCGGATGGTAGAGAGCAGGATGGTGCCTGCCTGCCATACATGGTCGTAGAGCGAAGAGCCGTCGGGCATCTTGTAGTCGTGCATCGCTTCGATATAAATATCGTCAGCATCCTGCAGAATACGCACTTTCTCCGGTGTGATGGTGCCGAGAATACGCACGGCCAGCCCCGGGCCGGGGAAGGGGTGACGCTTGATGAGCCGCTCCGGCATATTGAGCTCATAGCCCACCCGGCGCACCTCATCCTTGAAAAGCCATTTCAATGGCTCGCAGAGTTGCAGTTTCATGTCCTTGGGCAGGCCGCCAACGTTGTGGTGGCTCTTGATGGTCATACCGGTGATGCTCAGGCTCTCTATGCGGTCGGGATAGATTGTGCCTTGGGCAAGCCATTTGGCATCGGTGATTTTCTTTGCTTCTGCATTGAACACCTCTACGAAATCGCGGCCTATGATCTTACGCTTGCGCTCGGGATCGCTCACATTCTCCAAATCTTTGAAGAATTTAGCACTTGCGTCCACACCCACCACATTGAGACCAAGCCCCTGGTAGGCATCCATCACCTTCTTGAACTCATTCTTGCGCAGCATACCGTGATCAACGAAGATACACGTGAGGTTTTTGCCGATAGCCCTGTGAAGCAATGTGGCACAAACAGAGGAGTCGACACCGCCCGAAAGGCCGAGGATGACGCGGTCGTTGCCGATTTGCTGGCGGAGCTCATTGACCGTGGTCTCGACAAACGAGGCAGCGCTCCACTGCTGACGGCTGTGACAGATGTCAACGACAAAATTTCTCAATAGCGTCTTACCCTGAGTGGTGTGGAACACTTCAGGATGGAACTGTACGGCCCACAGTGGATTGCGCGTGCTGGCATAAGCGGCAAAGCGGACATCGTCGGTGCTGGCGATGACATGACAGTCTTGAGGAATGGCCGTGATCGTGTCGCCGTGGCTCATCCACACTTGGGAGTTGGGCTCGAAGTCCTTAAACAAGGGATTAGAGAGGTCGATGGTGCGAAGATTGGCACGACCGTATTCACGCGTACCCGTCTGCTCCACCTTTCCGCCATTGGTGTAGGCGATATATTGAGCGCCGTAGCAGATACCCAACACCGGGTATTTGCCCACAAATTCGCTCAGGTCGCATTTGAAAGCCTCCTTGTCATAAACCGAATAGGGACTGCCACTTAAAATCACACCAATGATATCGGGATCGTCCTTGGGGAATTTGTTGTAAGGAAGGATTTCGCAGAAGGTGTCGAGTTCACGCACACGACGGCCAATAAGCTGTGTGGTCTGTGAACCGAAATCGAGAATGATAATCTTCTGTTGCATGTTGAAAGTTTTAGTGTCGGTTGCCAGCTACAAGGCTCAGCAGCCATATTTTATTAAAAAAGATTCGGCTTGGTCTAAAGTGTCGAGCTTGCCCACGTCGAGCAACCGCAGGCTGTCATCGACGATTCCCTTGATGGCCACCCGGTCTGCATTTTGCAGATAAAAGTCCATGATGGGAAACTTATCGGGATAATCCTTCATCAGTGGAAAAAGCTTTGGCGAGAAAGTATGAATACCTGAGAAGGCGAAGGCACTGAGATGGTGACGGTGGAGGATATCTATCACGTCGCCCTCCTGAATTTCCGGCTCCAAGGCTCTGACCTCCTCATAGCAACTTTTGATCTGACGCATCTCGATGTTGACCCACCCCACGAGACGTTGCTGACGGTTGAAGATGAGATAACGCTTGGTCTTGCGCCAGGATACGAGAAGTGTGGCGCCAGCCATCTCGTGCGGCACGCCACAAGAGGGGCAGACGACCTTTCTGTCGGCACCATAGAATTTGTTGAAATCGAGATTGCTCAGAATGTCTACGTTGTGAATGAAGACCGGCGAAGAGGAATCGAAAAGCGGAGCAGCCTTCTTCAGCCCCCCGCCCGTCTCCAACAGCATGTCGCGCTCATCGGAGATGCGGATGTCAATACCGAAATTGTTGTTGGCGTTGAGATAATCTATAATCTGGTCGGCAAAATGATGCACGTTGACAACAATGCGGTCGAAACCTGCATCACGGAATTTCAATACGACATGTTTCAGCAGCGGCTCTCCCCCTACTCTGACCAAAGCCTTCGGCATACGGTCGGTCAGAGGTTTTAGGCGGGTGCCAAGTCCGGCTGCAAAAATCATTGCCTGTTTCATAATGCAAAGTTAACATAAAAAATCAGAAAAACCTTGCATCAAGGGTGTCTTTTTACTTTTCTTCCGTCAAAATCTGTGGATTAATGGCTTTTAAGGCGGCAACAAAGGCCTCAGGATCTTCCGGCGAAACGAGTATCTCATCATACTTGTTGTAGCGTATGGAGAGGCGGCGCAGGGACAAGGCGGGGGAACTGAGGGCATTGTGCGTGGGCTGGATGGAGGTGATGGAACTCACGGGGATGGTCTTCTTGAGAAAGAAACCATAGAACACGGTGAGATTCTCTCCTTCAACAACATAACGCATAAGGAAGATGAGCGAGGCCAAAAAGATCACACTTACCCATGACAAAAAGCCAACGATCCAATACTCACCTCCCTTACCACAGAGCGCTAACAACAGAATAAACAGCAACCCATACCACCAGTTAACCCTGGATTTGTAAGTATGTCGGTGTGTCAAATTTGTCTTTGCCATTTCATGAGACATTTTATGATGAACAATTGTATTCAAGAAGAAATTTCTTTTTTGCAAAGATATGAATTAATTGTTAGAAACAAGCGCCTTTTATTCATTTATTTTCTCAAACAGAGAAGAAAGGGGCATAAGAAGGATGACGCACAGCGGACTGCGCGTCATCCTTCTCTCGTCAAGAGATGGTCTTCAGCTCAATTTTCAGAGCTCACCACAACCTGGCTTTAACTTTCAACAATCCTGCCATCAAATAAGCGAATGATGCGATGAGCGATTTCCGCATCGTGGGCATTGTGGGTGACCATGACGATAGTGGCACCGTCCTGGTTGAGTTCGGTGAGCAGCCGCATCACCTCGGCACCATTCTTTGAGTCGAGGTTGCCGGTAGGCTCATCGGCAAGGATGAGCTTAGGGCCGAAGACCACGGCACGGGCGATGGCTACGCGCTGCTGCTGACCGCCGGAGAGCTGGTGAGGGAAGTGCTTGGCACGATGACTGATGTTCATGCGCTTCATCACCTCCTGCACCTTCTGCTTTCGCTCGGCCTTGGAGATGCCGAGATAGGTGAGCGGCAGTTCGATGTTCTCCTCTACGTTGAGCTCGTCGATGAGGTTGAAGCTCTGGAAAACGAAACCTATCTGACCTTTGCGGATGGCTGTGCGCTCGTTCTCATGCAGTCCGGACACCTCTTTGTCGCCAAGCCAGTACTGGCCCGAGGTGGGGTTGTCGAGGAGTCCGAGGATGTTAAGGAGTGTGGACTTGCCACAGCCTGAGGGACCCATGATGGCGACAAACTCGCCGTCCTTGACTTCAAACGATACCTTGTCGAGCGCGATGGTCTCGACTTCTTCCGTGCGGAAGAACTTGCTTAAATCTTGTACTTTTATCATAACTTCTTTCTTTTTATTATTCGTCTTTAAGGAATAGCACTGGGTTGCTGTTGACTGCCTTGCGGGCAGCGAGCAGAAGGATGGCGACGATGATGACGAGTACCACCACGCCAACAGCCACGAAGAGCAGGGGCGAGAGCATGATGCGGTCGGCAAAGAGTTGCAGCCATTGTCCGGCGATGACCCATGAGAGGATGAGGCCCACGATGACGGCAGGCACCGAAAGCCGCAGCACGTCGGCTACGAGCATGCGGAAGATGTCGCGGGCCGTGGCACCGTTGACTTTGCGGATGGCTATCTCCTTACGGCGACGGTTCACCTCGTCGGTGGTGTAGCCGATGAGACCCATCAGGGCGATGATGAGCGCCGTGATACCGGTGACGAGCGTGCCCTCACGGAAGCCATTGGTGCTGCGATACTGGTCGACGACGAGGTCGGAGTAAGGTATTACTTTCACGTCGCGGTCGGGCAACAGCTGTTTCAACTGCTGACGGGCCCGGTCGAGGTTATCGGCCGTGAGGTCGGTGAACTTCGCAAGGATATATCGGGGGTCGTTGTTGTCGTGGAAGACCACGCTGGGGCGGAGCTCACGTTCGAGCGAAGAGCCGAGGCTGACGTCCTGATACACGCCGCAGATGGTGGAGAAAGGATGCAGGCTGTCGGTGTGCTCGGATATGCAGATGTGCTGCCCGACGACGCTGCCCTGCTTGTGAGTGGTCGTGTGGAAGCGCTTGACAAACGACTCGCTGACCATCACCTCGCTCAAGTTTCTGTCGGCAGGCTCGGTGAAGTTGCGGCCCTCGACGACCTTGATGCCCATGAGGTTCAGGTAGCCGTCGCCCACACTGTACTGGTCGGCAATATTGAAATATTCGGTATCATCGCCGGGCAGGTAGATATTGTTGCCGCTATGCCATTCGATGGGCAACGACCACGCTGTTGTAACCTGCTCGACAAAGGGAAGGGAGCGCAGTGACTGCACAGCTTGCTGCTTCTGGTTAGCAGGAGCCTTATCGACCGTCACCACGGCGAGATGACTATAGTCGTAGCCCATATTCTCATGCGTGACTTCGTGATACTGCTGCTGCACGACGGCGAGGAGGCTGAACATGATGGTGACCACGAGGAACTCCACTGACAGCATGATGAGCTTCCAACGGCGACGAGCCTCATGCACGCCACGGAAAGCCGCTGTTACGGGAATTTCGTTATAGATATAGCCTGGCACAAAGCCACCCACAAAGATGATGAGCAGACAGATGAGGACGAGTATCCACGAGCCACGGCTGAGGAGCATCGTGCTGACGGGCGCGGAGATATATTGCTTGATCGTACCCTTGCAGACGAACATCAGCGCAAGGGCAAGCAGGATGCCGATGAGCACGTGGACGAGCGACTCGCTGATGGTGATACCGTAGATGGTGCGTCGCCCGCCGCCGAAGCACTTGCGTACGGCCATCTCGCGGAAGCGGTTGACCACATTGCCCATGACGATAAGCAGGTAGTTGACCACCGTGGAGACCAGGAGAATGATGGCAAGCAGCGACATAATCCAGCACATCGTCTTCACCTGCGGGTTGGAGGTATAGTCTTCGGTAATCTGTGTGAAAGAGTAGTTGAACTTCACCCCGGCTTTCTCAGCCTCGGCATATTCGCTGTGCTGAGCAATCATCTTGCGGACATTGGGCTTTAGGTCGGCAATTGCCGCCCCTTTCCGCAGTCTGATGAAAGAAGAGAAGCGGTCGGTGCCCGTCCAGTGGTGGACGATGTCCCAATCGAAGACTTTCAATGTAGTGGGCAGCGACACGATGACATCAATGTTGCGCAGGTTGGAGTTGTAGGGGAAGTCGTCATAGACGCCCTCGATGATGAGCTTATAGTCGTAGTCGCGGAGGTCGAAGGCCTTGCCCACCACATTGCCGCCAATGCGCTCGGCCATGGAACGGCTCACCACGCAGTAATACGGTCGGCTCAATCCCTCCTTGAGGTTGCCTTGTAAAGCTTTGCGGGGAAAGACATCGAAGAGACAGCTGTCGGCCGCCTTGATCTCGTCGATGGTGAACTGCCGGCCGTCGATGGTCGCCTTCACGTCACCAAGCATGAAGGTATAGCGTGTGGCGGCCTCCACCTGTGGCGACATGTCCTTGATGCCCGGGGCAATGGCTCCAGAGGTTTGTGACCACTCGTTGTACTGTCCGTTCTGCACGACATCCTCATTGACGGTGTAGGTGCGCTCGTGTCCGGAGAACCACGTCTCGACGGTCTGCTCGAAATAGACTTCGCCGATCAGCACCGCCGACACGGCAAGACCAAAGCCCAAGCAGACAATCTTGGCGAGGTTGTGCTGGCCGCGACGTGGAAGGTTCTTGATGGCATTGATAAAATTATTCATAGCGATGATTCTGTTATTATTCTTGCTTGATGTTGTTCACCGGGTTCTCGTTGCCGGCCTTCCAACTCTGCACAAGCACGGCGAGCCAGCTGATGATGAACACCACGGCACCAGCCACGAGAATCCACGGCCACCAGACGGCACGGTAGCTGAACTGCGACATCCAGTGCTGCATGAGCCACACCGTCAGCAGGCTGCCGATGACGAAAGCGATGACGACATACTGCATGAACGTGCGGATGAGACGTCGGCGGACCTGAGCTCCCGTGGAGCCGAACACCTTGCGGATGGCTATCTCCTTGGCCCGTTGCCCGATGTAATAGGTGGCCATGGCCACAAGGCCGAGCAAAGAGATGAGGATGGCCATGAAAGCGAAGAGAGTGACGAGGTGCGAGGTTTGTTGCTCCTGGTGGAACTTGTCCTGGATGATGCGATCGGCATACTTCGCGTCGTCGGTCATCTGTTTGTGGAAAGACGTGTGATAGACATCGGCCACCGTGTTGAAGGCCGTCTGTGGGTCTCCCTTCACCTTGATGGAGATGGCCCAGGGATAATCCACATGCGGCTGGATATCAATAAACATCGGGTGCTGCTCGCGCTGGATGTTGTCGATGAGAAACTCATTCATGCGTCCGCCGTAGGTATCGAGACTGTCAGTGCCGTAAAAGGCATTCTTACGTAGCAGTTCCTCGGGCCGTATGTTCATGATATGCTTGATGTCGGCCTCAGCTTCGCGGTTAACGTAGAAGTGGCGGGGCTGCGGGCTCCCTCCGCTCTTCAGCGTAAGACCATAGACATCCATGAAGTTGACATCGGCAATGAAGAGCTGCATGGACACTTTCTTGCCGTTGAAAGTCAGGGTATTATTGTTGCCTCCGTCCAACGGCGTTCCCATCGAGGCTGATACATTGGCCACGCACGACTCCCGCCGGAGCAAATCCATGAACGTGTGAATGGCGTCGGGATGACCGCTATTGAAAGTCGATATCACAAGGATATTGTCCTTGTTGAAGCCCAACGGTGCGTTGACAAGATGTCGCAACTGTGCCAGCATAATGAGGGCGCAGCCTAACATCGTGATGGTGATGATGTTCTGAAAGACGATGAACACACGGCTGAGCACCATCTTG
>ONYL01000011.1 GCA_900322035.1 uncultured Prevotella sp.
TATTTGAAGAATTTTCTCCTTGTCGAGTAACTTTAACACTTGACTATAGACCGGCTGTCCGGTAAAATGACTATCTTTGCTCATGGTTATATATTTTTTGCAAAACAAAGATAACCAAAAGGGCTGATACCTCGTGAGAAGTGTCAGCCCTAATTTGTTTTGTTTGAAAAGTTTTACCGGACAGCAATAATATGGAACTGAAGTTTTCTCCCTTTTAGGTGGGTCTTTGGCAATAAGCAGACGGCTGAGGCCGTACAGAACGGAAATGAAATGCCTATTGCCTATTTTTTGTGTTCATGGCTTGCCTTATCGCCCTTTGGGCGTTTCTTATGAATCTTGGGCGCTGATTTCTTCGGCTTCCAATCTTCCGTCAGCCGGTATTGGACGGGCATCTGTTCCAAATCGATTTCGGGAAGCCCTACCTTCTCTTTCATTTTCAAGGGAAATTTCGGATTGGAGTTGTCGATGACTTCCACCTCCACCATGCCGACACCCTGTGCCACCAGACCGATCTCCTTGGCTGCCGCATAGCTGAGATCGATGATTTTTCCCCGCCCATAGGGTCCGCGGTCGGTGACACGCACGTCCACCTGCCGGCCATTGCCGAGATTGGTGACGCGGAGCATCGTGCCGAAGGGATGACTTCTGTGGGCACAGGTGAGAGAGTCGTGGTGGATGCGTTCGCCACTCGCTGCTCTCGCCCCCGTAGCCCTTCGGGAGTAGAATGTGGCCTTGCCGCGCTGTTTCTGTCCCCAGGCAGGACAACAACAAAGAATGGCTAAGCAAAAAATCGAGAGTACATATAATTTCAAAATATACGGATTTAGTTTCTGAATCTTACATAAAGAACGATAAAGGATTGATATTATTGTATTTAGGTTACTATTTTCCGTTTCCGACTTCAATCCTGTGTAAGGAGCGTGCCGTTTTTACTACAGGTCGCGTTGCCGATTGGGCAGTGGAACAGTAATGATCCTCACTCTTGCCATTCGTGCCACTGCGCGGGCAGATTGCTGAGGCTGATCTCATTCTCTTCGCTCGTTTCGTAAGGCATACCGATATACCACGACCGGGGAAGCGTGAGCCACTCGTCGCCGGCTTGTCCCGATTCAATCGAGGGTGTAAGCATGAGCGTGGCTTCCATGTGCCCCCATCCGTCGCCCGTCTTCTGGTGGAATTCGTCCCATTTATCGAGGGATTGAGAGGTGTAGGCATGAACGTCGATTTTATAGCCGGCCTGTCTGATATACCAGTTGCCTCGCCGGCATTGGTATTCCACGTGATAATCCACCGTCCAGCCGTCGATGGTGTAGCCCGTTAGCGCGTGAAAGAGCTTGTATCTCGCCTTGCCCACCTTGGCCGCGAGATTGGATTGCAGCCCCCGATAGCTGTTGGCCCGCAGGATGACACACCGTGCCGTGTCGATGACGAAAGAGCCATGGTCGTCTGAGCGCTTGGGATTGCGATAGACCAGTTGGACCTCATTGGCTTTGCCGGTATAGTCGCCGTTGACGAAGAAGCGGTGGTTGCGGACGAACGCCGCGTCAAAGTCGGCGACAAAGTCCTCGTAGAGGATGCGTCGCAGATTGTTCGTGTCGGTGAGGCGCAGGCTGTCGGGAGAATAGATGATGCCTTCCCGCTGGGCAAATCGGTAGCGGTTGCCCGGGGACGCGGTGAGGCGCAGAAGTCCCTTGGAATGATAGCGGTAGACGCTACCGGTGTCGATGCTCTGCGACTCGTAGTCGTAGCCCACAGTGTCGGCGCGGTTGAAGTAGAGCTTGTCCTTGTTTTTGACAAACTGCCTGAGTAGGGGGCGAATCCATTCGGGCTCCTTCGAGGTGACGACGACTTCGGGCGTGACGAAGCTCTTCGGCTTCAGCCATATCGTGTCGGTGAGAAGGCTGATACGACGCTTCTCGTAGTTGAGGTGGGAGACTGTGAGATGGTGGAAAGTGAACGTGATCACGGCATGGCCATCCTCAGCCGTGATGGCGGCATGGAAGGCACCGGCTTCTTTGGTGTAGAGGCTGGCATGGGCAATGGGCATATGGCTCACGGCATCGGCTACGACAACTTTTTGTTCGGGACTCGCCCAAACCGTGGTATGGACCTGCAGCAGGATGGTAAGCAATAGGAGGGAGGACAGTCGCATGAGGTTTACAGTTAGAGAGTGAAAACTGGTTGGTCGGCTTCGCTGTAGGATTCATTGAACCGGAAGCCTTCGTATTCGAAACCGAGCAGGCCGGCAGGATGTAGCAATCGATGCTGGAGGATATAGCGTGTCATGGCTCCCCGGCAACTCTTGCTGTAGACCGTGACATTCTTCAGTCGTCCGCCTTTCTCCACAAAGAACTGTGGCTGTATGATGCGCACGCTGTCACTCACTTCGCGCCAGTCGAAGAGCCGTTCCATTTCCTTGGTGGCCAGATGCACGAGAATACCGTCATCGGCCTTCACGGCATCGATGAGGACTCGTGTCAGCCGCGGTTTCCAATAATCGAAGAGCGGCAGGCCGCCTGTGGCATCAAAGCTCAGCCGGCCCTCCATTCGGTAGGGACGTATGCCGTCGAGAGGGCGCAGAAGGCCGTAGAGAAAACTGGTGATGTGGAGGTGCGACTGGGCGAAAGACAAGTCTTCATCGCCCAGTGAGGCAGCATCGAGACATTTGTAGGCCTGACCGAAATAGGCGCGCAAGGCAATCTGTTCGCTTTCGTCGGCAAAGAAGTGCTGGTAGCGTTGGAGGGTCTGCCCTGCAACTTTCGGGGAACACCCAAACATATCCTGAAGCTGGGCCACGGGTTTGCCACACATCTCTAAGGCAATCCTGCGGGCATCGCCCTCGAAGCGCGGCCGCGTGATGGGCAGCGGTGTGGGCTTCGATGTCGCGTTCATGATTTTTGCGCAAGCGAGGAGTATCTGCATTTTTTTCTTATCTGTTAGACAAAAAACGCACGGCCGGACTTGCGACAGCCCTTGTCGTGCGATGGAGTGGAAGTGATGGTTTTATCTGATTGTTGGTATGTTGAATTCCGAAACCTTCGAGATGGCTTTTCCGCCCTGAATGACGCTGACGCAGAAACGGGCATTGCCCTCCTTGAGCCGGTTGTCGGCCTTGATGACCGCTGTATAGCGGATACCTTTGCCCGGAGCGATACTCTCTATGTGCATACTCGGCGAAATGAAGATGTGGCGGTTGCCGTTGGCCTCGATCACCGTCGGCACCACATCGGTGAGGGGCTGATTGCCACGGTTGATCACCTCGAAGATGATCTTGCAGATTTCGTCGCGCTGGATCTTTCCGTCCTCATTGTCGTCGACGAAGCGCGCATTGCGGATCTCGATGCTTGGCGTATAGGTAAAGCTTTGCGCCATATCCTCGACCGAAGAGTTTTGTGGCATCTGCTCCTTGGGCGCCTGAGCACTATAGTTGCCGGTGTAGTCGGAACTGCTGAAGTCGTAGATGCGGTCGTCGCCACTGTTGGTGGCATCGAAGCCACTCGTGTAGTTGTCCGTGTCGTTGCTGCTATAGTTGCTTTCGGGCATTTCGTTCTGCTGCTGTTCCATGCGGCGCTGTTTCACAGCCTCCCGGTGCTCCACCATTTCGTCGTGGGCGCGTTGGTCGGCACTGTTGCCAATGATCGCACCAACGACTGCTCCGCCAGCCATACCGATGATGGTCCCGACGTCTGAGCCGCGCGGTCCATCATTAATGCCGCCTATGGCCGAACCTAATATGGCGCCAATGTTGGAACCCAAGTAGGCACTACTGCCGGCGTAGGTGTCGCAGCCGCTGAGTATCAGCAGGCTGCTGAGTGCTATGGTCAAACTCTTTTTCATAATTATCCTTTCTTTGTTGTCCCACTTCGTAACTGCAAAGATAAACAAAAAACGTGAACCCTTCGATTCGTTTTCCTACTTTAACATAGGGAAATCCCTATAAAGACTCTTCCTTCAGCCAACGCGACTGATAAAATAGAAAAAACATCCGCAATACACGTTTTGACGGTATTGCGGATGGAGCATTCTGTCGGCCCGACTGTAGTCGGCTGGTGGATTTCAGTCTCCCAAATCAATATTCTTTCACCTTGAGATCCTTGCGATACTTGTTGAGCAATGACTTTAAATCCTTTGTTATTTTTTCAGTTCCAGGCTGCCCGAAGATGTTGTTCACCTCGTTGGGATCGGCCTTGAGATCGTAGAGTTCCCAAGAGTCGATGTCCGGGTCGCTGTCACGGGTGTAATCGAGTTTGCGGAGCATTTGCAGTATACGGTGTTCCGTCGTCTTTGGATCGGTCTGATACCATCTTGTCTCGGCTCGGTGTCCTCCCTTGCCATAGAAGTGGATGAGCTTGTAGCGCTCGGTGCGCACCCCGTCGTGGCGCCTCACCTGGTGGAAGGCGGGATAGTCGTAGTAGTGATAATAGATGCTCTTGCGCCAGTCGGCGGGCATCTTTCCGTTCCAGACCTCGGTGAGGCTGCGTCCGCTCATCTCGCCGGTCTTCTTCCCACCGGCCAGTTGGAGGAAGGTGGGGGCATAGTCGATGTTCTGCACCATGGCCGAGCAGTGTTGTCCGGGATTGATATGTCCCTTCCAAGCCATGAGAAGAGGCGTGCGCAGACTCTGCTCATACATGAAGCGTTTGTCAAACCAGTTGTGCTCGCCCAAGTAGAATCCCTGGTCGCTGGTGTAGATGATCACGGTGTTGCTGTCCAGACCGTTGGCCTTTAAATAGTCGAGGATCTGTCCCACGTTGTCGTCCACGCTTCGCACACAGGCAAGGTAGTCGCGCATATAGGCCTGGTATTTCCACTCTGAAAGCGCGTTGCCCGTGAGGTGGCGGTTGATGAATTGCTCTCCACGCGGGATGTAGTAGCGGTTCCAAGCGGCACGCTGCTCGGGAGTCATGCGCTCAACCCCAACGCGATAGCACATCCAAGAGAATTCTTGGTTGTAGGGATCCTTGAGGGAGTCCTTCATCTGCACCACCTTCAGATCCTGGATGAGTTCCAAGTCCTTGGTGATGCTCATCCGCTGTGTGCGCGCGGCGGAGCAGCGGGTGGCGTAGTCGTCGTAGAAGGTGGCGGGCAGGGGGAAGGTGACATCGTCGAAGAGGCCGAGATACTTCAAGTTGGGCATCTGGTTGCGGTGAGGAGCCTTGAAGTGTACCATGAGGAAGAAGGGCTTCGACTTGTCGCGGTGATCAAGGAAGTCTTTGGCATGACTGGCCACGAGGTCTGCGCTGTAGCCCTGCTCCTGAACGTAGCGGCCTCCGGTGTCGGTGCCCTTGAACTGCGGATTGTAATATTCGCCCTGTCCGTTGTAGATGTGATAGTAGTCGAATCCCTTGGGTGTGCAGGGGATGTGCCACTTTCCGATGAGCCCTGTCTGATAGCCGCACTGTTGGAGAAGTTCTGAGACAAACACCTTCGTTGTGTCGATGCCCTCGTTGAGCTGTTCCTGTCCGTTCTGATGGCTGTAGAGTCCGGTTATGGTACAGGCCCGGCTGGGTGTTGATAGAGAGTTCTCCACAAAGGCCTGATCGAAGGTCACGCCGGCTTTGGCGATTCTATCGATGTTGGGTGTGGGGGCGAACTTCGAGATCTCGCTGCCATAGGCACTGATGGCCTGGTAGGCATGGTCGTCGCTCATGATGTAGATGATATTGGGATGCTGGGCGGACTGTTGGTTCTGCGCCGTCGTCTTGAGTCCCGGCAGCAAGGCCAGGATTCCTGCCGTGAGGTTGACTTGTTGGGTGATATTCATCTTGCGTTGTATTGATATGATGGAAGCAGACAGGGGGTTACGGTCTCTGTCACGCGACCTTTTTCCGTAATGTTCATTTGCAGAGGCTTTGTGTCGGCTGCGTTGCGTGCAATGAGCAGACGGTAAGTGCCGGGTTCCACTTGCCAACAGTTGCCGGCCGTGTTGAACGAAGCCAGGTCGCTGTAGGGAATATGGAGAGTGATGGTCTCGCTTTCACCCGGGGCCAGTTCGTGCGTCTTGGCATAAGCCTTCAGTTCACGGGCTGGCTTGTTCATATCTTTTGCAGGTGCGCAGACATAGACCTGCACCACCTCCTTGCCCTTCAGCTTTCCGCTGTTGGCGACATTGACCGAGAGCGAGATGTTGCCTGAGGCGTCTACCGTGGCAGAGGGCTTGCTGTATTTAAAGTTGGTATAGCTCAATCCGAATCCAAAGGGGAAGCTGACGGGCACATTGCGGGTCGTGTAGTAGCGATAGCCCACGTAGATGCTGTCGTTGTAGGTGATGACATCAAAGTTTTTCTTCTTACCCAATTTGGCATTGCCGCCCTGAATACCATTGTACGAATTCATGAGCTCAGCGTCTGAGATGTCGTCGGGGCGCACGAAATCATTGGCCGACGGCACGTCGCTATAGCAGCGAGGCCATGTCATGGGCAGGCGGCCCGAAGGAGTCACTTTGCCCGAGAGTATGTCGGCCACGGCGTTGCCACCCTCCTGTCCGGGCAGCCAGGCTGCCAATACGGCATCGGGGGCGCCAATCCACGAGGCAGTCTCTATCGGGCCACACACGTTGAGGATCACCACGGCTTTTTTGCCCTTGGCGTGGAAAGCCTTGCAGACGGTGGAGATCATCTCCTTCTCGGCTGGCGTGAGGTTGAAGCCTCCCTCAATCTTTCGGTCGGCAAACTCGCCCGAGCTCTTGCCGATGGTGATGACTGCCATGTCGTTTTCGGCAGCAAGTCGGTTGACATCCACTCCGTTGAGGCTCATCTCCGGGATCATCTTGATGGGAAGGAACTGGGCATAGAGAGAGGTGTCTTTGGGAACTCTGGTTTTGGCCTCGGGAATATACTGCTCATAGGTCTCGCGCAGATCTTTGTCTACGCTGTAGCCTGCATTCTGAAGACCCTCGATGAGCGAGACCACATAAGCGTGATGCACATCGCCCGAGCCGGTTCCGCCCGCTAAGAAATCGTAGGAAGTGCGGCCGAAGACAGCCATTTTCTTGACTTTTGAGGAAATGGGGAGTGTCTGTTTCTGGTTTTTGAGCAGTACCATGCCTTCTGTAGCAGCCTCTCTTGCCACAACTGCGTGGGCCTTCAGGTCGGGATGGTTGTCGGGTACGTAGCCATTGAAGCGTGGTGAGCGCTGTATCATTTCTAAGGTGCGCTTGAGGTTGCGGTCCAAGTCCTCATAGTTGAGTAGGCCTCTGTTGATGGCCTCTGTGATGTCTCTTGTTTGTGTGTATCGGCCGGGCATGAGCAGATCGTTGCCGGCCACGACTTGCTGAACGGCATTGCGCCCGCCATACCAGTCGGTAGTGACGACTCCTTTGAATCCCCATTCGCGGCGCAGAATCTCCGAGAGCAGGTCGGCCCGCTCGCTGGTCATCGTGCCGTTGACGAGATTATAAGACGACATCACCGTCCAGGGCTGAGCTTCCTTCACGGCTATCTCGAAAGGTTTGAGGTAGATCTCCCGGGCTGTACGCGGGTCGACAACGACATTGTAGCCGGTGCGGTTGGTCTCCTGATTGTTGAGGGCGAAGTGCTTCACCGAAGTGCCTACGCCGTTGCTTTGTATGCCTCGCACCATGGCCGCGGCAGTCTTGCCGGCCACGAGCGGATCCTCACTGTAATACTCAAAGTTGCGTCCACAGAGCGGGTTGCGCATGATATTGATGCCGGGTGCCAAGAGTACGTCTACTCCATAGTGCTTCACCTCGTCGCCCATGGCGTGGCCCACGCTTTCTACTAACGTCTGGTTCCAAGTGGAGCTGAGCAGCGTGCCCACGGGGAAATGGGTGCAATAGAAGGTATTGTCGGTGCCTGCGCGGGTGGGGCTGATGCGCAGTCCGGCCGGACCATCGGCCATCACCAGAACGGGAATACCCAAGCGGTCGACACCGCCAATCTGTCCGGCGGCACCCGGCACAAGACTGCTGGCATTGCCGATGGTGGCTGCGTCCAAAGTGGCCATCTGTCCGTTGGGGCCGATGATGACTTTAAGCTTCTCCTGGAGTGTCATGGCATTGATGACCTGCTGGAGAGGAGCCTTGCCCAACTGAGGAGTCTGGGCGCTCATTTGAGTGGCGTTGCTGATGGCCAAAGCGGATACTGCCAATCGGATATAAGAAATGTTGGATTTCATCTTTATTGCGGTTTATAAAAAATGGGGATCCTCCCGCCTATTTATTGGTATGATAATGGGCGGAAAAGATTCCCTTCATGTTATGGAAAAAGTTATTTACGTTTCTTGCCCGATTTCTTTACTGGGTTCATCAGAGCCTTGCCCATAGCTTGCTGGAAGAAGGTCAGATCCATCAGCGTCTTACCCTCTTTGGCGAGTTTATCTTTGAGTTCCACGACCCAGCCGGAATTCCAAGTGGTGCGGCCTTCGAGGCGGGTTCCTTTGGTGCAGTCGGCCCACCAGTTGAGCATGTCCTGCTTGTAGCCGGCTACCTTGTCGGGGAACATGGCCGAGAGGTCGTGCTCCTCGTTGCGGTCGGTGTAGAGGTTGAAGAGTTCCAGTTTGTCCTGGCCTTGCTTGTCCTTGGTCCAGACGCACTTCCAGTCGCCGTCGACAACATTCATCCAGCCTGTGAGGGCATCGAAGATTTTACGCTTTGGCATCGCCTTGCCATTGCGCAGGGTGGGGTAGATAGACACACCGTCGACCTTGCGGGGGTTGTAGACTCCACACATATCGAGGAAGGTGGGCATCATGTCGACCACCGACATGGCCTCCTCTGTGTGACGGTGGCCCCATTCCTTGGGATAATAGAAGATAAGGGGCACGCGGCAACCGCCTTCATAAGCACTTCCTTTGGCACCGCGGAAGTAGCCGTTGTTGCCAGGATACTTTTGTGCTGCGACGGCTTCGCCGCCATTGTCAGAGGTATAGATGATGATGGTATTCTCGAGTACGCCCTGTTCTTTTAGTGTCTGCATGATTTCGCCCACACCCTTGTCCATCTCGCGTACCATGTCCTGGTATACGCGGCGGTATTCAGTGTCGGTCATTTTCTCATCGTTGCGATAGGGACAGGTGGAGTCGGTACGTACAGGTGGGTCGTTGGGCCCCTGCATGGGCACGTGAACGGCGTTTTCGGAAACCATGAGGAAGAAAGGCTGCTTCTTGGCCACTGACTCTTTGATAAACTGGCAGGAATACTTGTTGATGAGCGTCGTCACATAGCCCGGCTCGTCCTTGCGTGTCTTGCCGTCCCACCAGTCTTTCTCGTGGATCGTGTTGTAGTGCGACTGGAAGTCGATATTGCCCATGGTGTAGCCGTGCCACACGTCCCAGCCGTGGTTGAGGGGGTTGAACTTGATGTCCTGTCCCATGTGCCACTTACCGATCAGACCGGTGTGATAACCTGCCTGCTGCAGAATCTTGGCGAAAGAGGGGTATTTGGCGGGGTCGAGGCCGTCCATGGGATCCACCTCGGAATAGATGTGGTTGAGTCCGGCACGCTGCTGATATTTTCCTGTCATCAGGCATACGCGGGTGGCAGAGCTGATGGGGGTAGAGCGGAAGTTGTCGCATACGATGCCGTTGTCGGCCAGGAAGTCGATATTGGGGCTGGGAATCAGGTTGCCGCCATAGGCATGGATACCGGAAAAGCCCATGTCGTCGGCAAGGACGAATACGATGTTGGGATGATTGGGGTCGTTCTGTGCCTGCGCTATGCCGGCTCCCAAGGCCAGCACGGGAAGGATCATTAATTTTTTGTTCATCATAGATAGTTGAATATGAATTGTTGTTTTTGGATTATATTTCTTATCGTCTCACACCGCTCACGTCACCCTTCCTGAGGGCTTCCATGATGTTTGCGGGGGGCTGCTTGAGGTCGAGCTGACGCTTCATGTAGTTCATGTAGGGCTCGATGTGCTCCAAGAAGTGGTGATAGCCCGCGCAGAGATAGTTGAGCCCGGGATTGCCGTAGCGGTCGCGAAGGAAACGGTTCTTAGGGCACTCGCCATGGCAGGCAAACTCAAACTTGCATTCCCGGCACTGGCGGGGCAGCGACTTGTGCTTGAGCTCGCTGAACTTTTGCTGTTTCTCGCCATAGAGCATCTCCACAAGGGTCTGCTGTCGGATATTGCCCAAGCGGTATTCGGGAAAGACGAAGTGGTCGCAGCTGTAGACATCGCCGTTGAACTCCATCACACCTGCATGCCCACACTCCTTGCCGTAGATGCAGATGCCGGGATCCTGCCCCGCCCAGTTGGCCAACATGCAGTCGAAGGTCTCCACATAGAAGCGGCCCACATCGTTGCGCACCCATTCGTCGAAGATGGCGCAGAGGAATTCGCCCCATTGCTTGGGCGTGAGAGAGAAATCGGCCAGCGGTGAATCCTCTGCGTCGTTGAGGTCGGCCAGATGCCGGCCGTCGGCATGGACGGCGATGCGTTCCACGATGGGGGAGAGCTGCAGATACTCGCAGCCATTGTCGCGGAAGAAATGGTAGAACTCAAGGGGGTAGTCGGCATTGAAATCGTTGACCACGGCCATGGCGTTCCAGCGCACGCCATATTTTTGAAGCAGACGGATGCCCTGCATGACCTTTGTCCACGAGGGACGGTCGGAGGCTGTGCGGCGGTATTCGTCGTGGAAGTCCTGCGGACCGTCGATGGAGATGCCCACGAGCCAGTCGTTCTCTTTCAGAAACCTGCACCACTCATCGGTGAGCAGGGTGCCGTTGGTCTGGATGGAATTGGCGATGTAGCGGCCACCGGCATACTTCTTCTGTAGTTCCACTGCTTTTTTATAAAAGGAGAGCGGGCGCATCATCGGTTCTCCGCCATGCCAGGTGAAGAGCACCTGAAGCTGGGTCTGCGCCTGAATATACTGGCGAGTGAAGTCTTCAAGCAATTCATCGGTCATCGTGCGCTTCCCCGTAAAATGATAGAGATTCTGCTTCTCCAAGTAGTAGCAATACTTGCAGCGAAGATTGCAGGAGGCTCCAACGGGTTTGGCCATCACATAGAGCGGACGCGCAAAAGGCATTATCGTGTCGGTCATCTTGGTCTTATTTGTTTTTGGTTTTCTGCTGCAAAATTAGCTAAAGTTGGCCCATCTTTTTTTTTCTATTCTTCATTTTAGTTAAGGGATCACGCAAAAAAGTTTTTGTTTTTATCCAAATAATTTTGTTTTTATCGAAATATCTTAGCGCACCGAATGGCGATCATGCATAATTGTCGCTCTGCAAGGTAATTATGCACGAAGAATGATGAATCGTGCATTGTGAATGGTGCATGATAGAAAGGTAAAGGTTCTTAGTCTTTCTTCTTCTTTTTTTGTAATTCAGGTGAAGTCGTATCACGTGGCGACCGCCGCAGCATTACATGGCGACCGCCACAGCATTACATGGCGACCGCCACGATATCACGTAACGATCGCCACGAAACAAAAGTAGACGTATTTTTTTCTTTAGTTGATCCTAAAAAACTGAGGCGAGGCAAGCTTTATTTGAACTCACTGGGGCTGACGCCAAACTGCTTTTTGAAGGCTACAGAGAAATAGGAGACGGTGCCGAAGCCCGTCATGTAGGCCACCTCAGAGACGTTATGCCCGCCTTCGCGCAGTAGCCGTGCAGCACGGTTGAGCTTGAACTTGCGGAAGAAGGCTCCCGGTGATTCGCCTGTGAGTTCCTTCAGCTTGTAGTTGAATTTCGAAGGACTGATCAACAGACCGGCACTGATGGTCGTCACGTTGAGGTCGTTGTCCTGCAGGTGGTGTTCCATGAGTTCGTAGACTTGCTCCATAAACTTGCGGTCCTGCTCCGAAAGTCCGTCGGGTGTCTTCTTCATCGGCTCTCCCTCGCTGAGTATTTGGCGTATGCGCTCCACACCCTTGAGCTGGCTCTCTACCAAGGCTTTGAGATAGCGGGGATCGAAAGGCTTCACCACATAGGCGCTTGCACCCGTCTGCAGCCCCTCCACCTGCTCCGTGATATTGGATTTGGCGGTGAGCAGGATCACGGGAATATGGCTGTACATCAGATTGTTTTTGATGCGGCGGCAGAATTCGTAGCCACTCATCTCGCCCATGACAACATCGCAAAGAATGATGTCGGGGCTCACCTCTTCCATGCTCTTTAAGGCCGACTCGGCAGAATAGCGGTTGACGACGACGTATTGTCCAGAGAAAATGCTCCTCACGTATTGTGCCACGTCGGTGTCGTCGTCTACCACCATCATCACAGGTCTCTTGGCGGCACGGTTCACCGCCTGCTGATTTTCCTCAACTCTCTTTTCGGTTGCGTTATCCTCCTGGATGATGGGGATGCGCATGGCTCCCTCGTCTTTCGACAGGTGCTCCGCATCATGGTAGACAGCCTCTTCGACAGGCAACGAAAAGCGGAACGTCACACCGCCGTCCGGGGCATTGACGACGTCGATCGTGCCGCGGTGAAGGGTCACCAAGCACTTCACATAGTAGAGCCCCAGTCCCGTGCCCCAGCCATACTGATGGTTGGGGTTGGTTTGCCCGGCCTGATAGTAGCGTCTGAACACAAAGGGCAGTTTGTCGGGGGCTATGTTATTACCATTGTTGAATACCTCAACGGTAATCATTCGCCCGTGGCTGTCCGACGAATTGTCTGCGCAGTTGGACGGTTGCCCGTCTGGCTGAACTTCCTGCAGGGATACACGGATCGTGCCCCCGTCGGGTACATGCTTCAAGGCGTTGGTGAGCAGGTTGCTCATGATTTTTTCCAACTTGTCCTTGTCGATCCATCCATAGAGATTCCCATGGAGTCCTTCCTGCTCTACGTGGATGTTCCTGAGTTCGGCACTCTCGCTAAAGATGCCGACCATCTGGGCCAGCTCGGCGGCGATGTCGTATTGGGCCACTCTCAACCTGAGCACATCGGCCTCCAACTGGTTGAAGTCGAGCATCTGGTCGATGAGCCGCAGCATCCGGTTGACACTCTTGCACACCATATTGATCAGATGGCGCGCATGTTGGGGCAGTGACTTGTCGTCGCGCAGCACCATGAGGGGCCCGGCAATGATAGTGAGCGGATTGCGGAACTCGTGGGAGACATTGGCAAAGAAGTTCATGTTCATCTCGTTGGTCAGCTTGTCACGCTCGTGGTCGCGGCTCACCCGCGCTAACTCCATCCGCTCCGTGCGCATGTGCAGATAGAGCCGGTTGGCATAGGCGACGAGAGCCAAAAACAACATGAGGTAAAACCACAATGCGGGGAGCGACAGCCAGAAAGCAGACTTCACCTTGATATGAATGGAGGCTTCGGCTACCGGAGGCTCACTGGGCGAGGCCACCAGGCGCAGGCGCAACTTATAGGAGCCGGGGGCCAGGTCGCTGAAATGGGCCCGGAGCATCGAGGTGGCCGACTGCCAGCTGAGGTCGTGGCCCTCCAGCTTATACTGATAGAGATAGTGGCCACGATTGTTGTAGCCGTTGCTGCCAAAATAGACGGTGAGATCGTTGTCGGTGTGGGAAAAAGTGAACTTATCCCCATTCTTGATCTCGCTGTTGACAAGTTGCGGACGGCCGTTGGACTTCTCCACAAAGAGGCCTGTGAAGGAGAGTGCAGGCCGGTAGGCCTCAATATTCTTCACGACGGGCAGTGCCATGCAGCCAGAGGAGGTGCCGGTCACCATGGCGTTGCTTTGAGGTAGGAAACAGGCATTACGAAAATTGAGCGGCTGACTCGACTGCCAATTGCTTACTCCAGTAAGGGGATAGAAATAGAAGTGGGCCTTGTCGGCGTTGTAGACCAGAATGTTGTCGTGGGAGAAAATCCACAGCAATCCGTCGGAACCTTCTACAATCGACTGGATGTCCTTGTCGGGAACAATAGAATCCTTCCTCATATCACCTGTTGAAGGGTTGAAATGGTAGAGCCCGTTTCGCTTGGAGCCTATCCAGACGCGCCCGCGGCGGTCGCAGAGAATGGCCGAGGGAACGAAGTTGGTGGGACGGTTGGCACATGCTGTTTTTAATAATTGGGCCTTTTTCCCGTTGGGGCGGATCACAGCCATTTGCATATTCTTCATCACGATAAGCACACGCCCGTCGGGGAGTGCAGCCAACTGTGCTCCCGCGTCGTAATCTTTATGGTCGACGAGGATGGAATCAGCCTTATCCGATTCAAATTGAGCCTTGATGATGTAGCGGCTGCCACTTGTCACATAGATGTCGTCTCCCATGCGGATAGCCTTTCCGAGCGGGGGGCCAAGGTGCTGTCGGCTGTAGACTCGTCTCAGCACGCTGATCTTTCCGTCGTGCAACAGACAGGAGAGAATCCTCACGTTGCTAACAAGCCACGCTGACTGAGCGTCATGGGGAACCACACTGACGAGCGTCTGGCGGAAGAAGGGACTGTCGGGGAATATATCATAGAATGGATACAACGTGGTCGTTCCTGCCGACGGCCGGTAATAGAACACCCTGTCTTCGGTGGCACCGATGATACCGTCAGCAACACTGCCTAATGAGATGACAGATTCCCCGCTGGTGACTTGGCTCAACGCACTGTTGACCGAAGAGGCTACGGGGGTGCTGATAGCAGAGACAACTTGAAAGCCTCCCTCCTGATATCCTATCCAAACGTTGTTGTCGCTGTCGCGGAACAAGGCGGAAATGGTCACATCCTTGTGGCTCAAATGAAGTTCCGAATCAGAGACCTTGGTTAGTAAGTCATTGTTGAGATCGAGGGAGTAAAGTCCATGATAGCCGCTGTTGAGAAAAAGTTTGTGGGATTGGGTGGGGAAAAGCGTCGTAGGCAGAATGGGCAAATCTTTCTTGGAATGATAGATCTCGCGGTTAGTGTTCAGGTCGATACCCGTAACAAAACGGCTTTGGGCTACCCAGAGAGTGTCGCCGCCACAATGATAATAATCCACATTGGCATGGGGCACGACGAGTTTGCGGTCGGGCTGCTTCTCCTTATTATAATGGGTCAGCTTGTCCTGCTCTATCGTCCAGAATCCTCCACGTCGATCGGGTATGAGATAGTTGAAAAGATAGGAAAGACGGAAATGGAAAAAGGGCTTGACCGAATCATCGCCAATAGTGTAGACATCAGCACCATTATTGACGAGAATCTCACCGCGGGCTGTCTCCGCAATCTGCGTCACACCCCATGCCGTGGAGGGAATACTGAAATTGCGGAACTGATAGGCACCAATATACTCGGCCAGGCCGTTGGCGGTGCCGACAAACATGCGGTTGTCCTTAGAGTGGAAGATGCATTTTATGTTGTCGTCGGGCAGTGTCGTTGAGTCGCTGCCATCATGGAGAAGCTGAATGAAATTGTGGCCATCGAAGATGTTCAAGCCCTCTGACGTGCCAATCCAAATATGATGCTTGGCATCCTCGGCAAAAGCTGTCACGTTGCGGCTGCTCAGATATTTGGCGGTGTTGTATTGTCCGGTGGCGACCATCTTTCTGCCTGTATGCCACCAGTTGGGATCGACCAGCCATACGGCCAATAAGATGACTTGGACCGTGCCCAACGCTATTAGGATTTTCTTCTTCATCTCAGGTCTTTGTTTCTATTTGCAAATTTAGTCAAACTTCTTCGAAAATCTCTCGTTGAAAAGAGAAAAACGACAAATATTTCTTGTTAAAATCCCAATAGTAACGGGCGATGATAGAAAAACAAAACATTTTGCAGAAAAACGAAAAAGGCCAAACGTGTTTTCTAAATCCGTTTGCTGGTAGCAGAAAATAGAATGACAGTAAAAATGTTAATTTTGCAAACGAAAATCAAAAGAAGGTGATTCTCCAAAAACCGAGGAATAAACTATCTGAATAAAACTAAAATATATGAAAACAAAACAACTGATTCTGTTTGCTGCCCTTTCTACCGCTGTGGCCTTGCCTGCGCAGGCTCAGAAAGACAGCACGAAGGTGAAGGCCGGAGACGGCGGCGACCGCAATGTGATGCTCAACGCACAGAACTCTGTGGGGCCACGTGAAATCAATATTGGTCTGCCGGCTTCTGTCGGCGGCACCAACATCTTCCAGAATGGTCTGCCCATCACCTATCACTTTTGGCCCGAAATGCCCACCACCATCTGGCGTCAGGATGCCATGTTTGTGAAGAGCGGACTCATGGGCATTGCCGAGACCGCCTTGCAGAGTGGCACTTTGGGCTATTCGGTTTCTTCCGAAGACAATCGGGGTAGCGACAAACTGAAGTTCAAGGCCAATCTGTCGTCCAACCACTTTGGCCTGTTGCGCGGCACAGCCGCCGTCAGCGGTCCCATCGCCAAGGGATGGAAATATGCCGCAGGTGCCTATATCGACTTCGACCCAGGAACGTTTGATGCCAAAGGCCTCACCAAATACTATGCCGACAACGCAAAGCTCTTCAAGTTAGGCCTCACCAAGGACTACAGCGACTCGTGGCTGGGTAAAGGATCTGTCACCCTCTTCTACCGCTATGCCCACGTGAAGAGCCTTCAGAACAGCTACTTTGCGCCCTATGTATATTCCGATGGCGGCAAGGTGAAAGAATACGACGGATTCAAGATTGGTACCGACAACTACCTCATCGGCAACCGCATCTACACCATGCGCGACGCCTTTACCGGCGAGACCAAGTATGTGGATCCTAACGACGCCTACCGCGCCGACTCCCACGCCTTTGACCTGTTGTGGAACAATACCTTCAGCAATGGACTTCGGCTGGATTTCACTACACGCTTCCGCCGTTCTATAGTGGGCATCGCCTCGCCAGTGATGGCTGGCGTGGCTAAGGCAGGCACCAAATACACCTACCTCAACGGCAATGCCTACACGGGAGAATACGTGCAGAACGTGCTGACGATGAACACCGCCCGCACACCCATATATACCTGGATCACCGAGGCCCGACTGAGTGGTAAGGCCGGCAGCCACAAGTGGTCGGTGGCCCTGCAGGACATGTTCTATCACATCAAGAAATATTACACTGAGTCGGTCTCCTACACCCAGTCCATCGAGGACAATCCCAGCCTTCTCGTGCCCGGTGGAGCCACTGGATATGTCGACGGATTCCACGCATTCAACAGCGTGATGGAATATCACCGCGGCAACATGAACAAACTCTCTCTCATTCTTAAGGACGCCTGGGCCGTGACCCCCCGCCTGGACCTGAAAGCTGGCATTCGACTGGAATATCAGAACCTCAGAGGCCGCTATATGCCTGCGGCCAACCGCAAGGGAGGCTTGAACGGAGCCGAGGCCAAAATCGGCAACGAGTGGCTCAACAAGACTTTCGCTTTGGGTGCTGTCTATAAGATCACCCGCGAGTTTGGCGCACAGGCCGATGCCCTCTACACCGAGACCGGTGGGATCTTGGGCAACTACAACACCGGCAGCGATCCCCACCTCACTCAGTCGAAGACCCCGATGCTCTCGGGCGGGCTCTACTACAACGGCAAGTACATCAGCGTGGTTTCCCTACTCTCCTATATCAGCAAGAGCAACTACCGTGCCAACAGCAACTTCGTGAATCCCGAAACCAACCTCGTGGCCCGCGCCCTGGTGAAATACGACGTACACACCATCGGATGGACCACCGACGTGATTCTCAAGCCCGCCCGTTGGTTCAACATGCACTTCCTGCTCACCCTTCAGAATCCCAAATACAGCAACTATAGCGGCACGCTCAAGTTCAGCGACGGAACCACCCGCGACTTCGACTTCGACGGCAGCGTCGTGACTGGCATCTCTAAGATCCTGATGGAGATCGACCCCACCTTTATCTACAAGGGATGGAACCTCGGCCTTCATGCTCGCTACTTCGGCAAGCAGTATGCCAACCTCTCCAACACGCTATCGTTTGAACCTCACTGGGAGACCTTCGCTCGCTTGGGCTACAAGATCAACAAGAATTTCAACGCCTACGTCAACGTAGTCAACCTGCTCAACCAGCGCGGTGCCAAAGGTTCCATCTCCGGCACCGATCTGATGACCTCTGAGGAAGCCAAGACCAAATACGGCACCGTGATGTCGGGCACCTACATCCGTCCCTTCACCGTGGAATTTGGCGTGGGCATCAACTTCTGACGCTCCTCACGCTGCAGAGGTCGTACGAGCCGCAGCACCTCGACGGTATGCTCTGGGAGCTGCCAGATTTAAAGCAGAGACCGATGAATGAATATGACGGCTAAAGAAACAGGGCCGGATTCCCGCAGTGGAATCCGGCCCTGTGCGTAAGGAGAATACTGTGAGGATGCCCTGTCTGTCAGGGACAATCGCCCAATGAGGAAGAAATGACTGAAATCTTCAATACCCATAAGGCCGTAGACCAATTGGAGAAGGATCAGACGGGTGTGGGACGCATCATCGGCGTGACCATTAGCAACAGCCTGTTGAAGCGACTGGGCGGCGGACTGACGATTGTGACTCATGGGGAGGAAAGCCGGCAAATAGAATTCCAGTTGACCCTCGCTCAGATGCCGTTGCCAGCCCCGCCCAAACCGCAGGACGGCACGGTGGTGGAGCGAATCATGCAGCAGAAGGACAAGCGAGTGGGGCTTGTCGGATGCAGTGCTGCCATGGCAGACTTTGCCCGAAGAGCTTTGGGTGAGCACTATGACTGGATCGCCGTGAGCCCAGATGATGTCATGGCCGGGAGTTTAGGTGCCCTGAAGACTGACTTGATCGTCTGTGAGCTGTCGGACGACAACCGCTTCATTACCCGTCTGAGGACTGATCCACTGACGAAATTCATCCCCATCATCGGTGTCTGCGACGAGGGAGAGCGGGAATCGTTTGCCGGAGTGCTGGCCATGGGCGTGAATACGATTTTGGAGCGCCCCTTCACGACCCAGTATTTCATAACCGTAGTCGACCACGCCGTCCTCGACATCCAGCGCATGAGAGATTTCTCCCAGTCGGCCATGGCCTACGCCCAACGCTTTGACTGTCTGGGCCTGTATGAGAAAGATAAGAAATTTATCTATCAGGCCGTTGACATCCTGCGTCAGCACTTCAGCGACGATGGCTACACGCCCGATCAACTGGCCCGTGACCTCACCGTCAGCCGGTCGCAACTCTACCGCAAGATGCGTGAACTCACGAAAATCTCTCCAGGCGACTTCATTTTGGAATACCGGCTCGTGCATGCCGAGATGCTGCTCAAGACGACCGATATGACGGTATCGGAGATCATCAACGCCTGCGGCTTCCGCAACCGCTCCTTCTTCTATCGTGAGTTTTCCCGCCGCAACCATTGTCTCCCCTTAGAATTTCGTCGTCGTGATGGCTGAGCCGCCTTCCCGCAGGGTGGCTGACCAACCTCTGAGGCCCGTTGGCTCCGCTGAGGGAGGCTGCCGAGCGGATGGAAACGACCTTGTGTGGGGGGCTAAGACATCATCCATCAACCCTCAAAAGGTTTGTATCCTAAAGAGTAGAAAATAATAATAAACGTTTACCACCTTAAAATAATAGGGAAATTGGGATTTTTTCGTTTTCGATGTCAGATTTTCCGAAAAATTGTTACCTTTCTATCGATATTTTTATATATTTGGCAAAAATTAATCCTATGTGCTATGAACAAGATTTTTACTTTAGTATTGTCTGTGCTGCTTTGTATGGTGGGTTCTGCGGCTTCAGCCCAAAACGTAAGCACTCCCGACAGCCTTAATGCTTATTACCGACTGTCCAATCCCGATTTGAATCAGTATATGACCGCCTTCACTGAGGGGGGCATTGGCGTAACCTCAGCCAATCCCTCCAATGCTTCGCAGGTGTTTCGTCTCTCTACTTCTAAGTTGTATAACATTTCCGCCGATTTGGCGGATTTGCGGTCGCGCTTGGATAAAGGTGAAATTGACACAGCTACCTACAACACTCTTTCCCAACAAGTCCTCACCCTCAACATTTGGAAAAACGGATCCCATCCAGTTAAGGAATTTCGTACTCAGGGTGCAGATTACGCCCTGTTCTTCTCCAGGTTGAGCGACTACTGCGACAGCGCCATCACCGACTTCCTCAATCATGAGGTTCCTGACATTTACAACGAGTATCACGACGCTTTGACGCTTTTGGCCGTGTTCTCCGGTGTGATCTACCCCGCCGATCTCGCCACAGAGGAAGCCTTCAGATCTTGGTGCGAGAGATATCTTGTCCAGTGGCGTGATATAACCGACTTCTCTCTATATATGCGTCCTCTCTATATTACTCCTGCAGATGGTGGCGATCCCTATTTCTCCACCAGCTATGCCGTCGAGTTTAAGACACCCGCCTGGATCGGCAACATGAAGAACGCGCAGACCTATATCAATGCCATCCTCACGAACAATGGGGCCAATCCCGATGTTGACACCCTCGATATCTGGCAGTCGGCCGTGGAACGCGTCCTGGCTGAGGTGGCCAAGGACTATACCGAGGAGTCGGAAGCGTATAAGTTGGCCGAGAACCTCTTCGACAACACCAAGGCCGACATGGTCTATGCCCTGTCGACCGATGAGAATGGTGACCTCTACGCCCAGCCGTTGCCCGACGCTTTCGGCACGAACGGAGTGAGTCTCACGGCGGAGCAGCGCCAGCGTCTCACCTGGACCCCCGAGGAGGTAAACGATCATTCTCCCTTTTCCGTGGCTCCTCAAGCCAGCCTGAAGGGCGACGACGGATATTACTATACCACCCTCAACACCGACTTCCCCTATCGTGTGCTCTCCGCCGACGTTTCGGTCTATACCGTTTCGGCTGTAGACACCACTACTGGCGCTACCACGCTCAATGCCCTCTCCGACGGTAGGGTTCCAGCCCATACGCCGGTTGTCGTGAGGTCTAAGTCAGTCGACCTCACCCAAAACCAGCTGACACCGCTCGATGGCGATTTAGCCCCCACAGATGGCAATGTGCTCAGTGGTACCCTCTTCGCCCGGCAAAACACTAACAGAGCGCAGACTCTGACGCTCGCCAACGGTAAACCAGCCTTCCTTGAGAAGCCCGAAACACTACCGGCCAACACGGCATTCTACTATGCCAAGATCGCTGAAGGCCTCCTTCCGATTCCCACGACTTCAGCCACCAAGGTTGTCTTTGATCTTCAGGGACGCAGAGTGGCCCAGCCCAACCATAGAGGAATTTATATCATCAACGGACGGAAGGTAGTGGTGAGATAGGGAGGCGCTTCTCCCCTTGGAATCTCGTCGTCGGGAGGCCTGAGCCTTTTCCCGCAGAGGCCCCGACCTATCTCCGTTTGACCTTTGCCCCGCGTTTCTTCAGCATCAGCCCACGGGCGTAATCCCCTTTGCCGACAGCGGCAAAGGGGATTTTTCCTTTTTTCGATATCCGATTTTCCGAAAATCGATATTCCGCAGCCTGCTTTTTCCCTATTTTTGGCAAAAAATTATTTAAAGCCATACCCTATGAACAAGATTTTTACTTTTGTGGGCTGCCTGCTGCTCTCTGCTCTCAGCCTCACCGCCTCTGCCCAGCAAGAGGGCTATCCCGACAGTCTGAATGCCTACTATCGTCTGGCACAGCCCTCTTCGGGCCAGTATTTCACCGCTTTCAGCGCAGGAGCCTTGGGCGTGAGTTCTCCCGACCCCGCTCGCGCCTCGCAGGTGATCCGACTCTCTACGACCAAGATGTATTCCTTGGCCGATGACATGGCCGCCCTGCAGGCACAGTTGGAAAACGGCGAGATCGACCAGGACACCTACAACCGCATGTTCCAGCAGATCATGACCCTCAACAGCTGGAAGAGCGGATTCTATCCCGTGACCCATCTGCGCTCCCAGGGTACCGACTACGCCCTGCTGATGGCCTCCTTGAAAACCTACTGCGACAGGGCCATCAACAACTTCCTCAACGACGAGGTGCCAGGTATCTATAATCAGTATTATCAGACGCTGCTCATGCTCAGCGTCTTCTCCGGAGTGATCTATCCCGCCAATTTGGCTACCGTCGACGACTTCAAGGCCTGGTGCAACAACTATCTCTCCCAGTGGCGCGACATCGCCGACTTCCGCCTCTACCTGCATCCCCTCACGGCTACCCAGGAGGGCGACAACACCCCCAACTTTACGGGCAACTATGCCGTGGAATTCAAGACTCCCGCCTGGATCGGCAACATGAAGAACGCACAGACCTACATCAATGCCATCCTCACGAACAATGGGGCGAATCCCGATGTCGACACCCTCGATATCTGGCAGTCGGCCGTGGAACGCGTCTTGGCTGAGGTGGCCAAGGACTACACCGAGGAGTCGGAGGCGTATAAGTTGGCCGAGAACCTCTTCGACTACACCAAGGCCGACATGGTCTATGCCCTGTCGACCGATGAGAACGGCGACCTCTACGCCCAGCCGCTGCCCGATGCCTTCGGTACGAACGGCGTCACGCTCACCGACGACCAGGCGCAGCGCCTCGTCTGTCACCCAGAGGAGGTGGATGAGGGCTCACCCTTTGCCGTGGCTCCCCAGACCAGCCTGAAGGGGGACGACGGATGGTACTACACCGCGCTCTATACCGATTTCCCCTTCCGCGTGCTCTCTCCCGACGTGGTCGTCTATACCGTCTCGGCTGTGGACGCTGTCACAGGAGCGGCCACCCTTGAGGAAATACCCGATAGCAAGGTGCCTGCCTGCACTCCCGTGGTGGTGAGGTCTAAGTCTGTGGACTTGTCAGCCAACCAACTACTCCCCCTCGACGAGGAGGTTGCCGCCGTGGAGGGTAACTTGCTGAAAGGCACCTTCTTCCCCCAGAAGAACGATGGCACGATGAAGACTCTCACTCTTTCCGGCGGCCATCCAGCCTTCCTTGCCGTTCCCGAAACCGTCGCTGGCAACAGCGCCTACTTCGACGGACAGGTGGCCAATGGCCTCCGTCAGCTCTCCGCCGCCTCCACGTCACGGACCGTCTACGACCTGCAAGGGCGCCGAATGAACGGCACCGCCCCGAAGGGTATCTACGTAATCAACGGACGAAAGGTGGTTGTGAGATAGGTGGTTCTGTCCAAAGGAAGGGAGACTCTCCCCTCCTTTGGACTAAAAAGATTTGCTTATGAAACGATTATTACCCCTTATCCTGTCTTGCTTGGCCGTTAGTATCCATGCCAGTGCCCAAGAGTCTGCTTTTTGGGGATACTTAAGCCAGTCCTCCGAGTGGGACACTCAGACCGGTGTTTATTCCTATCAGACCACCCCGCCTTTTGACAAGACCTCGCTCTTCGCTTCGGGCGATTGTTTCTTCAACGCAGGCTGTGCCTGGCAGAACGGCTATTATTACGGCATGTACTATAGTGCCGGCGGCTGGTTCTCCGAGCCTTCTGCCACCCTCTATAAAATCAACACCGACACCTGGACCGCCGAGGGCGACCCCGTCAACCTCACCCTTCCCGACCAGATCAACTTCGTAGCCATCGAGACCGCTCAGGCCACCGATGGCACCACCTGGGGCGAATTCCGTACCGCGGACGAGAACACCTACGAGCTGGGTACGGTGGATTATACCCACATGACGCGTACCTCATTGTCCACCACCACCCGCTACTATCTTGCCTTGGGCATCGTCCGTGATGGTTTCCTCTACGGCGTAGATACCAACGGTGACCTCTACCGCATCAGTACCTCCACGGGCGAGGAGACCCTTGTGGGTCATACGGGAATCAAGATAGGCGGAGAATATACCGATCCCAAGACCATTGCCACCAGCGGTGAGATTGATCCCGCCTCCGATGAGTTCTATTGGCCCTATTATTCTGGAGTCTACGGCGATTCAGTCTATATGTATAAGATCGACCTCAAGACGGCTGCCGCTACAAAACTGGGCGCGTTGCCCTCCGGTGACCAGATCATCGGCATGATCTTCCCCGTTGTCAAGGCCCCTGAAGGAGCCCCCGCACCCGCCAGCGACATCGCCTTTCATTTCACCGATGCTTCGCTGTCGGGGCAAGTCACCTTCACCGCTCCCGACACCACTGCCTCGGGTCAGCCGCTCGACGCGCCATTGTCCTATCAGCTTGAGGCCGCCGATACCGTCTACAAGGGTACCGTGGCTCCCGGAGCCACCGTCAGCGTCGCTGTCGCCGTCAAGACCTCCGGCCTATTGGGGGTGAAGATCACCCTCTCCAATGTTAAGGGAACTTCACTTCCCGCTTCGGCCTCCCATTGGGTGGGCTACGACGTTCCGGCCTCGCCTTCAGCCATTCAGGCCACACTATCGGCCGACACCGTGGCCACCGTCTCATGGAAAACGCCCGCCCAAGGGGTGCACGGAGGCTTCTTGGGAGAGATGACCTACGATGTCTGTCGGGTTGTCGACGATCAGTCCGTCACCCTCGCCACAGCCATCGGTGCCACCTCGCTCACCGATACCCTTCGGTTTGAGGGAAACAAAAAGGTCTGCTATGGCGTAAGGGCTCACAACGGCAGTCTGGTCGGAGCCTATGGTTACAGCAACACCCTCACGGCCGGAGCTCCCTACCAGGTGCCCTTTGAGGATCGGTTTGACGAGAACACCAAGCGCGACTTCTATACCACTATAGATGCCAACCACGACGGCATCACGATCTTCCGCCACTATTCTCCAGCAGAGTGGGGCGGTTTGATCCCGGAGCAGGACTACCATGAGATGGGCTATAATGCTTCCACAGCCAAGCAGAAGGCCGACGACTGGTTCGTCTCGCCGAAAATCCATCTCGATGCCGGAGTGATCTACAAATTCGCCGTTGACGCGCACTCTTCCAGTTCCCTCAACTCCGACAAGCAGGTCATGGAGGTCATGATGGGTGCAGACACCACCGTCGCCGCCATGAGCCACAGCATCATGACGCCCGTCACGGTCTCCAACCACGAGCCCAAGACCCTGATGAGAGAGTTTTCCGTTGATGAGAGTGGCACTTATCATTTGGGCATCCATGTGCTCACCGATCCCGGCATGGAGAGTCTCTATTTCACCAACATTCTCGTGGCTGTAGCTACCGATCCCGAAGCCCCCGACTCTGTAAGGCAGTTGAGCGTAGTGCCCGATCCTGAGGGATTGCTCAAGGCCACTGTCAGCTTTGAAGCCCCGACTGTCACCAATTCCGGTCGTACGCTTTCCAGTCTCTCTAAGATAGAGATTCTCCGCAATGGGGAGGTCATCGCCACTGAGACAGCTGTTGCCCCGGGGCAGAGCGTGACCTATGTTGACGAGACCCCTGCCAATGGCTACAGCAACTATACAGTCGTTGCCTATAACGACAAGGGCAATGGTCGCAGGGCTGAGCGCCCCCCACAGGTTTCGCCATTAGCGACAAGGGCCAGGGGTTCGTCTTCAGCTGGAACCAGGTATCCGCTGTCGGTGCCAACGGCCGTTTGGTCCGTCCGCAGGATGTGAGATACAGACTGTGGCTGCTCGACGAGAGTTATAACAACCGTGAGGAGATCAAGGATACCACGGGCCTGGGTGCCGCCTACGCCATCTCCACCGATGAGGGAGCCCAGGATCTCATCCGCTTCGGAGTCGTAGCCTACAATGTGGCCGGAGAGAGCCGTGCGGCCTACGTCCGTACGCTGACAGGTGCTCCCTACACCCTGCCTTTCGCCGAGAGCTTTGCCACCGGCGTTGGTCACGGACTCAGCTGGATGGAAGGCGACGGCGACTTTGCCATCACTACCGCAGAGAGTTCCGACCAGGACGCAGGCTGTGTGGCCTACACGCCCGACCACGACGCTGAGACCGCATCGTTCAATCTTGGTAAGATGAGTCTCCTCACAGCCACCCATCCCCGTCTTTCCTTCGCCTATCACCATTTGGCTTCCACCGACAGTATTGTCGTGAAGGCCGCCCTTCCCGATGGTAAGACGTTTAGCTTGGACACTATTACCGGTTCCGACGAAGAGCTTGGATGGCAGAATACCACTGTCAGTCTTGATGCTCTTGCCGGCCAGCGCTACTTCATCCCCAAATTCGTCGTCACGGCCAACGCTGGTCATAAGGTCTGCCTCGACAATATCCTCATCCGTGATCCTTATCCCACAGACCTGGCCGTCGACCTCACGGTCTCCGACACCATAGAGGCGGGCCGTCCTGCCAAGGTCAAGGTCACCGTTACCAACCTCGGTCTCACCCCCGTTTCCGACTATCGTGTCGACCTGCTCCAAGGCTCCACGCTCTTGGCCACCGCCAAGGCTTCCGCGGTCTTGCAGCCCGATTCCGCCATAGTCTTTGAACTCTCACCGGTGATCCAGGGAATGGATGGCGAGAGTGTCCTGCTCACCGCCCGCCTCTTCTGTGCCAAGGATGTCTATGATGCCAATGATGAGGCCACCTATGTGGTGTATGTTGATGGAACCACAGTCCTCGGTGGCGTGAGCTTCGGCCTCGCCCGTCCTGTGGATGTCTATTCTCTCGACGGCAAGCTCCTGAGGAGCAAGGCCACCTCGCTGAAAGGTCTGCCACAAGGAGTGTATATCTTGGAGGGCAGAAAAGTCCAGGTAAAGTAAGTTTCATTTAATTCGAAAACATCATGTTCTCTCTCAAAAGCAATATATTATGGGCAATGGCCCTCTGCTGCACCCTTGCAGCAGAGGCTAAGCCCCGGACGCAAGCCCAAATCATGCAGTTGGCCGGCGATGCCCTCGCCGCCAGGATGAACAATGTGAGGCACTCGGCAGTCGCCCGACCACTCTCTGTGGCCTATTCCACAGAGGCACTGACCGTGGTGCAGCAGGGAGGCGGCGGCTATGCCGTCATCTCCAACGACGACCTGCTGCCCGCCGTTTTGGCCTATTCCCCTTCAGCCTTCAGCCCAACCGATGCCAATCCCGGGTTGAAATGGTGGCTGGCCGCAGTGGAGGAAGCGGCCAAGGATATTGTGGCCTCAGGTGTACCCTTCAGGAGCGTGACGCCCGACACCAACACCTTTCCCGATCATGTTCCGCAGATGCTCAGTAGCGTTTGGGGACAGATGGAACCCTACAACAACTTCTGTCCGCTGGAATATGATGCCACGGGCAAACTGGTGGGACGCACAGTGGTCGGCTGTGTGGCCACGGCCATGGCGCAGATCATGTACTATCACAAATATCCCACTCAGCCTACGGGAGCCTATACCGACATGCAGACCACGGATGCCTTTGGCCGGCCTGTTCCCATCACCGTGAATCTCGATGACTATACCTTCGACTATTCGCTCATGCAGGATTCCTACACACCCGGCAACTACAGCCCGGCAACTGCCGATCAAGTGGCCGCGCTGAGTTATGCCTGCGGTGTGAGTTTTGCCATGATCTACGGAACTGGAGCTTCGGGCACCTATTCCGACAGTGCGGTGGTGAGTCTAAAGGCGCACTTCGGTTTTCCCAATGCCCAACTGCTCGACCGCTCCACTTTCACCGATGGCGACGATGTTTGGATGAATATCATCTTCAATGAGCTCAGCCACAACCGTCCCTTGATGTATTCCGGTGTAGACGACATCTGGACGGTGGGCGGAGGTGGCCACGCCTTTGTCTTCGACGGTTATGATGCCGAAGGCCTGGTGCATGTCAACTGGGGCTGGTATGGCCGCAACGACGGCTACTACGCTGTAGACCTGCTCAATCCCCGCATCCACAGTTTTCACAACCAACAGGACATGATCATCGGCTGCGAATCGCCCTCCCAGGCTTCTGTCCGAACTGATACGCTCCGGGTGGAAGGTGATGTGAGTGCCGATAGTCTGCGCAGTTATGCCGAGAAGAGCCGCACCCAGGGGCTGCGCTTTCTCGACCTTTCCAAGGCCACGTTGCCTGGCGACTCGTTGCCCACCAAGATTTTCTATGGCAGTCTGTTGCAGAAAATCGTGCTGCCGGCTTCGCTCACAACGTTTGGCGACGGCGTCTTTGCCGACTGCCGTAATCTCTCTGAGGTCGAGTTTGGCGACAATGACGAGCGCCATTTCGTGGTGGCCGACAACGTAGTCTACACTGCCGACACCACAGAAGTCATCGAGGTGCTACCTTATTATTATAACGCGGCCAACTTGATGGCTGACTACAACTCGGTGTTTGAGACGCCCGCCACAGTGAGAAAGATCCACCGCTATGCCCTCGACGGTTGTTTCCGTATTCAGGGGCTTGTCCTTTCTCAGAAAGTGGAGCATATCGGTAGCAGCGTTTTTGCCCATGCCACTAATCTGAGACGCATTTGCCTTCGCACCTCCACACCGCCCACGGTGGACGTCCGTGCCTTCGACGGTCTCGATATCGGCTACACCCAGTTGGCCATTCCAGCTGGAACCCGCGATGTCTATAGCCGCTCGGCGGGATGGAGAGATTTCTTCCGGTTGGACAATGTTGTCGAGCAGGGTACCAATATCCGAGCCACCGATGTCTATCGTCATGAAGGCGAGGAAAATCCCGAATGGCAATACCGTGTGCTGGGTGACTTCGTCAGTGGAGAGCCCACTCTCAGTTGTGAGGCCGGTAAGGATTCTCCCGCCGGCGACTATCCCATCCGTGTGGAGCGGGGCACCATAGAAGGCGAAAACGTGGTCTTCACCAATGGCACCCTTCATGTCGTCGACAAGAGCGTGCAGCTTCCCACCACGGGAATCCATGCGCCCATGTTCAACTCTAAGGACCGCGCCTTCACCCTTGGCGGCTGTGCCGTATCGGGCAAGCTGCCATCGGGTGTGCATGAGATTCTTATCATCAACGGCAAGAAAGTGGTCCGTTGATTCTCTTCCGCTTCGTGTTCTTGGCTATCGTTTGTCGGCAAATCTTCCCGTCCCCCGGCTGTTGAGCCTATAGGGTGAAGATTGCCGGCAGAAAGATGGCTGCAATGAAAGTTTCTCAAACTTCTAACATTTAACTTCCAACTTCTCACTCGTCCAATGAACAAGATTCTACTTTCAGTCTTGTCAGTTCTCTTCTTCCTGCCTGCCATGTGCCAGCAGCGCAGTGATGAGGCCATGCGCTATGCAGCCCAGAAGCAGTGGCGCTCCATGTGCCGTCGGTCGGTGGTGCTTCAGCCTGCCGCCGATCTCCGTCCCCTCAAGCGCACGTCGGCCCTCACGGTCTATGGCACACCCGGACAAGGTTTTGTCATCACGGCCCGATCAAAGCATCTGCCGGCCGTCCTGGCTTACTCCGACTCTAAATTTCCAGAGGAGAATCTTCCCGACGGTCTCCAGTGGTGGATGGACAGAATCGGGGAGGCTGTAGAGCATCCATCCTACAGTGCTCCGGCCATCGAAGACTATACTCCCGTTGAGCCCCTGTTGAAAACCACCTGGGCACAGGAATCTCCCTACAACGCACTCTGTCCGAGAATCGGCGGTGCCTGGGGCTCAACGCCCCTGACAGGCTGTGTGGCTACGGCTATGGCACAGATTCTCAAGTATTTTCAGTATCCTTCCACCAGCACCGGCAAGGCTTACTATCTCATCGATGGAAGTAATGCCAAGCATCAAGTCACACTTTCCACTACCTTCGACTGGGCCAACATGCTTAATACCTACACCTGGGGCTATTCCGACGACCAGTCCAAGGCTGTTCAGGAGCTCATGCGCGACTGTGGCTTTGCCGCCCATACCACCTATTCCACCCAGGGAAGCGGGGCCACAGCCTACGATGCCGGCTACGGTCTGGCCCACAATTTGCGCTACGACTCATTGGCACTCTCTGTAGACAGGCGGATCTTCTGTGCCGACGACGATTGGATGGCGGCTATCTATGGCGAGTTGCAGGCCCATCGGCCTATCCTCTACAATGCCGTGGACCCCAATATGATGGGCCACGCCTTCGTGTTGGATGGCATGGATGGAGAGGGCAGAGTACACATCAACTGGGGGTGGTCGGGCACGGCCAATGGTTATTTCGATGTGCGCGACCTCAATGGACTTGCACCTTCCTATCCTAACCCATATACCGGGGGCACCATCAGCTACAACTTCTGCGAGGATCAGATCATGGTGACCGGCTTCAAGGCTCAGGAGACTCCAGACGCCGATGAGCACTATCGTTCTTATTTTGCCATGGTGGAGCCCGACTCGATGTGGATCGACAACGATTCGCTGAAGCTTAAGAATGTGCCGATGTTCAACTTCTCGCATCTCGACTTCACGGGACTCTTGGGTGTTGTCATCGAAGACTCCACGGGACACGCCGTGGTGCAGCCCTTCTTCTATTCGCCCTGGCAGGGCAATGGGACGATAGGCATTCTCAATGGACTCTATCCGACCTCGGCCTACTATCCTTCGGCTACCCTCAACGATGCCGATGGCAAGACTCCGCGCCCCGATGGATGGTATAAGATCTATCTGGTCTCGTGGTCATCTCAGGAAATGAACGCTCATCAGGATCCCCAACCAGTACGCTTTCCCGTGGTCTATGCCCGTGAGGGACAGCCCAATTACAATGTGTGGGAAGTGAGGAAGGAGAACGGCCACTGGGTGGAAAACTCCATGCGCTTGTCCGACCAGCCCTTAGTTGACGTCATAGCGGGGCCAATATCTTCCGCAGACGATGGCAAGGTGAGGGCCTACGATATGCAGGGAAGGCTTGTCTACGAGGGTAAGAGTTTGCCAGAGTCTGTTAAAGCGCATCATGGCGTTTTGGTGATAAGAAAGAACGGCCGATCATATAAGATGAAATGATTGTCTGCAATCCTCAAACAGCAGGTGACCGTACTTTGTACCGGCTTAAAAATGTTCAACTGCTTCTCCAATCATTCTGCATGCGGCGAATGCCAATTATGCATTATGCTTTTGAAGAGGTACTGTCCCCGCAGTTGAGTGGCTGCGGCTCTGGTAGATGCTGACAGTGTTTTTTCAAAAATTCGACATAAAACTTGCTGTTTACATATATATATAATCGGAATATCGAGTTATAAACAATACAAATACAATTCAAATGAAAAAAACAATTTTTCTGCTTCTGATGGGGTGGGTTTTATTTTCTCCGTCAGCCTACGCCGACGGCGAAAAGGACAAACTTCCTGAAATCTGGGGAAACCTTATCTACGAGTCTGAAATCGCGAACAACCCAGATGTGCTGAGAGGCATCTATCGGTTCACTCCTACAGAAAACAGTGCTGACACCTTGAAATTAGACACTATCTATGTCTCTACAATGATGGAGGCCAATGGTGGAGGTGTATTCCGTAATGGCAAGTTTCAGTTTGTAAATGAGATAGACCCCGGAGATTTGTACTCCTCACAGCAGGCCTTCTATGAGTGCAGTATCAATGAAAACAATGAGGTACATTGGCTTCCAGAAGACAGATATGGTGTAACTGTAGAGTCGCTTGCGGCTTACAGTGGATGTTTGACAATGGATCCACGGACCGGCAAACTATATGGTATCTATCCGGAGGATTATGGATACAGCAACTATCTGTCTACCGTTGATTTTGATGTTCTCAGCAGAGAGAATATTGGTGAGGTAAATCAGTATTATCTCACGCTTTCCATTAACCGCCAGGGGGAGATGTATGGAATTGACGATTACGGCGATCTTTATAAAATAGATATGAACAGTGGAAACGAAACTTTGGTTGGGGCCACCGGTGTCGTCCCTGGCAACTATTACCAAAGTGCTACTTTTGATCAGACCACTGGCAAACTATGGTGGGCCGCACGAACCGAAAGCGAGCGCAGCGTGCTTTATGAAGTGAATACCTCTACAGGCGAGGCTACACAAAAAGCTGTATTCCCATGGGATGAACGCTTCCTGGCTCTTTATATACCAGATTCTTTGGGTATAGACTCTACCAAAATAGGTCTTGACAAACCAGCTGCACCTACCAAGGCTACGCTGGATGGTAATGCTGAAGAAATTGTTCTGAAATGGAACGCGTCTAAGGGTGCACTGCATAAAGATGGAAAAATATCTGATAAGGGACTGACATATCATGTAACATTACATTACGGCGATGAATCATTAAACTTCGATGCGCAAGATACCACGAAAGTATTCGCAATCGATGATCTGGATATCGCTGAGCTTACAAAGTGTTATTTTGAGGTCGTCACAATGAACGACAGTGTCGCAAGTGACACCACCACTTCCAATTCTTTTGCTGCTGGTCAGGTGCTTGAGGTGCCCTATAACAACGAATTCAAATCATCTGAGGATTTTGACCAGCTTACCATATTAGACAATAATGGCGATGGCAGAACTTGGCAGTTTGTGGAAGACTACAATACCGTCATCTACAAATATGCAGATGAAGATGCCGATGATTGGATCCTGACACCAATGCTTAATCTCAAGGGAGGGCAGAAATACATATTCAAATTCCAGGCTTCACCGCAGGGCTCGGAATATCCAGAAACTTTAAATGCCGCTTTCGGAAAGACTATAGATGTGGAAAGCTACACCACCATTTTAGAGAAAGCCGTTGTTGCTACTAAAGACAGTGTGTTCGAAGTTACATTTACCCCAGATGCGGATGGAGCATACCATGTAGGACTACAGATTGTCAGTCCGTCAACACAGCTCAACTGTATTTTGGACAATATCAGTGTGACAACTGCAGAGGCAACGAACATTAAAGATATTAGTAAGAAGTCTGCATTATCAGAGGATGTCGAATATAATCTATTAGGTCAACGAACCAACTCCTCATATCGGGGTGTTGTAATACGCAAGGGAAAGAAAGTGATAAAGAAATAATCAAAATTCGACGGACAGTTAACGCGCAAGCTTTAACTGTCCGTCGTTTTTTTAGAACTGCTTTTTGTATTATCGAATGAACCGATTTTTTCTCGCTAATACGCAGAGAACGCAGGGGGACGGCTTTGCCATGTGCCCTTCGGGCTGAACCTTTGCGAACTTTGCGGTTTGGCGAGAGACATCAACTATTGCATTGATGAACAGCAAGGGCTCCTTTCCCTTTATTCAAGTAGTCTTAGCGCTACTTTGCGTCTTCGAGATACGGAGCGGGGATCTCTTTGGCAGCATTTCTACCCCAGACCGTGTCCGCTTCGCTCTCTTGAGAGGTTTTCATAATTCTGCTTCTGAGATTGCCTTTTCACCGCTCACTCCTTCCTCGAATTAACTCAACTCCTTAGGCGGATTCCTTTTTGCCCTCCATTTTGAGTTTCTTGTATACGGCGGGGGTCATGCCGACAATTTTCTTAAAGGCGATGATGAAACTTGTCGTGCTGTTGTAGCCCAGTGAGAAGGCGATGTCCTTGATGGTGCCGTCCCGGTCATCAATGATTTTGGTGAGTGCCTGCCGGATGCGCAATTCGTTGACCACCTGCCTGAAGTTTTGATGGTAGAGGTCGTGAATAGCCCGTGAGGTGTATTTCACGTTGGTGCCCGCCTCGCGGCTCAGCATGTCGAGCGAGAAGTCGGGCGAAAAGAGAAATTTCGGGTTGTTGAGTGTGTCCGCGATTTTAAGGGACAATTCGTCCTGCTGTTGGCCTTCGCTGTTGTCGGTTATGGCTGTCTCCTGCTCCACGATTTCCTTTAGCTGTTCGTTCTCCCTTTCTTTGTCGGCAATCTTCTCTTCTTTTGCGATGAGCAGCCTGTAGGAGTCCATCAGACGCTTCTTCTGTCTCCAGACGATATACAGGGTGAGGATGAGCAGCAGCACGATGAAAGCCACGATATAGGTCACGGCGATCTGCATTTTCAGTCGGAGGTCGACAGACTCCAACTCGCGCTCGTGCAGACGGGTCACTATGTCCATCAGTTTGGACACGGCCTTGTCCATTCGCTGGCTGTTGTAGATCTTGTCGTTAAGCTGTTGGGATCGGCGTTCATATTCGGCCGACTTCGTTTTGTCGCCCGTCTTCTCAAACAATTCGGCATATACGGCGTAGATGTCGGGCAGGTAGCTCTCGTTGTCCCATTTCCTTGCCGACTTCTCAGCCCGCTGCAGGTAGTCGATGGCGAGTTTGAACTCTCCGGCTTCTGTAGCGCACGATCCAATCTGCAGCAGGATGGCTATGTCGTACCATTGGGGCAGATTGCTGTTGGCGATCACCTGCAGGGTTTGTTGATAGTAGTCGATGGCTTTGGTGTATTGCTGTTTTGCCGCCGCCAACTGGCCGTAGTTCTTCATCACGGTGTAGCGGTCGAAGATGGGCTTGGAGGTTCTGATGCTCTTGCGTTGGTAGAGATAGCCCTCGGCCTGCTCGGGTTTGCCCGCGTTGCACGATGTGGAGAACATCATGTCGAGTACGGCAGCCTCTAAGTCGGTCCACCCGTTGTCGTGGATGTGGGGATAGGCCAGTTGGTAGTAGTACATGGCACGGTTGTATTCGCGGAACACGTCGTACACCAGCCCGATGTTGGCCAGTGCGCAATAGTAGTTGTATTTGTTGCCCGTACGTTGTGCCAGATCCAGGTCAAAGGTGTAGAATTCGAAAGCCTCGATGTATTGTCCGTTGTCGTAGCAGAGGTTGCCCGCACGATGGAAGGCACTGTCAAACTTGGCTGCGTCCTTGAATTCCTTGAGGTCTTTCACGCTGTCGTTGAACGTGTTGAGCATCTTGCCATAGAGTTCTATGTCCAGCGAGTCCCGTGTGAGTCGTTTTGCTTTTTCCCCTTGCGACCACCCCGTGATGGTAAGAAAGGCCAGGACAAGACATATGGCTGCGGGAAGAATATATAAAAGAGTTTTGTTCATAAAGAAAGCCTATTGACCTGCAAAGTTACACAAAATAATCGAATTCTGTTTCTGTCGGTCTTCCTTTTCAAACGAAACAGCCACCATCGTGTCTTGTTGCAGGATGGTAGCTGGAAGGGTCCTGGCCCTGGGGGCATGTTTGATGTCAAATAGAAGAAACTCTTTGGTGCCCCGCTGAAGGCCTTGCAGATTCTGGCGCCCCGCATGGTGGACCTGGAGAATGCAGCCGACATCTATGGCGCGTTTGATTTCTCTCCGGACAAGGACAGGGCGGCGGAAATGCTGAGGCGGCGGTGAACTGAAAAAAAGTAGGGTCTTTTCTTTGTGTTCTCAAACCTTTGCGTTACCTTTGCAAGCACTACTACTATCTGACACATGGAACAGGAACTACCCCTCCGCTGGGACAACTTTTATCTGAAGGATGTGACGTTTGTCGATCTGATGCGGCGCCGCATCTACAATGTTCTCATCGTTGCCAATCCCTACGACGCCTTTATGCTCGAGGACGATGGCCGCGTTGAGGAAAAAATCTATAACGAATACGTAGAGCTCGGGTTGCGCTATCCCCCCACCTTCACCCAGGTGTCGACCATTGAGGAGGCCGAGAACGTGCTGCAGTCCACCAACATCGACTTGGTGATCTGTATGCCCGGCAATGCCGACAACGATGCCTTCACCGTGGCGCGCGCCATCAAGCTGCGCTTCCCCAAGATTCCCTGCGTGGTGCTGACGCCTTTCTCCCACGGCATCACCCGGAGAATGAAGGATGAGGACATGAGCAGCTTCGACTATGTGTTTTGCTGGCTGGGCAACACCAACCTCATCATGTCGATCATCAAGCTCATCGAAGATAAGATGAACCTCGACCACGACGTCAGAGAGGGCGTGCAGATGATTCTGCTTGTTGAGGATTCCATTCGTTTCTATAGCAGCATCCTTCCTATGCTATACAACTACATTCTGAAGCAGAGTCAGAATTTTGCCACTGAGGCGCTCAACCGCCATGAAGCCACGCTCCGTATGAGGGGACGGCCCAAGGTGGTACTGGCCCGCAATTATGAGGAGGCCATGAAGGTGTATGAGGAATACAAGGAAAATACGCTCGGCGTGATCTCCGATGCCCGCTTTCCCATGACGGCCTCCTCGCCACAGCCCTCCATGCAGGGTGGGGGAGTGTCGACCGACAAGGCCCCCGACGCCGGCTTCCAACTCCTGCAGGCCATAAGGCAGGAAGACCAGTTTGTGCCGCTGATCATGGAGAGCTCTGAGACCGCCAACCGTCTGAAGGCCCACGACCAGCATTTCCTCTTTATCGACAAGCGGTCGAAGACCTTCAATATCGACCTGCGCAGGGCATTGGAAGACCACATGGGATTCGGCGACTTCATCTTTCGCGATCCCGCGACGAAGAAGCCCATCATGCGCATCCATTCGCTGAAGGAACTGCAGGACAATGTGTTCAAGATCCCCAATGACTCCATGCTCTATCACATCTCGCGCAACCACGTGAGCCGGTGGCTGTCGGCACGGGCCATCTTCCCCGTCTCGGCGTTTCTGAAACACATCACCTGGAACGAGTTGCAGGACGTGGATGCCCACCGGAAAATCATCTACGAGGCCATCGTGAAATACCGCCACATGAAGAACATCGGTGTGGTGGCAGAGTTCGACCGTCACAAATACGACCAGTATGGCCATTTCGCCCGTATCGGCGAAGGCTCGTTGGGCGGCAAGGGCCGCGGACTGGCCTTCCTCGACAACATCATCAAGCGGCATCCCGAGATGGCCCAGTTTGACGGCGTGACGGTGCGCATACCCAAGACCCTCGTGCTCTGCACCGACATCTTCGACGAGTTTATGGACAGCAACAACCTCTACGACATTGCACTGAGCGATGCCCCCGACGAGGAGATCCTGCGCCACTTCCTCCACGCGCAGTTGCCCGATGAGTTTATCGACGACTTCTTCACCTTCTTCCAGGCTGTGAAGCGCCCCATCGCCATCCGGTCCAGTTCGCTGCTCGAAGATAGCCATTACCAACCCTTTGCCGGCATCTACTCCACCTATATGATTCCCTACGTGGAGGACAAGTATGCCATGGTGCAGATGCTCGCCGCAGCCATCAAGAGTGTTTACGCCTCGGTGTATTATCGCGACTCCAAGGCCTATATGACAGCCACTCAAAACGTGATCGACCAGGAGAAAATGGCCGTCATCCTGCAGGAAGTGGTCGGCAATGCCCACGGCAATCACTACTATCCCAACATCTCGGGCGTGCTGCGCTCGCTCAACTATTATCCCATCGGCAACGAGAAGGCCGAGGAGGGAATTGCGGCACTGGCTCTCGGACTGGGCAAGTATATCGTCGACGGCGGGCAGACGCTGCGCGTGTCGCCTTATCATCCCAGGCAGGTGCTTCAGACTTCTGAGCTCCATGCCTGCCTGCGTGATACCCAGAATCAGTTCTATGCCCTCGATCTCAACCAGGTGTCCAACGATTTCAAGGTCGACGACGGCTTCAATATTCTCAAGCTTGGAATCAAGGAGGCCGAGAAAGAGCAGACGCTCAACTTCATCGCGTCGACCTATGATCCCAACGACAATATCATCCGCGATGGGCTCTATCCTGGCGGCCGCAAGCTCATCACCTTCAAGGGCGTGCTGCAGCAGGGCGTGTTCCCCTTGCCCCAACTCATGCAGTTGGCCATGAAGAACGGTGCCGATGCCATGCGCCGTCCCGTGGAGATCGAGTTTGCGTGCAATATCAATCCCGACCGCACAGGCGAATTCTGCCTTTTGCAGATACGCCCCATCGTCGACTCCAAGCAGATGCTCGAAGAGGATATCACCCGGATCGACGGCAGCAGGTGCCTGCTGCGCTCCCACAACTCGCTCGGCCACGGTATCTCGGAAGATGTGACCGATGTGGTCTACGTGAAGATGAGCGACAGCTACAACGCGGCCGAGAATCCGCAGATTGTCGACGAGGTCGACACCATCAACCGCAAGTTTCTTGAAAGCCGTCAAAACTATATCCTCATTGGCCCCGGCCGTTGGGGATCGAGCGATCCCTGGCTGGGCATTCCCGTGAAGTGGCCCAATATTTCGGCGGCCAATATCATCGTGGAAGTGGCCCTGCCGCATTATCATGTGGATCCGAGCCAGGGCACACACTTCTTCCAAAACCTTACGAGTTTCGGTGTGGGCTATTTCACCATCAGTATCGGCCATGACAACGGAGAAGTGTTTCGCAAGGACGTGCTCGACCGGATGCCTGCTGTGGAGGAGACGGCCCACGTGCGCCATGTGAGGTTCCCCAAACCGCTTAAGTCGCTGATGGACGGCAAAAAGCAGGAAGGAATAGTATTGCTGCCGGAAAAAGAAACTACTCAAAAAGAAATTAATTAAGTAATTTTTAACAGAAAATACTTGGAGGTATAGAAATAAACCCCTATATTTGCGTCGTCTAAATGACATAATGCGAACCATTAGAACTTAAAACCATTCCAACCAGATCGTTTACTTTAAATTTAAATATTTACTACTATGGAAGTTGAAAAAATTCTTCAAGAGCTTGAACGCAAGCATCCGGGCGAGGCAGAATTTCTGCAGGCCGTGAAAGAAGTACTTTACTCTATCAAGGATGTCTACAACCAGCATCCCGAGTTTGAGGAAGCTCACATCATCGAGCGCCTCGTAGAGCCAGAGCGCGTGCACATGTTCCGCGTGCCATGGGTTGACGATGAGGGCAAGGTACAGGTGAATATCGGCTACCGTGTGCAGTTCAACAGCGCCATTGGTCCGTACAAGGGCGGCCTGCGCTTCCATCCGTCAGTGAATCTCAGTATCATGAAGTTCCTCGGCTTCGAGCAGACCTTCAAGAATGCCCTCACCACGCTTCCTATGGGTGGTGCCAAGGGCGGTTCCGACTTTGCTCCCCGTGGCAAGAGCGACGCTGAGGTGATGCGTTTCTGCCAGTCTTTCATGAACGAGCTCTACCGCTATATCGGCCCGGACGAGGATGTTCCCGCAGGCGATATCGGTGTAGGTGGTCGTGAGATCGGTTACCTCTTCGGACAATATAAGAGACTCACCCATCAGTTCCAGGGCGTGCTCACAGGCAAGGGCATGGAATGGGGCGGCTCTATCCTCCGTCCTGAGGCAACAGGCTTCGGCGCTCTCTATTTCGTAAAGCAGATGCTGGAGACCCGCAACGAGACCCTCCAGGGCAAGACCATCGCCATCTCCGGTTTCGGCAACGTGGCTTGGGGTGCTGCCTTGAAGGCTACCCAGCTCGGCGGCAAGGTGATCACCATCAGCGGTCCTGACGGCTACATCTATGATCCCGCAGGTCTCGACGAGGAGAAGATCAACTATATGCTTGAACTCCGTGCCAGCGGCAACGACGTTTGCGAGCCCTATGCACAGAAGTTCGCCGGCTCTAAATTCTTCAAGGGTGAGAAGCCCTGGAACCAGAAGGCCGACATCTATCTCACCTGCGCTACTCAGAATGAGCTCAATGGTGAAGACGCCGACAAGATTATCGCCAACAAGCCTATCGCTGCCGTTGAGGTCAGCAACATGGGTTGCACGGCTGAGGCTGTCGACAAGTTCCTCGCTGCCCATGTGCTCTTCGCTCCCGGCAAGGCTGTCAACGCTGGCGGTGTAGCAACGAGCGGTCTGGAAATGACGCAGAACTCGATCCGTCTGCACTGGAGCAAGGAGGAAGTAGACGAGAAACTGCACTACATCATGCACTCTATCCACGAGCAGTGCGTGACCTACGGCAAGGAGCCTAATGGCTACATCAACTATGTGAAGGGCGCCAACGTGGCCGGCTTCATGAAGGTTGCCAATGCCATGCTCGCTCAGGGCGTCTGCTGATACCGACAACTCATATTAGATTTATTTTTCAGGGCGCGACGTGACGATGTCGCGGCGCGCCCTTCTTACGTCATTTAGAAAGAGAGAGCCATCCCACTCCCCGTCCAAAGGGGCATCCATTTACAGATTATACCAAATTTAGACTCATGAAAGCAATAAACAGCGACAAAGCCCCCAAGGCTATTGGCCCGTACAGCCAGGCTATACAGGCCAACGGATTCGTTTTCGCATCCGGCCAGTTACCCATTGACCCCGCGACGGGTTCATTTCCGGAAGGTGGAGTGAAAGAACAGACACGACAGAGCATTCTCAATGCCCAGGCCATCTTGAAACAAGCCGGGCTTGACCTTTGCGACGTGGTGAAGACGACGGTGTATTTGGCCGATATGAACGATTTTGCGGTAATGAACGAGGTGTACGCACAGTTTTTCAGCGAGCCCTTCCCCGCCCGTTCGGCCATTGCCGTGAAGACGCTCCCCAAGCAAGCGCTGGTGGAGGTGGAATGCATTGCCGCCACGAAATAATTAATTGGAACAACGAATCATTAGAGAAAGATCTCTTCAACCCCGTAGCTGGTCCTACGGGGTTTTTTCATGCCTTTTTCAGTCCTTCTATCCTTGAAGGTTCTGTCTCTATCTATTTTTTTCCCCGAAAAATGATCTCCGGTCGTTTATCTGTCGTGCGGTCTCTCTGCGAGAGGCCGGTTGGTGACTTGGCGGCCTCTGCCCTTCTTTTGTCCGACTGCAGATAGTTCATAGCCGTATCACTCCCCAATACAGCATCTGGCGGATGACAGCCATTGCCAGACAGCGGTTGGGAGAACGTCGCCTTATAGAGTAGGGACGCCTTTCTCGCTGCCCTAACTGTTGCTTGTGATCCCAGCCGGCAAATGCCTCCCCATGGGCCTCCATATGGAATCCCGCGGGCTTCCAACTGCCGGCCGGCGGGCTTCCATTTGGGGGCCCGTGTCAACAGCCCATTTTCGTGATGTCAACAGCCTGTCTTCATTTTACAAGCTGCCCCGGTTCGGATAGGCTGCATTTGGTATCCGTAGGTAAAGTTCTAATTCGGCTGCGAATCTCCATGGGGGAGTCATGGATAGGGCGCATCTGTGTGAAAATGAGATTGGCAGAATCGTCTCAGACAGGTCAGTAATCCTTAAATTATTGTAACCTTTATCTTCTTAGCGTCCTTTTTCGACCGATAATCGCTAATTTTGCAGCCGTATGGAATTGAGAAAACATTACGAAGGGCGGGTGAGCAGCTTGACAGCCCAGCTCAAGAAGCGGAAAGCCCGCAACCGATATTTTATATCTTTGGAGATTGCTACGTTTGCCGCTGTCATTGCGTCGGTGGCTGTATATACCGCTACCGAGGGGTACGGACTGCCATGTCTCCTGTCGGGGGTGGCTGCCACAGTGGCCTACATCGTCGCGCGCTGGGCCGACGGTCGCAATTCGGACGAGATAGAACAGCTCGAAAGCCTTCTGCAGGTAAACAGCGACGAATTGGCCGGTCTTGCAGGCGACTATTCTCCTTTTGACGACGGTCAACGGTTTGCCGATCCCCATCATCCCTACACTTACGATCTTGACATCTTCGGGCCCGAGAGTTTGTTTCAGCGCATCAACCGCACGGCGACCACCGGCGGAAGTGAAGTCCTGGCACGGGTCTTGGGCAGGGATCTCAGCAGTGCCGAGGGATTGCTGTGCGAGATTGGCGGAGACATTGCGTCAACGATAGACCGTCAGGCTCGGATCATCAATGAGTTTGCCGCCCGTGTGGAATGGCGTGAGCGCTTCATCGCCACAGGCAAAAGACATCCCATCGACACCGCCGCCCTGTTGGCTGCCACAAAAGAAACGGGTGAGGAGGCCTATCCGTTGTGGCTCGGCTCCCGACTGACCCAGATAGCCATTACCCTTTTGCCTGCAGGATTGATCGTCTGCATCGCGTTGGCTGTGGCGGGTGAGATCAGTTCCACCCTGCCCACCCTTTGGGCGACAGTCCAGTTCTTTCTCGCCCTCTTTCTGACGCAACGCCCTCTGCAAAAAATCAGTAAGCGTCTTGGCAAGCTCACGCGGCAGGTTAAGCCCATGATGGACTTGGCCAGGCTTACCGGGCAGGCCGGCCACGAGTGGCAGCAACTTGGCGCGGCCGAGCACTGCTGGCATCAGTTAGGACAGATTGTGAAAGCCATCGACCGCCGTGGCAATCTCTTGGGACTGTTGTTCGGCGATGCCCTGTTCTTGAGCGACATCCGGCTTGTGGCCCGTGTCCTGCGCTGGCAGAGAGTCTATCTTGACAAACTGCCTCTGTGGGTGGCACTCGTGACACGTTGTGACGCCTTGGTGAGCATGGCTACGATGCGCTACAACCACCCCGAGGCTGGCAGTGCCGAGATGGTCGATGGCGACGGAGTGAAACTTGAGGCCCGGGGATTGTGGCATCCTTTCCTTGGCAGAAAGGCCGTGAAGAACGATTTCACCGTAGCCGACCGCAATTTCTATATCATCACGGGAGCCAACATGGCGGGCAAGAGCACTTTCCTGCGTGCTGTAGGCGTCAACTATGTGCTGGCCATGAACGGCATGCCGGTGTTTGCTGAGGTCTTCCGCTGCAAACGCTTCAACCTCTTCAGCAGCATGCGCACGAGCGACGACCTTGCCCACGGCATCAGCTATTTCAACGCGGAGCTCCTGCGCATCAAGCAGCTGATCGCTTCGTGTGAGGCGCATCGCCACACTCTGATCATTTTAGACGAGATCCTCAAGGGCACCAACTCCCTCGACAAGCTCAATGGCTCGCGGATGTTCTTGGAGTGGATCTCGCGGAAGTCTGTGAGCGGCATTGTGGCCACTCACGACCTCGAACTCTCAAAGATGGAGGGGGAGCGGTTTCACAACTATTGTTTTGAGATCGGACTCGGCGACAAAGTAACGTATTCCTATAAAATCACGCAGGGGGTGGCGCGCAATCAGAATGCAACCTTCCTCTTGCGGCAGATTATCAACGATAAGCAAATATGAAGATTACGATGTTAGGAACGGGGAACGCCCTCGTTACGCGGTGCTACAACACCTGTTTTGTGATGGACAATGGTCGAGACCTTTTGCTCGTCGACGCTGGCGGCGGCAATGGCGTACTCTCCCAGCTGGAGCGGGCGGGCATCAGTGGTGGCGACATACACAACATTTTTGTCACCCACGCCCATTCCGACCATATCTTGGGGGTGATATGGATGGTTCGCGTGTTTATCCAGCGCCATCTTGCCGGAAAGTTCAGCGGTGAACTTCATGTGTGGAGCCATGAGAAAGTGTTGCGCGTATTGAATTTCAATTTGCAGAACATGCTCACGTCGAAGCAGTATGCTGAGGTCGGCCGGTGCGTGCTTTTTCACGAGGTGCACGACGGCGACGAGATCGACTGTGCATCCTTCCATTTGAAGGTCTTCGACATCCTTTCCACAAAGGAGAAACAGTTTGGCTTTGCCACGATGATGGGTGGAAAGCGTATGGTATGTTTAGGCGATGAGCCTTTCAATGAGGCCAACGGCGATGTGGTGAAAGGAGCCGACTGGCTGCTGTGCGAGGCATTCTGCAAGTATGCCGACCGCGATGTGTTTCATCCCTATGAGAAGCATCACTCCACGGCTCGCGACGCTGCCCAGTTAGCCCAGCGCTTAGGCGTTGCCAATCTGATACTCTATCATACCGAGGACAAGACCCTTGCCACGCGCAAGCACGACTACACCGCTGAGGCCAGCTCCGCTTTTGACGGCAACGTGTTCGTGCCCGATGATCTTGAAGAAATCATTATCCAATAGTAGCGGTGGCTCCTCGCTTTTCTCTCTCTTATTTTAGGATACGAAGCCAAGGGTTGGGACACGAATAGGATCCACAGCAGGGGGCGGGCCTTGTACAGGCCTTCATAGAAAAACTCAATACTGTTTTGCCGTATGCCCAACTTGTTGCCGTCTCTAATTTCTTCTCATTCCCAAGGTGAGCTTGTAGGTCACGTGTAGCATCAAGTAGCGGGGCAGTGAGTTGGTCCATTGCTCTGTCCGTCCCTGCTCGTTGAGGGTGTATTGTGTGGTCTTCAATTGGCCGAGGATGTCGAAACCGTCGATGGAGACTGAGAGCTTGTCCTTGAGGAACAGTCGTGTCAGTCTGGCGTTCCACACCCACTCGTTGTCGTTCATCGCCTTGTCGTTGTAGCCCCTGCGGATGTAGTTGGTGATGTCGGTAGAGAACTGCAGGTGCCAAGGCAGCCGCCATGTGGCGTTGAGCCCGAGGCTGTTGTTCCAAGCGTTGGTCTTGGAGAAGTCCTCACGGCTTCCCGACACGTGCTGGTTGCTGAATCCACCGAAGATGTTCACGCTGTTCTCGCCCTTGGAGTAGCCCAAGTCCAACCGCCAGCTGTTCTCCCAAGTGTCCACGTTGCTGCGCCCCCTGTCTGTTCCGGCTGTCTGCATGAGGTCCACGCTGTGGCGGTAGTAGGTAGAGCCATGCAGGGTGATGTCCAACTCCTTGTGCTTTTGGAGCGGATGCCAGTCGTAGGTGGCTTGGATCGAGGCGTCCCAGTTGCCGTTGATGTTCTCTGGTCGCGAGTGGGTGATGCCCGTCGTTTTGTCGTAGACCACGGAAGTGGCCTGTGCGTTTCGCGTGACGCTCCATTTTGCGCCGCCGTTGATTGAGTTCTGCGTCTGCGGGAAGACAGCATAGAAGAATGCCGAGACATCGTAGTTCCGCGAGTTCTTCAGATGTGCGTTGCCGTCGCTCACTTGCAGGGGGTTGCTGTCGTCGTGGATGCCGAGCAGCTGCACCAGGTTGGGTTGCATTTCCGACGACGACAGGCTCGCGACCAAGAAGCGGTTTGCCGTGGAGTCGTTGTTGAGGTAATACACCGACAGTTGGCCATTGACCAAGGCGGCGTTGCGGCTGCGGTCGTATTGGCGCGAGCGGTAATAGCGCAGGTGTTCGTGTTTCAGTTCTATGCCCGTGGAGAGCATCACTTTCAGCGCCGGCCTCATGGTGCCGTTGCCCCCATCATAGTAGAGGGTGGGAGTGAAGACATGGCTGTTCTGCCACAAGTCGCTCCGGTAGCTGTTGGTGGCGTCGAGCACGTTGAGCAGGGCCTCGCGCGAGGAGGGCAGCAGGCCGAGCGGGTAGCTCTTCTCCACGTAGTCGGCCAACTGGTCGAGCCTGTAGAGGGAGCTTGCGCTGTGGTCGAAACTCTGACGGTAGGCGTAGGAGATTCCCGGCAGTAGGTGCACGTCGGAGTCGCGGTTGAGGGTGAACATATGCTGGTAAGAGGTTCCGCCGTTGAAGTTGAAGCTGTTGTAGGGCGCGTCTGTATACTGGTTGCGATGGTCCTCGGCGCCAGTAGTGAGGTAGTCGATCTGGTTGATGGCGAAGTTGCGGTTCTTGCCGTGGGAGTAGTTGGCCGACACATTCGCCGACATGCTGTTCTGCCAGCCTTCCTCCGTCTTGCCAAACGACTTCATCATCGTCACGTTGCCCGCCCAGCTGAGTTGCTGGCCGTTGCTCCGGCTTTCGTTGCGCACGCGGTTGACCGCCATCTTCATCAGCCGCTGGCTCGCACCGGGCAGGAACAAGCTGTCCAAGAGGTCGCCCGCCCACGAGGGATTGCCGTTGAACGACCCCGAGAGCGACTGTGAGAACGCGTGGTTCTGACTGAAGGAGAACGAAGAGGAACCGTTGACGATGAGGCCTTTGGGGTGGATGCTGAATGCGGCCGACAGTTGGTAGAGGCGCGACTTGGTGCGGCTTTGCGTCTTGTTCAGTCCGTAGGTGTCGCCGCCCTCAAGATAGTTTTGCGTCGTAGTGCGCGAGCGGTATTCATTGTCGGAATAGTTGTAGCTTCCCGTTGCCGACACATAGTCGTCCTCCGTCTTTCCTTCGTGTCGGTAGTCGAAGCTGGCCATTTTGGTGGCCGTCTTCCCCGACTGCGTCGACGGCTCCACGCCGTAGTCGCCCTCGCCGGGCACGGAAGAGTCGTTGATGTTGTTCGTCTGTCCCGTCAGTGTGAGCCGGTCCTTCTTGGTGTAGCCCATGGCGAAGGCGCGTCCCGAGTACCGGTTGTTGCTTCCTGCGGCGAGGTCGACGTTGCCTATCATGCCCTGGTGGTACTGCTTCTTCAGGTTCACGTCCAGCACGAACTGCTTGTCGCCCGTGTCCACACCCATGAGTCGCGACTGTCGTCCCGCCTTCTCGTAGGCCTTCACCTTGTCCACCGTGTAGGCCGGCAGGTTCTGCAGGGCTTTCTTGGCGTCGCCGTTGAAGAAGTCGCGGCCGTCGATGAGCAGCGAGCTCACTTGCCGTCCGTTGATTTTTATCACACCGTTCTCCAGTGTCGCCCCCGGCAACTGGCGGATGAGCGCGTCGAGCATGGAACCCTCGGAGAGCTGGAAGGCCGTAGCGTCGTAGACGATTGTGTCGCCCTTTGTGACCATCTTGATTTTGGTGGCCTTCACCACCAGCTCGTCGAGCATGGTGGTGTTTTCCTTGAGTTTGATGTCGCCGAGCCATTGCTGTGCCACGCGCTCACCCATTCTCACCTTCACCCGCTTGTAGGCCGTCTCATAGCCTATGGCCGAGGCGCGCAGGATGTATTCGGTGTTGTTCTTCACGTTCTCTATATTATAATAGGAGTAGATGTCGTTGCTCCAGGTGGTGTCCGACTTCATGATTGCCGTCGCCACCACCGAGCTGTCCTCTATGGAGAGCAGCTCCACCGTGGCGTTGGGAATCGTTCGGCCTGTAGCGTCGTCTACAACGCGGCCTGTCAGCTTGCGGGCAGATACCGACAGCGTCACAATGAGAAGCAACAGCACGGCTACTGCGCGTTGGATGGGATGAGTGGTTATAGGCATGTAATGTTTCCTTGTCATTTTATTTTGTAGTTTCAGTGGGTAGACAATCTATTGTTGTAGGCGAGGGTCAGAGGTCGCTGTCTTCCAACTGGAACAAGTCGTTGACCGGCTTTCCAAAGACTTTTGACAGCTTTAGGGCCAAGAGCGTGGATGGCGTATACCGTTCCGACTCAATGGCATTGATGGTCTGTCGGCTGACGCCTATCTCCTCCGCGAGCTGCTGCTGCGTAATCCTGTGTATGGCTCGCTCCACACGAATGTTGTTCTTCATCGCCATTCCTCCTTTTCGTTGTGTGTTTCTGCCCTCATCTTGTGGATCTCCCAATGGAAGCGGAGAATGAACAGCAGGAAGATCAGCATTCCCTGATACATCATGACGTAGAGCCATGGAAAGCCGTAGAAGAGCAGCTCAAAGGCGATGAACAATAGCGCGTTGGCCGTGAAGGCCCACATCAGTGAGCGCAGGCGCAGCAACAGGGTCAGTTCGTCCTCTTCCTTCAGGGCCGACATGGCGACGAAATACAGTCCCAAGTAGCCCGCCACCATTTCTATCTCGTCATACCAAGAGTCGTTGGTCACGATGAAGCCCTCGTTGCCAAAAGAAAAGTCGGGCACCACTGAGAACACCTTGGAAGAGAAGGCTGGCAGCGCATCCGCAAAATCGAGGATGGTGACCAACAAGGCAACTCCTATCAGCACCCATCCTATGGCATTGAAGCGGTGGGGCAAAAGAAAATACTTTTTCATAATCTCTACTTTTTATAAGTGAATACTCATGTTGTTGAACGCTACAAAAGTAAAGTTTACTTTCCAAAGTAGCAAGCAAATTATACAAAAAGTAGATTTTACTTAACTTTATTTAGTATATCCGACTTGGATATGGCCATTCAGCCCCTGCGCCAACGTTTTCTGCCAATCAACCAAGACCTTGTAACGAAACTTGTCCTGCTGTTTGTCAATTGGGAAAAAAACAGTAACTTTGTGACATCAAATTGATACTTGACTTGAAAAAACTAAGAGACCAAACATCTTATTGCTATATAACATGAACAAATACCCTATCCTCACCCTTGCAGGGATTGCCATGGCCACCTCCGCGGCCCATGCCTCTCATCATGGCGGCAGGGACGGCGCGACGAAGAAGCCCATGAACATCATCTACATCATGTGCGACGACCATTCCTATCAGACCATCAGCGCCTACGATCAGCGGCTCACGCAGACTCCCAACATCGACTGGATAGCCCAGCACGGCACACGCTTCACCGAGAGCTTCGTGGCCAACTCCCTCTCAGGGCCTTCGAGAGCCTGTCTGCTCACGGGCAAGCACAGCCACAAGAATGGGTTCACCGACAACACGCGCACCTTTGACGGCAGCCAGCAGACCTTTCCAAAACTGTTGCAGCAAGCCGGCTACGAAACCTGCGTCGTCGGCAAGTGGCACCTCACCAGCGACCCAACAGGCTTCGACTATTGGGACATCCTCACGGGGCAGGGCGACTACTACAATCCCACCTTCATCGACAATGGAAAGACCGTGAAGCGACAGGGCTACGTGACCAACATCATCACCGACCTGGCCATAGACTGGATGAGCAACAAGCGCGACAAGTCGAAGCCCTTCTGCCTGCTCCTCCACCACAAGGCCCCCACCGCGTGTGGAGTCCCGACACGTGCGACCTCGACCTCTACAACGACGTGGCCTATCCGCTTCCCGACAATTTCTACGACAACTATGAGGGGCGTTTGGCGGCCCAGAAGCAGGAAATGAGCATCATCAAGGATATGGACGTGGTCTACGACCTCAAGATGGCCGACCACGAGAACGAGATCCACTCGCCCAACAAGACGCTCGAAGAGTGGGGTCGCGCCAACTACATGCGCATGACGCCCTCGCAGCGCGCCCAGTGGGACGCCCACTACGACCCCATCATCCGAAAATTCAAGGAGCAGCACCTTTCCGGCAAGGAGCTTGCCGAGTGGAAATACCAGCGCTACATGCACGACTACATGCGCGTGATCCACTCCGTCGACCGCAATGTGGGGCGCGTCATCCAGTATCTCAAGGACAACGACATGCTCGACAACACGATGATTGTCTACACCTCCGACCAAGGGTTCTACATGGGCGAGCACGGATGGTTCGACAAGCGCTTCATGTATGAGGAGTCGTTCCGCACGCCGCTGCTCGTCTATCTCCCCGGAGGCAGGCACGGCGACGTTGACGCGATGGTGCAGAACATCGACCATGCCCCCACCTTCTTGGAGCTGGCCGGCGCAGAGGTGCCCGCCGACATCCAGGGCGAGAGCTACCTGCCGCTCCTGCAGGGCAAGAAGCCCCGCGACTGGCGCCGGTCGCTCTACTACCATTATTATGAGTATCCCGCCGAGCACTCCGTATGCAAGCACTATGGCGTGAGGACGAAACGCTACGCCCTCATCCATTTCTACGACGACATCGACACGTGGGAACTCTACGACCTGAAGAAGGACCCCGAGCAGATGCACAACATCTACGGCCAGCCCGGCACGGAGAAGATCACCAAGGAACTGCGCGAGGAGCTCCACCGTCTGCAGGAGCAGTACGACGACCCCATCCGCCTCACCCTGAGCGACAATTAGGCGGCCATGCAAGACACCTTTGCCCCCTTCGCCCGTCCGCTCTATGTGATGCTTAAGCCCATTGGGGCAGCGTGCAACCTGCGATGCTCCTATTGCTACTACTTGGAGAAGAGCCACCTCTACGGCCCTGGCTCCATGCCGCGTATCGACGACAGGCTACTTGAGCGCTTCATCCGCGAGTACATCTCCGCGCAGACCACCCCCGACGTGCTCTTCACTTGGCACGGAGGGGAGCCCCTCCTGCTGCCCCTGTCGTTCTACCGCAAGGCCGTGGCCCTGCAACAGAGGTATGCCGGCGGCCACCGCATCAGCAACGCTCTTCAGACCAACGGCACGCTGCTCACCGAAGAGTGGTGCGCCTTCCTGCGCGACAACAATTTCTTGGTGGGCATCTCACTCGACGGCCCCCAGTACTGCCACGACCGCTACCGCCCCACGGCCACGGGGCATCCCTCGTGGGAGAGGGTGATGGACGGCGTGAGGCTGATCAACAAGTTTGGCGTGGAATGGAACGCCATGGCAGTGGTCAACGACTACAATGCCAACCATCCCTTGGAGTTCTACCGGTTCTTCAAGGGCATTGGCTGCCGCTACCTCCAGTTCACGCCGATCGTGGAGCGCGAGCTGGGCCATGCCGACGGCCGCCACCTTGCCCAGGTAGGCGAGGAGGCCGCCGTGGCTCCCTATTCGGTCGGTCCGCGGCAGTGGGGGAGTTTCCTCACGGCCGTCTTCGACGAATGGGTCCGGCACGACGTGGGCCAGATCTTCGTGGAACTGTTCGACTGCATGTTGGCCAACTGGGTGGGCGTGGAGCCGGGCATCTGTGTCTATGCGCGCCAGTGCGGTCATGCCGCGGTGATGGAGCATAACGGCGACGTCTATTCGTGCGACCATTTTGTGTTTCCCCAATATCGGTTGGGCAATGTCCGTGACCACACGCTCGTGGAGATGCTCTACGGCCCGCGGCAGAGCCAGTTCTCGCGGCTCAAGCGGGACGGGCTGCCCAGGCAGTGCAGGGAGTGCCGCTTCGAGTTCGCCTGCCATGGCGAGTGTCCCAAGAACAGGTTCCTCACCGACCGCTACGGCGAGCCGGGACTCAACTACCTCTGCGAGGGCTACTTTTCCTTTCTCCAGCATGTGGCCCCCTATATGGACTTCATGGCGGGCGAGTTGGCCTCGGATCGGCCGCCGGCCAACATCATGCACCACATAGAAGAAATCGAACATCAAAACATAAACAGAAAAACGACAAACCAACAATGAGAACCCTATCACCTGACATCAAGGCACGCACCCTATTCCTGATGAGCCTGTTCCTCCTTTTCTTATCCATCCTCCCCGCGTCGGCCCTTGCCCATAAGCGCGGCTACGACATCTGGCCTGTGCCACAGCAGCAGATTGCCGAGGACGCCACCGTGGCCACCACGGCCGAGGCCACGCTCATAGCCGGCAGCGGTTGCGACCCCTACACCGTCAGCCGCGCCAAGGCCATCCTCACCGAGCATGGCATCAAGCCCGTGGTGGGACGGAAACCCGTGGCCGGCCGCATGACCTTGCTCATCGGCGTCAATGGCTTGGGCGACCTCGCCGACAAGACCGCCACCCGCCTGTCGATGGCCCGCACGGTGTTTGCCCAGCCCAAATACGACCGCCACGCCATCGCCGTCGCAGGCGACAAGGCCGGCAATGCCCTGATAGTAGTCCTTGGAGAGAACACCGACGCGGTGTTCTGCGGCCTGGCCTCGGTGGAGCAGATGCTCGACCAGCAGCCGGGAAGCCTCTGCAAAGTGCGCATCTACGACTACGCCGACACCCAATACCGCGGTGTCATCGAGGGCTATTATGGCGTGCCTTACAGCAAGGAGGCCACCGAGGACCTCTTCCGCTTCATGGCCCGCTACAAGATGAACACCTACATGTATGGCGCCAAGAGCGACCCCTACCATTCGCGCTACTGGGACAAGCCCTATCCCACAACCATCACCGAAAAGGAGAGGGAGTTGGGCTGGCTGTCGCAGGACATGCTGCGCTCCATCACCGATGTGGCCCACCAGTGCAAGGTGAACTTCATCTGGGCCATTCATCCCGGCCAAGCCTTCACCGACTCCACCCAGAGCGACGTGTTGCAGAGGATCATGTCGAAGCTTGCCGACATGCACCGCTTGGGCGTGCGCCAGTTTGGCGTGTTTGTCGATGATGTCGGCGTGCCCGACGACCAGCCCACGCTCCGCCTGGGCGCCGACCGCCTGACGCGCCTCCAGCAGCTCATCGACCAGAAGTGGAACTTCAAGAAGGCCCATCCCGCCGACACCGTGAAGCCGCTCCACTTCGTGCCACAGCTCTATGCCTACTCCTGGGTTGACGAGGCCAAGGCCAAGACGTTCTTCGAGTCGTTGGCCGGCACCCCATCCAAGGTCAACATCTACATCACCGGGCGCGCCATCTGGACTGTCCCCAACAGCGACGACCCCGCCAAAGTGAGCGGCTGGCTGGGGCGCGAGGTGGCCTGGTGGTGGAACTATCCTTGCAACGACAACGATATGGACAAGCTCTTCATGCTCGACACCTACCGCAACTTCGCCGACGAGGCCCACATCGACCGCAACGCCACGCTCCAACCCGACTTGCGCGGTGTGAAGACGCTCATCAGTAATCCCATGCAGCAGGGCACGGCCAGCAAGGTGGCGCTCTTCGGCGTGGGCGACTACGGTTGGAACCGCAAGGCCTTCGATAATGAGCGCTCATGGGTGGCGTCGCTGCGCGCCGTCTTCGGCTCCCGCTGGCCCCAGGCCTTCCGCTTGATGGCCAACATCAGCACTTACGACCAGTCCACCCGCTTGTCCGACTGCATCCGCGCCTACAAGTCCAACCCCACCTGCCGGCGCAACGCTGAGGCCCTGCTCCAGGAGCTGGGCAGCCTTGCCTCCGCCGCCGACTCCCTGGCCACGATGGGGCAGTCGGCCGCTGAGGCCGACCGTCTGCTCTGGCACGACATCAAGCCCTTTGTCTGCAAGATGGGCGACATGTGCCGCTACGCCGCAGAGCTGGTCGGAGCCTTGTCGGCCGGCGACGCCTCTGCCGTTGCCGCCACACGCTCCAAAATCAAGACGCTCGACAGCGAGCCTCGATATATGTTCAATGTCCTCAACGGCATGGGCGACGACATCCAGCTCTCCCAGCGCGTGGCCAATCCCTCGGCCAAGGTGCTGCGGCCTTTCCTCGGCTGGCTCGATACGCAGCTTGACCAACAGTGATAGTCATCTCCAACCCTTCCATACTGATGAAACGAAACCTTTTGAAGACCATAGTATGCGCTTTTCTGCTGTCGGCTGCCATGCCCCTCATGGCGCAGACGGCGGCCAAGCCCTTTGTCATACCCGAGCTGAAGACGTGGACCGCAGCCTCGGGGAGTTTTGCCATGCCAGCCTCGGTCAGCATCCGAACGGCCAAGGGGGAGGACGTAGGCCGCGTGGGCGGCCTGTTGGCCGCCGACTTGCGTGAGATGTTCGGCCAAGAGAGCCGTCTCGTCGCGGATGGGCGGCGGGGAGGCGACATCGTGCTTGCGCTCAAGGCCGACAGGCAGTTGGGGCCCGAGGGCTACGAGCTGAGGATAGGTCGCGACCAAGTGGTGCTTACGGCCCCTACGGCGAAGGGTCTTTTCTGGGCAACGCGCACCCTCCTGCAGATGCTCGACCAGACCCAAGGCAAGCGCCTGCCTTGCGGCTCTACGCGCGACTGGCCCGACTATGCCATCCGTGGCGCGATGCTCGATGCCGGGCGAAAATACCTGCCCATGCCGATGCTGCGCGACTATGTGAGGGTGATGGCCTACTACAAGATGAATATGCTGCAGGTGCATCTCAACGACAACGGTTTTCCACTTTACTTCGACGACAACTGGGACAAGACGCAGGCCGCATTCCGCCTGGAGAGCAACCTTTTCCCCGGCCTCACCGCCCGCGACGGATTCTACACCAAGCAGTCGTTCACCGCCCTGCAGCTTCTTGGCGACAGTCTTGGCGTTGACGTGGTGCCTGAGATTGATGTGCCGGCCCACTCGCTGGCCTTCAGCCGCTTCCGTCCGTCGATAGCCTCCAACGACTATGGCCCAGACCATCTCGACTTGGGCAATCCCGCCACCTACACCTTCCTCGACAGTCTCTTCGGCGAGTATCTTGGGGGCGAGGACCCCGTGTTCAAAGGCCGGTATGTGCATATCGGCACCGACGAATACTCCAACAAGACGCAGCAGCTCGTGGAGCAGTTTCGTGGCTTCACCGACCACTACATCAAGCTTGTGGAGCAGTATGGGAAGAAGGCCGTCATCTGGGGGTCTCAAACCCATGCGAGGGGCGCGACGCCCATCAAGGTGAAGGATGTGCTGATGTGCGCCTGGTCGAACGACTATTCCCGTCCCGACTCGATGATGGCCTTGGGCTACGACCTCATATCCATTCCTGACCGCGAGGTGTATATCGTTCCCAAAGCCGGATACTATCACGACTATCTCGACTGCCGGTGGCTCTATGAGAATTGGACACCCGCCGTCATCAACGGCAACAAGTTTCCCGAGCGGCATCCTCAAATCAAAGGAGGCATGTTTGCCGTGTGGAACGATGTCGTGGGCAACGGCATCTCCACACGCGACATCCACTACCGCGCCATGCCCGCCATCCGCACGCTGGCCACAAAGATGTGGACCGGCAGTGGGGTTTCGATGCGTTGGGACGAGTATGCCCACCGGGCGCAGGGCGTGCGTGAGGCACCGGGAGTGAACTACGCCGGATGGCATGCCCCAGGAGTGGTGTTGGAAAAGGCTGTGGTGCGGCCGGGAGACACGCTCGACGCAGACCAGATAGGCTGGAACTACGATGTCAGCTTCGACATCACGGCTCGGAAAGAACAGCTTGCCACGCCTTTGTTCCACTACGACGACGCCACGTTCTGGCTCTCCGACCCAGCGTCGGGACTGCTCGGCTTCAGCCGCGACGGCTATCTCTACAACTTCAACTATCAGTTTGTGCCGGGCGAGCGGGCCCACGTGCGCATCCACGGCGACCGTGAGCGCACGCAGCTCTATGTCGACGGCCGCCTCGTGGAGTCGCTCGATGTGCGCAAGATTCCTTTCAAGCGGCCGATGTACTATATCAGCACGCTTGTGTTCCCGCTCAAGGAAGCCGGCGGCAGCTTCAAGAGCGTCATCACCAACCTGAAGGTGGTGAGCCTTTAAGGCTGCTCCATCAAGGTCGGTGTTGGAGCGAAAATAAACTAAAGCATCGTGATGCTTAACTTTGTTTAGCGGAGAAAGATGGAGAGCCTTCGTCGGGCCATCCTGAAAATACACCTAAACCACTCTAATAGGAGAGCAGAGATAATAAATCACCATGATGGCCGTTAGTTTTTTATTACGCCCCTTCTATACAGACTAAAAAAATATGAGTAAGAAAGCAACACTCACCAGCAAAGCGTATTTGCTGCCATTTGTTCTCGTCACGTCGCTCTTTTTTCTTTGGGGCTTCGCACGTGCCATTCTTGACGTACTAAACAAGCATTTCCAAAACGTGTTAGACATCTCCATCACGCAGTCGTCGCTCATCCAAGTGAGCACTTATCTTGGCTATTTCATCATGGCCATTCCTGCGGGGTGGTTTATCAACCGCCAGGGCTATCGCCGTGGTGTGGTGTTCGGATTGCTACTCTTCGGCATTGGAGCGTTTATGTTTATCCCCGGGGCTTTGGCGGGCAGCTTCTATGGCTATCTGGTCGCGCTTTTTGTGATCGGCTGCGGATTGGTGTTCTTAGAGACTTCGGCCAATCCCTATGTGACAGAGCTTGGCGATCCACAGACCTCTACGGCGCGACTCAACTTCTCGCAGTCGTTCAACGGATTAGGCAGCATGACCGCCACTTTGGCCATCGGCCAATTTCTCTTCAGCGGGGATGCCGACAGCGACGACATCGTGAAGCCCTACATTATCCTTGGCTTCCTCGTGCTGCTCATTGCCGTAGTGTTCTCGCGTGTCGACCTCCCTGAAATCAAACACAAAGAGACCGAAGAGGATCGTATGCAGGACACACGCATCATGAAGCTCTTCCGTCATCATCCCATGTTTGTCTTCGGGCTGTTCTCACTCTTGGCCTACGAGGTGGCTGAGATCAGCATCAACAGCTATTTCATCAATTTCGTCACAGGGCAGGGCTGGATGGCCGACGACACGGCAAGCCTCGTGCTGACCTGTGCCTTGGGATTCTTCATGATCGGCCGCTTCATAGGTGCGTGGATCATGCGGCGCGTGAAGGCCGAGACGATGCTCCTCATTTGCGGCATCGGTACAGTGACGTGCATGGGATTGGTGCTGCTCAACCTGGGTCGGTTGTCAATGATGGCACTTATCTGCAACTATTTCTTCGAAGCCATCATGTTTCCCACCATCTTCTCGCTGGCACTCCGCGGACTGGGTAACCTCACCAAGAGTGCGTCATCGTTGCTGATGATGACGCCTATCGGTGGTTGCGGCTTCCTACTGATGGGGATCGTTCACGATGCCACCAACCTCGTGACACCCTTCATCATTCCGTTTGTTTGCTTTTTCGTGGTCTTGATCTATGCCTCAGAGTTGACCCGCAACGGAAAACAGCTGGTATTGACACTTTAACCCGGCAGCAGCCCAATAAATACAGCCTTTGGTACACAACGGCCATGACACCCGCTGACAATTTCATGCCTCTTTACGTCTATCGGTCTATGCGTCGTATCGTTCTATTGTTATTGCTATCCCTCCTGTCGCTATCGGTTTCGGCCCGCCGGCTCACTGGCCGGGTGGTGGATGCCGGCACGGGGCGCAGTATCCCCGCTGCAACCGTCGAGCTGCTTTCTGTCACAGACAGTGCGGTGGTGGCGGTTGCCGTGGTAGAAACCGATACGATTGGGGGCAACCAGACCTATTCCTATTTTCATATTGACAACGTACAGAACAACACCGAATACCTGATTCGCGTTTCGGCCGTAGGCTATGATACGCTGATCCAACGAATACGCGTGAGGATGGCCGACAAGGTGGCCGAGCAATGGCTGGACGAGATCAAGTTGAAGGAAAACACCACGGTGCTCGATGAGCTGGTCGTGAAAGCTACAAAAATCAAGATGGTCATGAGGGGCGACACGGTGGTCTATGATGCGTCGGCGTTTCAGTTGAGTCAGGGCTCTATGCTCGATGCCCTCATCCGCCAGCTCCCCGGGGCAAGTATCGCGGATGGTGTAATCAAAATCAATGGTCGCCAGGTGAGTTCTCTGCTCATCGACGGACGCGACTTCTTCAACGGCGACGCGAAGAAAGCGTTGGAGAATCTGCCAGCCTATACCGTCGACAAAGTGAAGGCCTACGAGAAGGCGGGGCGCAACTCACGATTGATGGGGACAGACATGGGTGACAAACAGTATGTGCTCGACGTGAACCTGAAAAAGCACTATCGGCAAGGCATGATAGGAAACACCGATCTTGCCCTTGGCAGCAACAGCCGATACATGGCGCGTGCCTTCGCTATGGGCTACACCAAGAAAGACCGGCTTACCCTCACGGGACAGATGAACAATATCAATGACTCTTCGGTTCCAGGCGAGGGAGACGGTGGAGGACGGACACAGAACCAGTCGGGAAAGACCGCGACAAAACTCGCCAGCTTCGATTATTTCCACAATGGGAAAACAGAAGATGACTTCATCTCGGCCTCTGGCAACTACACCTACAGTGATAATGAGTTTCTGTCGCGCACAACGACACAGCACTATCTTGAAGGAGGCGACACCTACGGCTTGAGCAATACACAGAATCGTACGAAGTCGCGCTCCTATCAGCTGATGTCGTATTTTAGTCTTCATCCCAAGAAGATGATTGTCTACGGTTCCTCCTCGTTCAATTTCAGTCAGAATCATTCCCTCTCGCAGTCGTTGTCGGGATCTTTCAACGACAATCCTTTGTGGTCGTCCCATCTGCTCGACAGCCTTTTCCAGCCAGGCGCCAGCCAGCGGCTCATGCGAATGACAATCAATCGCGTGCGGGGTGATGGCAAAAGTCGCGGTCAACAATTGGGTGTGAGCGGAAGTTTGGGACTGACGAAGGCCTTCGGCAATAAGGAAAGCGGCTTGAGAGACAACTTGTCGGCCGATGTGTCGTTTAACTATGGTCACGGCAAATCGAGAAACTTTGCCATCAATCAGTTTGACTACTTGACAACAGGCAACAGTGACCACCGCAACCAATATACGGAAGCGCCTTATTATAGCTTCGTATTCAACGGGGCATCTTTCTATCAGCACGTGTTCACGCTCAACACCGATTCAGATGAGACACTTGTTCCCCGCATCAGCTATACGTACCGGCAAAGCTATGACCACGCCGAAAATTCACTTTTTCGACTGGATCAACTTCCGGGCTATTTGGCCGAAAACTATCCGTTAGGCATGTTGCCATCGTCGAGAGAAGCACTGTTGGGTACGCTGGATGCCACCAACAGCTTTCGCAACGATATGTGGCAGAACACCAACAGCATCAGGCCGGCCTTCTTCTATACGAGGGGCGACGGCACACAGCGGTCTTCTCTGTCGGTGATGTTGTTGCCTTCTATCGATTTGCAACATGAGCATTTGCGCTACTATCGGTCGAAACAATATGACATCAGCCGCAATTCGACTCTGTTCAACTGTCAGCTCAGTGTGCTCTATAACAACAACGACTCCACTGCCAGCCGCAGCTTCAGCGGGACGCTGTCGTCGTCAGCCCAGCAGCCCAGTCTGGTTCAGCTTCTTGGAGTCCACGACGACAGCAATCCCTTGCAGGTGAGCGACGGCAATCCAAACATCAAAAACGCCCGCCAGTATAGTGTGGCATTGAATTCTTCTGTGATGTTTCCCCAGTCGCAGAATCTTCTATATGGCAACCTCTCCTGGAATGTGACCCGCAATGCCCAGGCTACAGCCGTAGTCTACGACAAGCAGACTGGTATTACCTACTCGCGACCCGAGAATGTCAACGGCAATTGGAACGCCTCGTTTTCAGGCAGCTACAATTGGCATCCGCTGCGCAAGCACAAAGAATACGAAATAGATTTCGATGCCAACGTCGGCTGCTCCCACAATGTGGATCTGATGCAGACAGTTGGAGGCAAGGACGCGCGCAGCACTGTGAATACATGGAACACTGGGGGAAAGTTGACGCTTAGGTACATGTTGGGCGAAAACAACGCAGAGCTTTTCTGTGCACTCAATAATCAATATGTGACCGGCAACCGGAAGGACTTTACGAAGACCAATGCCTGGAACAACAGTCTCGGGGTGAATCTCGTTTGGAAGCTGCCCTGGCATTTGCAGTTGTCTACCGACTTGACCGATTATTTCCGCCGTGGCTACAACGATGAGCAGATGAACAGCAGTCAGTGGGTGTGGAACGCACGGTTTTCGCGCACGTTCCTAAAGGAAAAGCTCTCCGTATCGCTCGACGGCTTCGATATCCTGGGTCAACTGAAAACCATACAGTATTCGCTTGACGAGCAGGGACGCACGGAAGTTTGGACCAACTCACTTCCCCGCTATCTGATGATTCATGTGATGTTTAAGTTTTCGGCTGGAATGCAGCGGTAGCTGTCGTGGAATTCCAGGCACAAATCATTTCTGCTTCTCACACACACTCTCTGAAAGGAACCGGCCAGAAAATCAAAATAAGATAGAATAAACTTTGGGCACTGATTTTTTGAGAGATTTTCGAAAAATGAGTTTCTTTGTGAAGAAATAGCCGGCAATTTTGTTTATTTGACGCTTATTTTGTATTTTTGCAATATGAAGATATTTACAAGTTCTCAAATCCACGAATTGGACAGCTTCACCATTGAGCACGAGCCCGTGCAGAGCATCGACCTTATGGAGCGTGCCGCCAAAGTGATGACCCATGTCATCATGGAGCGGTGGGATAACCATACGCCGGTGGCAGTGTTTGCGGGTCCCGGCAACAATGGGGGCGATGCTTTGGCTGTGGCGAGAATGCTGGCCAAGGCCGATTATCCTGTAGACGTTTATCTTTTCAATATACACAACAAACTTTCTGACGATTGCGAAATTAACAAGAAGCGGCTAGTCGAGGCCAACTGCGTGAGGCACTTCACAGAGGTGACCGTCAATTTCGACCTGCCTGACCTCACGGCGCGCACGCTTGTTGTCGACGGCTTGTTTGGTTCCGGTCTCAACAAGCCATTGACCGGAGGATTCGCCTCGCTGGTGAAATATATCAACCAAAGTCCGTCGAAAGTCGTAAGCCTTGATATGCCTTCAGGGATGATGGCCGAGGACAATACTGATAACGTATGGACAAATATTGTCAAGGCCGACATGACCCTAACTTTGCAGCAGAAGAAACTCGCCATGATGTTTGCCGATTGCCAGCCTTATCTTGGTGAGGTGAGGGTGCTTGACATTCGTCTTTCACAGGATTATATCGACAATACCGATGCCCAGTTTGTCACTGTAGAGGAAAATGATGTGCGGCGTATGCTCAAGCCACGCCCCGACTTTGCCCACAAAGGACTGATGGGCTATGCGCTCATTATTGCCGGGCAATATGGTATGGCCGGCGCGGCAGTCCTGGCCACAAAAGCTTGCCTGCGTAGTGGAGTGGGGAAGGTGGCTGTGCTGACCCCGCTGCTCAACAACGATATTATGCAGATTAGCGTACCGGAAGCAATTCTGCAGCACGATGCCGAAGACAGATATTTCTCAGAGGCCACTGATACAGAGGGCTACGACGCCATGGCAATAGGTCCCGGATTGGGAATACGTGAGCAGACTTCTATTGCGCTCATCTCCCAGTTGCGTCGCGCTACATGTCCTGTTGTCGTCGATGCAGACGCGCTCAATATCATTGCCAATCACAGAGCGTGGATTCAACAGCTGCCTCACGACATTATCCTTACGCCCCATCCGAGAGAGTTCGACCGTCTTTCCGGCAGTATCTCCAACAGCGACTACGATCGCCTCAATAAGGCCATAGAACTGGCTGCCCGCCTTCAAGTCTATATCCTTCTGAAGGGTCACTACAGTGCGCTGTGCTGTCCCGACCGCCACGTGTATTTCAATACAACAGGCAATAGTGGAATGGCCACTGCCGGTTCGGGCGATGTGCTGACAGGGATCATCACGGGACTCTTGGCCCGTGGATATGCACAGCGCGTGGCCTGCTTGTTGGGTATGTACCTCCACGGCTTGGCGGGCGACATCGCAGCAAAGGCTGTCGGCAAGGAAAGTCTTATCGCAAGCGATATCATCAAGTCTCTGCCCATGGCATTCCATCGCTTAGAAGAATAATCCCCCGATATGTTGAAGAAAATCATTTCTCTTGCCTTTATGTGTGTGGCTTTCATGCAAGCCCTGGCTCAGCAGCCCGTTGAGGGGCTGAACTATTATCTGCCACAGACAGTGGTTAAAGTGCGACTGCTCGTCCAGCACACAAATTTTAAGCCTGGCCGATTGGCTGTTTATGGACAGACTTTTCTGCGCAGGCAGTGTGGCATGGAGGCTGTTGACACTTATCGTATCTGTGGGGCCAGCATGTATGCCTCGGCGCAGCCCGATACGTCGCGCCACTATACGGTCAACCTGGACCGCAAGAAGTTGATATTCAATGTTGAATGTGATAAAAACGGAGTGTTGATGGCTGTCAACGACCAAGGCAAGAAGCCTTCCGTCCCATTGAGCTTCAAGCCGTCACGTCAGCAGCCGGCTCTCAACCCCGACAATTTCATGACCGCCGATATGCTTGCAGCCGGCTCAAACAGTAAGCTGGCTGAGCTTGTTGCACAGGAAATCTTTGATATCCGCGACGCTCGAAACCAAATCAACCGTGGGGAGAGCGACCAGATGCCGAAGGATGGTGAACAGTTGAAGTTGATGCTCCAGGGACTCGATCAGCAGGAGACAGCTCTCATGCAGCTCTTTACTGGTGTGACAACCATTGATACAACGGAGACAGAACTGACTTTTATTCCCCAAAAGGGCCAAAAGCGCGCCCTTCTTTTCCGTCTGTCCAAATGGCTTGGATTGGTGGATAGTGATGACCTGAGCGGTGAGCCTTATTATATGAACGTGGAACAACTTAATGATGTAGCCATGCCCAATGTGCCTCAGACCGACAAGAAAAAGGAAGAGCCAGCGCTCGTTGTTGCTATTCCAGCGAAAATCAGACTCACGATCACTGATGCATTGTCTAAACCGATTGACAGCGAGGAGATGTATGCTGCCCAGTTTGGTGACGTTTATGGGCTCAGTCAGGAGCTGTTTTCCAAGAAGCAAGTGTGCCACCTTAGAATAAATCCCATCACGGGTGTGGTGGAACATTTTGAGATGGAACCTTTGAAGTGAATTAAACAATCCTATAAATATCTACCCGCCGTTCTCTGTTGCGTGAGCAACCTGGAGGACGGCTTTTTTAGTTTCTTGCTTTCAGTGATTGCTGCTCGGATTGACGGTGTTCAACCTGTCTAACTGTTTGTAGACTTGTATGAATGGCGCACTGGATATTTTCCGTGGCCCGATATTTGTAATCTTCTCTGGTTACGGATCTATAATTGTTAGAGAGGTCCTTAACTTAAGGAAAATCATGGTCAGTCTTTTGCTCCTAATAGAGCAATGGGCCAGAAGCTATGGGGTGTGGCTTGGCGAGCAAGCTCGCAGCCACACCCCATAGCTTCTGGCCCACACCATAGGTGTCAAGCCTGCCCATGAAGAAAATCGCTATAGCGTAAAATTGCCTTACGGCATAAAATAAAGCAGCACAAGAGTACGTTGGTAAGAAAAACATACAACTGAGTTTATGAATGATTTGACTATTTCTCGTTCTCCCCTTGATCCTAACCTGCGTGAGTCGCTCATTCGATATGTCTACGGTGTAGTCGGGTGCATACAATGTGTCCACAGACAATTAGGACCAGGAATGCCGGAATATATCTATCAGGAGGCTTTAGGCAGGAAGTTGGTTAAAGAGCAGTTTGATGTAAGAAAGGAGCTCGTCTATCACCCGCTCTTCGATGGAGAAGCACTCGAAAGCTATATCAAGATGGACATGGTCGTGATGATGCCCCGTGGCAATGTCATCATAGAGTGCAAATCTATCAAGGAGATCACTGATAGGGAGCAGTTTCAGACTTTTGGTTATCTTCGTGGTACTTCATTTCCTATAGCCATCCTCGTAAACTTCGGTACATGGCCCAAGGCACAGATTGAGCGTTATTATTATCACGAAGGTATCATCAGGGCTTTCTAAACTGCTTGTGGGAAGATTCAGGGGATGTGACAGATTTTATGCCGTAAGGCAATTTTATGCCAAAGCAATTTTCGTCATGGGCGGGCTTTTCCCCGTTAGGGGTGGGGCTAAGGTGATGGAGTAACCGGCGAGCTTGCTCGCAAGGCTACTCCATCACCTTGGCCCCATAGCTCCATCGGCAGCTAAAGCCTGTCCGTGACAATTTTCCTTAACTTTTGGGGTTGGAGGGTGACACTACATCCTTTGGCTAATTTATAGTGACACATTGGAGATATCACATACAAGCAATCTCGGATTTCTCTCACCGCTAACCCACGGAAAATATCCAGTGCGCCGTATGAATTCTGAAGGTTAAAGTCTTGATTTCTAAAGAAAAACCATTTATCTTTTGGCCAATTACCAAAAAGTTAGTAACTTTGCACCGCTTTTCGGCTTAACCGCTGGTTGATGGAAGTGTCGTCATACCATGTTGAGTTGGAACGACAAACAATTTTTAATCAAACAACAATGGATTTAATTAAAGTTGCTGAGGAAGCATTTGCAAGCGCCAAGCAATATCCCGAATTCAAGTCGGGTGACACAGTGACGGTAGCTTACAAAATCGTCGAGGGTAACAAGCAGCGTATTCAGCTTTACCGTGGCATTGTTATCAAAATTTCAGGTCATGGAGACAAGAAGCGCTTCACCGTGCGCAAGATGTCTGGAACCGTGGGTGTGGAGCGTATCTTCCCCATTGATTCTCCGAGCATCGACAGCATCGAGGTGAACAAGCGTGGTAAGGTACGTCGTGCCAAGCTTTACTATCTGCGCAAGCTCACAGGTAAGAAGGCACGCATCCAGGAGAAGCGTACCATTGCCGCCAACGCTGAATAATCTTCGTTTTATTCCTGCCAAGGCAAGAAAAAAGAACTCAATCGCCAATAGGTGGTTGAGTTCTTTTTTCTTAAATGTCTCAAGTTCCTTTCATTTTCTGTCTTCCTCGTAGTTGATGCTTGCGTCGGCATCACCATAAAGCGCATCTCTCAAGTCTTCCCACGACTGAAAGCCAACGAGTAAGGCCAAACGGTTGAGGGTCTGTTTGGAGGGCTTCTCCTTTCCGCTCAAAATCGATTCAACTCTCTTCATGGAAGAGAAGTGGAAGTGACGGTTGACTATCACTTTCTTCATAACATCAAACGTTGTTTAAATCTGTTGCAAAATTACGAAAAACAAATGACACAGCAAGGATAAGTCACATTAATTTCGTAAATTTGCACTTAGAAATTAATCCCTTTAAAATGAAAGAAATAACTTTGAAGTACGGATGTAATCCGAATCAAAAGCCTGCCCGCATTTTCATGGATCATGGCGAGCTCCCTGTAGAAGTTTTGAACGGACGTCCTGGCTACATCAATTTCCTTGATGCCCTCAACAGCTGGCAGCTTGTCAAAGAGCTCAAGGCGGCGACGGGAATGCCTGCCGCAGCCAGTTTCAAGCATGTCAGTCCTGCTGGCGCCGCTATCGGATTGCCACTTAGCGACACGTTGAAGAAAATCTACTTTGTTGACGATGTAGATTTCGAGCTCACTCCTTTGGCTTCTGCCTACGCCCGTGCGCGTGGTGCCGACCGTATGTGTTCCTATGGCGACTTCTGTGCTCTTAGTGACACCTGCGATGAGGCTACGGCCCGTCTTATCAAACGCGAGGTGAGCGATGGCGTGATTGCTCCAGACTACACTCCTGAGGCGTTGGAAATACTGAAGGCAAAGCGCCGGGGTACATACAACGTGATCAAAATAGATCCCAACTATGTGCCGGAACCCATAGAGCGCAAACAGGTGTTTGGTGTGACCTTCGAGCAATTGCGCAATAACATAGACTTGAGTTCACCTGAACTCTTTGCCAATATCCCCACCAAGAATAAGGTATTTACGGCTGAGGCCAAGCGTGATCTTGTTATTTCGCTCATCACGCTGAAGTATACGCAGAGCAACTCTGTATGCTATGTCAAGGACGGACAGGCCATTGGTATCGGTGCCGGTCAGCAGAGCCGTATCCACTGTACGCGCTTGGCTGGCAGCAAGGCCGACGAATGGTGGCTGCGGCAATGTCCAAAGGTGATGGCCTTGCCTTTCAAGGAGGGCATTCACCGTGCCGACCGCGACAATTGCATCAACGTATATGTTTCCGAAGAATGGGAGGATCTTCTGCAGGAAGGCACGTGGCAACAGTTCTTCACCGAGAAACCCGAGCCGTTGACCCGCGAAGAGAAAAAGGCATGGATTTGCAAGAATACCGACGTGGCTTTGGGTTCAGACGCTTTCTTCCCCTTCGGCGACAATATTGAGCGTGCCCACAAGAGTGGAGTGAAATATATCGCTCAGGCTGGAGGCAGCATTCGTGACGACAATGTCATTGAGACTTGTGACAAGTATGACATCGCCATGGCCTTCACGGGTGTGAGATTGTTCCATCATTAATAATATTTACAGGGGGGTGAGGGATCCGCCTCTCATTTCCACTCATACACAAAGACAACAGATATGGATGATTTTGACCAGATACTCGAAAACGGCATCGTCTTCAAGGGGGCGTCGAAGGGCGGACCGAAAGATGACGGTAAGGTGAAGACGAAGGCCAAAAAGAAGAAATACATCACGGGCGCCCATGGTAGTGGATCAGCCCGTCAGAAAGCCAAGTACCGTGAGCAGCGGGCCAATCGCAAGTCACAGCACAAAGGTTGATACACGAGACGATACAATGGAGCCGGTAAGCCTGTCAATGGGTTTATCGGCTTCGTTGTTTGTTTACTCCCTATGGCTCGCGGCTGTCAAAATGGTATTTCCCGAACAGAGGCATTGGGTGGCTTATTTCCGGTCTGTCCTCAGGCGAATTAGGCTGAGGATACAAAAAAGCGGAACTCCCGAAGGGAATTCCGCTATGATAATTTCCTGTTTGAAGGAAGATTAGTCGCAGTTGACGAGCTTGTGATCGCTGCCCAGCACGTCGGTGATCTTCTCCTTGTACATGTCTGTCATGTAAGCACGAGCCACCTTGCCATACTGGCGAGGATCGAAGTACTCAGGATGCAGGGCCAGTGTCTCACGCACACCTGCTGTGTAAGCCAGACGAGAGTCGGAGTCGATGTTGATCTTGCAAACAGCGCTCTTTGCAGCCTTGCGGAGCTGCTCCTCGGGAATACCAACAGCGTCGGGCAGCTTGCCTCCGTACTTGTTGATGATGTCTACATACTTCTGAGGAACAGAAGAAGATCCGTGGAGCACGATGGGGAAGCCGGGGAGCTTCTTCTCGATCTCTTCCAGAACGTCGAAGGCCAATGGAGGAGGAATCAGACGACCGGTCTTCGGGTCACGTGTGCACTGCTCGGGCTTGAACTTGTAAGCACCGTGGGAAGTACCGATGGAGATAGCCAAAGAATCGCAGCCAGAACGCTCGCTGAACTCGATCACCTCTTCGGGACGAGTATAGTGAGACTCCTCAGCAGAAACCTCATCCTCAACACCTGCGAGAACGCCTAACTCTGCCTCAACAGTCACGTCGAACTGGTGAGCATAGTCCACGCACTTCTTTGTCAGTTCGATGTTCTCATCGAAAGGCTTGGAAGAAGCATCGATCATTACAGAAGAGAAGCCCATATCTACGCAGCTCTTTACAAGCTCGAAGCTGTCTCCGTGGTCGAGGTGCAGCACGATCTCAGGATGGTTGCATCCCAAAGACTTTGCATATTCCACAGCACCCTCTGCCATGTAGCGGAGCAGGATGGGGTTGGCATAGTTGCGGGCACCCTTTGAAACCTGAAGAATCACCGGTGAACGGAGTTCGGAAGAGGCTGTGATGATGGCCTGGAGCTGCTCAAGGTTGTTGAAGTTGAATGCTGGGATTGCATAACCGCCGTTGACGGCTCTTGCAAACATCTCGCGTGTATTGACGAGACCTAAATCTTTATAACTTACTGCCATTGTATAATAAAATTATAAATTAACAATCTTTTTTGAACACTGCAAAGTTACTATTTTCTTTGTGTTTAACAAAACTCCTAACCGACTTTTACGGATGTGTTTGGTTAAAAAAACTAATATTTTGTTGTTTTGCAACATTTATGTAGCAATATGTAGCAGCCTTGGTGTGAGCCTTCGTCGACTGTCACTCACTTTTTCTTGCTCACCCTTCCGTTTCTTTCCAATTTCAGCACTGTGGTCTGGAGTTTTTTATTGGTGTGGTCGAAGAGTAGGTTGGGATTGAAATTGTGTCCTTTGAAGTGGGTCTCAAAGTGGAGATGCTCTGTGGTGGCACGCCCTGTGCGGCCTGTGAGTCCTATCACCTGACCGGCCTTGACGTGGTCGCCTACCTTGACAAAGTTTTTACTCTGGTGGCTGTAGAGCGTTTCGAAGCCGAAGGCGTGGCGGATGACGATGCAGTTGCCATAGCCGAAATATGGGCCGGAGCGGGTCACGACCCCGTCGAAAGCGGCTAAAATATTGTCGTTGGGTTTGGTCTTGATGTCAACTCCCTTGTGGTTGCGGCTTCCGCCGTAGGGACTGATGATGTGGCTCCCGGGCAGGGGATAGTTCCAGTGTTGTTTTTCCAGTTTCTGCAGGTCGAGTTCAAAGGTGTTGCTCTTCTCGAATGGATCTTCGTCGGCATCGTCGGGGTCGAGACTCATGACTCCCTTGCGCTCGCGGCGGGGCGGCTGCGCCACTAAAACATAGTTGTTCTGCTTGCGGAAGGTGAGCGTCTGCCGGATGAGCCGATGGCTGTCGGGGTCGAGCAGCGTTTCCGGATTGATCCATCCACCGTTGACAAGGATGGCCACAAAAGCTCTCGCCTCACCGTTTTTCGTACCTACAATGGCAATGGTCTGGCCGGCCTTCACCCGATCGCCCACCTTCACAAGATTCTGTGCATTCCAGCCATAGACCGTCTCCAGGCCATTGTCGTGCCGGATGACGATCGTATTGCCGTAGCTGGTAGGAAGCGACAGACGTACGGTACCGCCGAACATGGCTTTCACGGCATCACCTTTTGTCGTGGTGATGTCCAAATATTGACCGTCTACGACTTTTGCATTACCAACAGGCAGGGGAAAGAAATAGTCGTTCTTGCCCAACGCAGAGAAATCGATGCTGAAGGCATCGCTGCGGGCAAAGAGATTTGGCGTTGGGACGAAGATTTGCTGTTGCTCGGCCTGGGTAAAATGAATGGGACCTGCTGTAGACGTTGACACGGCAAACAGCATCATCATGATGAGATTCAACAAATAGAGTCGCATATATTCATTAGGTTTAGCGTTTAAACAGACAGGAAAATACAATGAGTTTTTCCATGCTGTCTTTTTTACAGGCCGCAGTCTTGCCGTCTCAGCACGATGCCTGTGTAGATTCTTCCCGAATGTATGCCAAGGCGTCGGGCCGAAAAATAGGTCTGGCACTCCTGATAGGTGTCGATAGCGCAATCATGTATATTTTCGGTCTGCACACCAGCTTTCAGGAGGTCGTTGCGATTGCAGCGTTTCAAGTCGATATGCCATTTTAACGATTGAATGTCGTTGTCGTGCATTCGTGGCATTCTCGTGGCAATGCGCTGCATGTCGAAACTCTCCTCTGAGAACGCCTCGTAGACCTCGTCGCCTACCTCAAAACTCTCTTTGGAGATGCCCGGACCGATGACGGCCTTGATATTCTCTGGCTGGGTAGAGAATTGCAACCGCATTTCGGCAATGGTGTGCAGGACGATATGACGCAGGGTGCCCCTCCAGCCGGCGTGTATGGCAGCAACTGCATGATGGGTCGTGTCGTAGATCAATACGGGGATGCAGTCGGCGGTGGAGACTCCTACCGCCACTTGGCAGACATCGGTCATCACGGCGTCCACTCCCTCTATTAAGTTCTGTCGGGCAGAAAGAGGCAGCGTGAAGTAGTGAGGGCCGATGCGGCAACTTTCCACGCCGTGCACCTGGTGGGGAACGATGAGCCGGCTGGGAAGAATGTCCAACTCCAGGGCCAGTGCCTCTCGGTTGGCAGCGATATGCTCGGGGCTGTCGCCACAATAAGCGTTGATGTTAAGACTGGAAAAGGACCCTGTGCTGACGCCTCCCGAACGGGTTGTGGAGAAAGCCGTCACCGCTGAATCCAGAGGATAATAATGCAGCTGCGGTGTCATTCGTCGGTGTATTCAAAGTCCTCCAACTCTTCCACGTCGTCCATATCGCCGCTATCATCCGTGTCCACGGTCTCCACATCGTCGTCCATTCCCTCTTCCTTGAGCTCGCTGGGGAGCTGGGAGATGACTTTATCGCGGTGGACCAGTGTATCTTCGGACGTGATTTCCTGCAGTTTGTTGCTTTCACTGTTCAATTCGCGCCACAAGATGTCTTTCAATTCGTCAATGCCATACCTTGTGACTGAAGAGATGAACACTACGGGTAGGTCGTGGGGCAGCGTCTCGTGGAGCATTTGTATCAGTTCTTCGTCGAGCAGGTCGCTCTTTGTGACTGCCAACACCCGGTGTTTGGAGAGCATTTCTGGATTGAACCGCTCCAATTCGCCGAGCAGCACCTCGTAGTCGTGTTTGATGTCGTCGGTGTCGCCGGGAACCATAAAGAGCAGCAGTGAGTTGCGCTCTATGTGGCGCAGGAACCGCAGTCCGAGGCCCTTGCCCTCACTCGCACCTTCGATGATGCCGGGGATATCGGCCATGACGAAACTCTGATTGTCGCGGTAGGCCACGATGCCAAGCGACGGTTCGAGTGTTGTAAAGGGGTAGTTGGCAATTTTCGGTTTTGCGCTCGACAAAGCCGAAAGCAGTGTGGACTTTCCTGCGTTGGGGAATCCTACGAGGCCCACATCGGCGAGCAGTTTCAGTTCAAGGATGATGGTCATCTCCTGCATGGGCTCTCCCGGCTGGGCAAAGCGGGGAGTCTGATTGGTCGACGTGCGGAATTGCCAGTTGCCGAGTCCGCCACGTCCGCCTTGAAGCAACACCACTTCCTGCCCGTCGTAGGTGACGTCGCAGATATACTTACCTGTTTCGGCGTTGTAGACCACGGTACCACAAGGCACGTCGATGTAGGCGTTCTTGCCCTTGGTACCGTGGCTTCTGTCGCGTCCGCCGTTGCCGCCATGCTCGGCGAAGACGTGGCGCTGGTATTTCAGATGGAGCAGCGTCCAGTAGTTGTGATTGCCGCGCAGGATGACGCTGCCGCCATCACCGCCGTCACCGCCGTCGGGGCCTCCGTTGGGTTGATATTTTACGTGGCGCAGGTGCATGGAACCTTTGCCGCCTTTGCCCGAACGGCAGTATATCTTCACATAATCTACAAAGTTGCTCTCCATTTGTCGTCGTTTATTTCCTGGGTTTTACTTGGTTTTGCAAGCGTGAATAATATCTTCCGCTTTTGGATGTTAGAGACTGTCCACAACCTTGCAGATGTCTGCGAAGATGCGGTCGAGTTCACCCAAACCATTGATGTGATGGCGGATGCCCTCCTTCTCATACCATTCGATGAGCGGAGCTGTCTGTGTGTGATAGACGTTCAGACGCTTCTTGATGGTCTCCTCGTTGTCATCGCTGCGTCCACTCTGCTTTCCGCGCAGGATGAGGCGCTTCATCAGTTCCTCCTCGGGTACGTCCAACTCAATCATGGCAGCCACCTTGTGGCCGCGCTCAGCCAACATCTTTTTCAGAGCCTCGGCCTGCGGTATGGTGCGGGGGAAACCGTCGAAGATGACGCCCGCATGCTCCTTGCCGAAACTGTCGTAGACAGAGGCGAGGATGTTCACCATCAATTCGTCGGGGATGAGTTTGCCCTCGTCGATGAATCCTTTGGCTGTCTTGCCCAGTTCTGTGCCGTTTTTGATCTCGTTGCGCAGCACATCACCGGTGGAGATGTGTTTCAGTCCGTACTTCTCAATCAGCTTGTCGCTCTGGGTGCCTTTGCCGGAACCCGGTGCACCAAAAATTACGATATTCTTCATTTCTTGTTATTTGTGAAATAATCTTGTTCTGTTATGGGCTTCGGCTTCATGCCGACGCCTGCGGTCTGTCTTCGGCCCGCTTACTCCACCACAGTGTAGATGTCTCTCAAGTTGCGGCCCTGCTGGTCGTAGTCGAGTCCATAGCCCACGATAAAGTCATTGGGGATTTCCATGGCGCAATACTCGATGTTGAGAGGCACCTGGAGTTTTCCCGGCTTCACGAGCAGCGTGCAGATGTGAAGGGAGCGGGGATTGCGCGTGCCGAGGGTCTCCAGCATCCGCTTCATCGTGTTACCCGTGTCGACAATGTCCTCGACAATGATGACATCGCGGTTTTCCAGATTCTCATTGATACCGATAATCTCCTTGATCTTGCCCGTAGAGGTTGTACCTTGATAAGAGGCAAGCTTTACAAAGGAGATCTCACAGGGAATCGTGAGGTAGCGAATGAGATCGGCAGCGAAAATGAACGAACCGTTCAGCACCGCCAACAGCAATGGGTTTTTGCCTGCCATGTCGTGATTGATCTTTTCCGCAACGGCAGCCACACGTTTTTGGATTTCACTCTCGGGGATAAAAGTCTTGAATGTTTTATCCAGAATTTTGATTGTATCCATCTACTTTATATGTATTATGCTGCAAAATTAGTGTAATTCGGGCGAAGAACAAAATAAAAGATTTGTTTTTTATCAATTACCGTCCCTTCATCCCATTATTCAGTCCCCAACGACACGGGAGTGAGATCCTTATTCTATTTCTCTTTGTCATGCTTCTATTTGCAAAAGGATGGTCTGTTCACCAGGGCCGCTGACTTTTCAATATGGCTTTTCCTCATCTTTTTGTTTGCCCCTTCCCTTATTTTTATTATCTTTGCAAATATTATTATTATCTTTGCAAAAATCAACGCTCACCATTTATGAAAAGTCATTCTTTAATATTCTTTACCGGACTGTTGCTGACGCTCAGCTCGTGCCATACTCCTTACCAGGTGGCATCGGTCAGCCGCACGCGCGTTCTGATAGACACGCGCTATGATGCACACCCCGACGCCGACGCTGAGGCTTTTATAACCCCCTACAAGCATGATGTTGACAGCATCATGAATCCTGTTGTAGGGGAGGCGGCAAGAGAACTCGACGTCTATTCTCCCGAGAGCCCGCTCTCCAATCTCCTGGCAGACATTATGGTGTGGGCCGGACAAAAATACCATGAGCATCCCGACTTGGGCGTATATAACATGGGCGGAATACGGGCCAGCCTGCCCAAGGGCGTCATCACTTATGGCGACGTTGTAGATATGGCTCCGTTTGACAATAAAATCTGCTTCTTTACGCTCAATGGCCGACAGCTGATGAAGGCCTTTGAGGAAATTGCGGCCACCGGCGGCCAGGGCATCAGCCATGGTGTGGAACTCGTCATCACCCCACAACTGCAGCTCGTCAGTGCCCGGCTGAATGGGGAGCCGATAGATCCCGGTCGTCAATATCGCGTCGCCACCATCGACTATGTGGCGCAGGGCAACGACAAGATGCCAACATTCAGAGAAGGGACCAACCTCGTGGCACCTGTTGGACAGGAAAACAATTCGCGCTTCATCATCCGCGATTATTTCCTGGCCATGAAACAGCAGGGAAAGATGATCGACGCACAGAAAGAAGGAAGAATAACCATTAAGAAATAAAGCGATGAGAAGATATTTTTTTCAACTTGTCTTTGCCATGGTCATGGCGTCGACAACTTTGGCGGCTTACGCACAAAAGACGCTCACCATACTTCACACCAATGACACCCATAGCTGCATCTATCCGCTCAAGGCTACGTTGCGCGATACTGCCATAGCGGGCAGGGGAGGATTCCTGCGCCGTATTGCTATGCTTAAGGAGGAACGGGCCAAGGATCCCGACCTGCTGCTTTTCGACAGTGGCGATTTCTCTCAGGGGTCGCCCTTCTATACGCTCTTCAAGGGCGATGTGGAGATTGGGCTGATGAACAAGATGGGCTACGTGTGTTCCACGCTCGGCAATCATGAGTTCGATTTCGGCATGGACAATATGGCGCGTATCTTCAAAAAGGCGAACTTTCCTATTCTTTGCAGCAACTACGACTTGACAGGGACTCCGCTCGAAAACATTGTCAAGCCTTACCTCATCCTTAAACGCAAAGGCATCAGAATTGGTGTTTTCGCTCTCGACCCTAAACTGGAGGGATTGGTTTTCACCAAAAACTACGAGCCCATCAAGTATCTCGACCCAGTGGCTTGCGCCAACAAGTGGGCCAAATTTCTGAAGGTGGACAAAAAGTGCGACATGGTAATTCTCATCTCCCATTTGGGTTGGGACGAACCTTCTACAGGCATGGACGACCGGACGGTCATTGCACAAAGCCGGTATATCGACTTGGTGCTTGGCGGACACAGCCATTCCTACTTTAAAAAATTGGAATACCAGAAAAACTTGGACGGAAAAATGGTACCCGTCGATCAGAATGGAAAGAATGCCGTGTGGGTGGGTAAAATCACCGTTACGTTGGATAAAAAATAAAATTTTGAAATATGTTTGGAAAGAAACCTTTAGCCCGCTTGCTTGCCGTGGCGACGCTTTTGCTCTTGTGCCCCTTGTCTATTGCCGCCCAGACAGACACAGGCTCAAAAAACAATGATGAGTGGAGAACGGCTTATCCCGAGAAGCCCCTGTCGGATGACGGAAGCGGTTACGATAAGGCTCCGCAGTTTCCAGGTGGACAGGAGGCCTTGAAGCAGTATTTAAAAAACAGCCTTGTCGTACCCGCCAGCATGGAGGGACAGCATTTCAAGGGGAATGTTATCGTCGGATTCTCCGTTCTCAAAAGTGGTAAGGTCACGGGCTGCTATGTAGTGGAGCCAACGAATCGTGATTTGGACAAGGCTGTGCTGAAGATGATTAAGGCTATGCCCGACTGGATACCGGCACGGGAGAAGGGAAAGACTGTGAGAACCAATTGCTGTCTTGCCGTACCCGTGGATTTTTAGAGAGTAGAATCCCTGACACACAAGAATAAAGCCCGTCGGACAAAGGTCTACGGGCTTTTTTGTTATTTTTTTTGCGGTGGCTTGATGCTCTGCTGCGTCATTCAAAATAGAAGGTGAGCACGATCATCTTGGTGTGTGCCTTGTTCACCGACTGCGCGTAGGGACGCATGGCAGCGTCGCGCAATTGGCTGGGATGTTTGGTGTCGAGACCGTTGGTGAGGCTATAGGCGAATTTCAATTCGGGGCGCAACTTGAAATAGGGAAGATAAAAATCGAAGCCTGCGCCAACTTCTGCCAAGACATCATATTGTTTCAGCTTGATGTAGTCGTCGTCTTTCGGGTTGAGATTGATCAGAGGGTTGATGCCGGCGAGGAGGTAGGGCCTGTGGTTGCTGACGCGCGGACCGGAGAATATCAACTCGCAGGGCAGGGCAAAGTAGGCTGTCTTCAGTTCCTGCACTTGCTCTATGGGCTTGCCGTCTGCAGTCGTCTGGCGCATGTTGTGGAAAGTGATGTGGCGCGAACCGAAGTACATCGTCGGAGCCACGCGGAACTGAAAATGTGTGGATAGCCGCAGCTCCCCTAACACGCCAACATTGAAGCCGGCATCCCAACGGTCCTGGTCGGTGGTGACGAGCGTCTCTGTGGTTGTACCGTCCTCACCGGTCACTACCTGAGGGCCGACGTTCTGCAGCTCAAGATCCTGCAAGTGGGTGCCGACCAACACACCAAAATGAAAGGTACGCAAGTCGGTATACGGTCGGTTCTGAACCTCTCCCGTATATAACTGTGCAAACGATTGGATGCAGATAGCAAGCAGAAGCAAGATGATTACTTTCCTTTTCATGCTATTAATAACGTTTGTGATGTGAGAATATTGTTATGGTTCGTCCAACTTTCGTCGGTTGCTTACAGTTGTTCCGTGTCAGTCGGCTGATGGTTGAGCCGGACCATTGCTATAGGCGACAAAGATTTTTTTCTTTTAATGAAAAAAATATACCTTGTTTTAGGTATTGTCGAAAAAAAATCTTATCTTTGCACCATACATTTAGGTATTACTTATAAAGTACAAATAATAACATATTCATTTAAAATCTAAAATTATGGCATACGTAATTGGTGACGACTGCATTGCTTGCGGTACATGTATTGATGAGTGCCCGGTTGGCGCAATCTCCGAAGGCGAGAAGTATTCTATCAACCCCGATCTCTGCACAGAGTGCGGTACTTGCGCTTCTGTTTGCCCCAACGAAGCAATCTCTCTTCCTGAGTAATCATATTTGAATAAAACAATATGATGATATTCGGCTGCAACGCTTTAGCGCTGCAGCCGTTTTTGTTGCTGATGATTGATCTTCTGCGGCGGAAGCCATACGCTCTGGTGGCTTCCGCCATACGCTCGTGAGGCTTCCGCCATACGCTCTGGTGGCTTCCGCCACACCCTCGTGAGGCATCCGCCACGAAACAGTGAGTATTTGCCGTGATTGTAGTTTAACGCTTTTGGTTGACTACTTTAAGCCTTATTTTTAATGTTGGTTGACCCGGTTAAACATTACTTTTATATTTGGTTGATACATGTGCAGTGCGGAGTCAGAGATATCGCACAAGTAGGTACCTTTGGTCATTTGGAAAGTAAGCCTGATACCTTTTTCGGGTGATGAGCGGACAACAAAAAAGGCTGTGCGTTTTCGCACAGCCTTGGTTATATTTCTTTTAGAACTAAATTACATGCCCAATACTTGCTTGGCATACTCGTTGTCAGGATCTATGGTCTGCAGCTTCTGAGCGTAGTTCTTTGCGCTTGCGAGGTCCTTCTTCACGTTGATCGCATAAACCATCATGTAGAAGTAAGCTGCATTCAGCATCTGCTTTTCACCGCCCTGCAGATCAGTGACACTGCCTAAGGTGTTGATGATTTCCTCGTAGAAGGGCTTTGCCAGACCTTGCTTCGACTCGGGATCCATCTTGCCGTAGGTATCAGCGAGAAGGTAGTTGCAAGTAGTCTTATACTTGGGGAACTTGTCCTTCATGCTCTTGTAGATGTCGATAGCCTTGCTGTAGGTATCGTTGGCTCTTGTGTCCTTTGCCTTAACCATGGCATCACCTACGCGGCTGTAGATGTCGGCCAGCTGATAGTACTCGTCGAATGTGGGTTCAGCACCGAAACTCTTCTTCAGATATTCGACAGCCTTGTCGAAGTCCTGCTTCTCCATGAACACTTCAGAGAGGTTTCCGTAGATCAGCTTGGTCTGCTTCTCGTTGCCTTTGTTGATATCGAGGGCCTTCTCGTAGGCGTTGACAGCTTCGTCGTATTTCTTGGCCAACTTTAGTGCTGTTCCGTAATAAGTGTAGTCCTCACCCGTGAAGTGAGCGGAGTCGCTCTGGTTGAAGAGTTTATCGGCGTAAGCCAGTGCCTGGTCCGTATTTTTCATATCCGTATAGCAGTAGAAAGCCACACGGTTCCATGCTGCCTTGCGGGGATTCTTGCTCAAAGCGGTCTGGCAGATGCTCACGGCTTTGTCGCGGCTGCCCAACAGCCAGTTGGAGATGGCATAGTTGGTGATGTCCTGATCCTCCATGCTGGTGAGGTTGCTCACCTTGGCATAGGCCTTCACGGCATCCTCAAACTTGCCGGCGTTGTAGAAGATACGGCCAGAGTAGGCATCTACGGGGAAGTCTGGACGGTTCTGGCGTAACTGTTCCAATGCGTCGACGGCAGCCTGCGGGTTAACGCCGCGCTGTACGAGGGCATACTTGTAGTAGCCGTCGGGCTCTTTAGGATCGAAGTACATGGCGTTCTGGTAGTTCTGTGCTGCCTCACCACCGTCGTCCTTCATCACAGAGATGTCACCTTTAAGAATCCAGGCCTTGGCGTATTTGTTGTCACGCTTGAGGGCGAGCTCGGCATACTTGGTGGCGTTGGCGGTATCCTTCACGTTGAGGTAAGCCTGGCCAATGCCTACAAGCACTTCAGGATTCTTCTTGTTGGCCTTGAAAATCTCCTTCACTTGGTCTTCCGTGTTGGGAGCCTTGGAAGCAATGATTTTCGTCACGTTGTCAATGATGGCTTTGTTGTTGTTCTGTGCCATCGCGGGAGCGCTGCTTACTAACAGGGCGCTCATCATCAAATATTTTATAGCTTTCATAGTCAACACAAATCTTTTTTGTTGAATGATCAATTTATTCTTTTGACGTGGAAAAGGTCAAGATGTTACTTTTTACTGGCTAATATTAACATCTCTTACGTTAATGTTGCCGTAGGCGGGCAGAAGTCCGGCCTTCATGAAGATCAGCTGGCCTTTAGGTGATTCGATGAAGTGCTCGAATGCTGCCGGCAGTGCGCGTCGTGGATCATTGAGCAGGGCATAGATCGTGCGCACAAACGGGTACTGGCCGGTCCAGATGTAATATTGATAGGGCTTGTAGGAATTGGCCGGCGTGGCATGGTCTACGCTGCTGACGCTCATCACCCGGATATTCTTGTTGAATGTCAGGTTGGTCGTGTCGCGTTTGTCGTTGAGCCAGTTGTTGCCGATGATTCCTATGGCATTGGGATTGTCTTCTACGTATTTGATGACTTCGGCAGTCTTTTTCACAGCCACGACGTTGGGGTTGGCAATGGCCTTCCCACCAAGAATGGAGTCCTCAACAAAGTGAACTGTACTGGATTTGGGATTGTCGAATACTACCGATATGGTCCCACTCTTGGAGCCGCTTCCCAGTTGGTTCCATTGCGTGGTTTTACCCATAAGGATTTCTTTGAAGTCCTTGACGGAAATCAGCGTGTCGGCGTTGGCTTTGTTTACGATAAGTGCCAAAGCGTCGTAGCCGATCTTGATAGACTGTGGAAGAAAGTTCTGCGCTTTCATGCTTTCCACCTCAGAAGGCTTGAGCGCGCGTGCTGCGAAAACCAGCCAGCACTTGCCTTTGAGCAGTTGGTTGATTCCGTCCGACTCGTTGGTATAAATGGGATTGAGATGTGCGTCGGGAAGAGAAGCCAGGAAAACTTCTTTTTCCTCGTCGATGATAGGACTAAAACTCTCATCGGAGACGAAGCTGATCGTCCCCGATGAGGGTGTATCTGTACGACCATCCTTCGGCTTCTTGTTTGAGCAAGCAGCCAGAAGGATGGCCATAAGAGTGAATCCTACATAAATGAAGGATGTTTTGTTCATACTTTACTTCAAATGATATTATTGAAGACGGAATTGTACAGGAAGTGTGAAGCGTACGCGGACAGCCTGTCCGTTCTGCTTACCGGGGATCCACTTCGGCATGCCGTTTACCACGCGGGCAGCCTCCTTGTCGAGTGATGGGTCAACACCACGTGCGACCTTCACCTGGCTGATGCTGCCGTCGGGCTCAACGACGAACTGAACGATGACACGTCCCTGAACGCCGTTCTCCTGGGCTACTGCCGGATAGTTGATGTGACTGCTCAGATAGCTCATCAGAGCACTCTGGCCGCCGGGGAATGAGGGCTGCTGCTCAACCACTTCGAAAATCTTCTTTTCGACTTCGGGCTTCGGAGCAACAGGCTCATCTGCGACGCGTTCGGTCACTTTCAGAATCTCACCCTTGTCGGAGTTACCCTTTACGTCGAGGGCACCGATAGCGGTGTTGGTCTGCATCAGCTGATCCTGAGTCTTCATCATCTCCTCAGGCTTCACCAGATTATCCTTCTTGATGACAGGAGCGGTGAACTTGATGGATGATTTCACTTCTTTTACAACTTCTTTCTTTTCCTCAACCTGCACCTGCTTGCGCTTCACCTCAGCCTTTTTCTTGGGCTGGTCGAGCGTTGACAGCTCGGTCACCTGCTCCACGGGATGGTGGGCGGCCTGATACCGGTCGTAAGCAGTCTTGATCCACGTGAAGACCATCATGAGAATTGCAAGTGCAGCTATGACGAGGATGGACTTGAGGTTTCTCGTGGGCGTATTCTTACGGAGCTTGTAGGCGCCGTAGCCCTTGTTCCTTCCCTCAAAGATGAGGTCGGTCCATCCGTTGGATGTTAAATCAAAATTTGCCATTTCTTAACTTATTAACAGTCAGACAAACGATTACTCCTTGACGTGGTTCTTCTGGAGAAGAGCCTGGTCGTTGGCGTTAATCTTATCGATCACATACTTACCAATGCTGCAAATTTGCATCTCGTCGAGAGCGTCGACAAGGTTCTTGTAGCTTGCGTTGTCCGTAGCCTTGATGATGACGGTAAGGGTCTCAATCTTCTTGTCGGGAAGGATACCCGCCTTGATCTCAGCTAATTTTCTGTTGTACACAGAGTCGGGCATCTTCTTATTGGGGTCTTCCTTCTCTTTGTCAAGAGCGGCCTTGGCGGTCATCACATCCTTTACAGGCTGAGTCTGATCCTCCGTGGTGTGGTTGAAGAGCACCTTACGAATACCATTCGTACCCCATGTCGTCTTCTTCAGGTCGTTCACGGCTGTTCCCAGCGTGTAGTAGATCTGGTTGTCGGCACAGCAGTAGATGGTAATGGTATAAGAAGCCTTGGTCACCGTTCTATCCTGATCCTGAATGTTCTTGTCATTACTCGGCATACTCAGCTCCATCGTCTGTGGCTTGGCCAAAGAAGTACAGAGCATGAAGAACGTAATAAGAAGCATCATCATGTCCACCATAGGCGTGAAGTCCACGCGGACATCCATCTTCTTCTGTCTTGATAAATCTTTCTTAGGCATTTCTATCAGTCCTCCGTTTTCTTATATTGAGTAATGAGATAGTAGCGGTTCTCACTCATATCCTGAAGTTCGGACATGATTTTCTTCACAGTCTTGTAAGGAGTGCCCTGATCGGCCTTGATGGCAATCTTGGCGTCGGGATTCTGCTCGTGGGCAGCCTTCACCCAGATTTGGAACTCACTCATGGCCTCGTCGCCGGTCTTGCCCGGCACGGAGTCGGTGGGTATGCCATATGCCTTGAGGGCCTGAGGCATTTCCGTCTTCTCAAGAGACAGATATTGTTTCAGGTTGTTCATCGGCACACCCCACATGGGGTCGTCGAGGAACTTCTTCTCCTCTTCCTTCGTCAAGGATATTCCGTACTGTCCAGTCACGTTGGCAAGGACGCCCTGCACGTCGGTCACCTTATCCATGCTCATGAAGATCTTGCCGTCCTTGGAGACAAGAATGTTCAGAACATTGTTCTCAGGCACCTTGATTTCCGATACCGACCCTGGCGTGTTCACCTTCACTGGCTCTTGCTTCACGAACGTAGACGTCAACATGAAGAAGGTCAGAAGAAGGACCATCACGTCAGACATAGGGGTCATATCGATCCAGGTGTCTTTCTTCTTAATTTTTACTTTACCCATAGCGATAAAAATTTAAGGGGTTAGCAAAAATTAAGCCTCTTCTGTGTGGTTAGCTTCGTATGTCTGAGCGATTGAGTAACCTACCTCGTCGAGGGCGTATGTCAGTTTGTCGATCTTGTTGGTGTAGAAGTTGTAGAACACCACAGCCAGCCAGGACGTTGCGATACCGGAGGCGGTATTGACAAGGGCCTCAGAAATACCAGTTGACAGAGCCAGAGAGTCGCCACCGCCACCAGCAGCCAGAGCCTGGAACGAACGGATCATACCGAGCACCGTTCCCAACAGACCGGTCAGTGTACCGAGCGTTACGATAGTGGCGAGGATGGGGAGGTTCATCTGCAGGGTAGGCATCTCAAGCTGGGTAGCCTCCTCGTGGGCCTGCTGAATCTTCAGCACCTTCTGCTCCTTCTTCAAGGAAGCGTTGGCACCGCTCTCCATGTCCTTGTAGGCGTTGAGGGAAGCCATCACGACATTGGCCACGGAACCCTTCATGTTGTCGCACAGCTGCTGAGCTTTGGCGAAGTCGTTGGCTTTCAGAGCGGCCTTGATGTTGACAACGAACTTGGTCAGGTTGCCCTTACCGAAAGCGGTCTTCATGGCGAAGTAGCGCTCCACGGCGAGGCAGAGAACGGTCAGTGCCAAAGTCCAGATGATAGGAACGATGAAACCGCCCTTGTAGATGGTACCCAAAAGGTTGGCGGGACCATTTGCTGTGTCGTTGCCCTGGAAGTTGGCGGGGTTGCCGAGCACAAACTGATAGATACACACTGCTGCGATCAAGCAAAGAACAATGATCCAGAATGCACCTCTGATACCGGTGAAGCCCTGAGATTTCTTCGGGGCTACTGCTTTTTGATTAGTTGCCATAATGAATTGAATGTTTTAATTTTTAAGTTTATAAAATTAGTTGTTATGGAATTTCACGCTTTTTGGGGTGGAGGGCGATTTTCTCACTCTTCGGACACAGGTTCTTATTCCGGTTGATTATTTTTCTCCTCGCAAAGGTAATAAATTACAAGTTACTATCCATGTAATTAAGAAGTTTTAACGAAATAAAGCCTGCTATTTTTTCATTGTCGGCCCTTCTCTTGCTCATTTGAGTTTCGCGAGAGCTTCTTTGATGCGCCTCAGTGCCTCCCGGATATTATCCTCGCTCGTGGCATAGCTCATGCGGAAATAGCCGGGAGCCCCGAAAGCGTCGCCGGCCACCGTCGCCACGTGTCCTTCTTCAAGCAAATAAAGGGCCAAGTCGGTGGAGTTGCTGATGGTGTGGGTGCCGTTGCTCTTGCCGAAGAAGCTGGAACACTTCGGGAAAAGATAGAAGGCTCCTTCTGGAACGTTCACCTCCAGGCCGTTGATTTCTCGTCCCAGTTCGACAATGAGGTCGCGCCGGCGTTCGAATGCCTGCCTCATGGCTTCGCGGGCTTCTTGCGGACTGGTGTAGGCGGCGAGGGCAGCCATCTGACTGACGTCGCACGTGCCGCTGGTATATTGCCCTTGAAGTTTGTTCATGCCTTTCACGATCCATTCCGGTGCTGCCACCCATCCTAATCGCCAGCCTGTCATGGCATAGGCTTTTGAGGCTCCGTTGGCAATGATGACACGTTCCTTCATCCCGGTGAACTCGGCCATGCTGTGGGTGTGGCCTACATAGGTGATGTGCTCGTAAATCTCGTCGGAGAGCACGAAAACGTTCTCATGGCGGCGAATCACTTCGGCCAATTCTTGCAGCTCGTCTTTGCTGTAAACGCTTCCCGTAGGATTGGAAGGTGAACAGAGAATGAGCATCTTTGTTTTTGGCGTGATGGCCGCTTCCAACTGATCTGGCGTCATCTTGAAGTTGTTCTCTATTTCCGTGCTGACCACAACGGGAATGCCGCCTGCCAACTTCACCATTTGAGGATAGCTTACCCAGTAAGGGGCTGGAATGACCACTTCATCTCCGGGATTGACGAGAGCGAGAACCGCGTTGCACACACCTTGCTTGCCACCGGTACCTACAATGATTTCTGATGTATTGTAGTCCAATCCATTCTCATTCTTGAGCTTTTCTGAGATGGCTTGGCGCAGTGCCAGGTAGCCCGGCACGGGTGAATACTTGGAGTAGTTGTCGTCGATGGCCTTTTTGCCAGCTTCCTTGATGAACTCGGGCGTGTTGAAGTCGGGTTCGCCCACACTCATGTTGATCACGTCAACACCTTGCGCGCGCATCTCGCTACTTTTCTGTGACATGGCCAGCGTTGCTGACGGTGCCAACCTGTTGAGTCTGTCGGATAATTGGGTCATATTCTAATTTCTTAAAAAGCTTTGCAAAAGTAATCAAATTATTTATTAAAACGAAGCTTTTAACATATTATTTCGAAAGAGAAAATAAAAATGTAATCCTTAGCCTTTTCATCTTTATCACTTGTTCATCAATCCACCCTTTCGAAATGCTTGTTGATAGATTCAACTTTCGAAAGTTGCGCAATGCGGATTTCGCCGTGGAAGGTGGTGAGAGTAATCATAGAATCCAACGTTTTCGTTAAGCCAACTGAGCAAAGACCAGCTTGCCTGATCTCTGTCATGGCGAGCAAACGAAGGATAAAATCCAAGATTTGTATACGCAAGAGGAATGGAAAACAGGCCTTGACGTTTACCAACTTACGATAGCAGGAAAATCCCGGGCAGGCTTTTGCTCCTTAAGCCATAGGTGTGAAGCCAGCCCATGATGGATAGCGCTATACCTAAAAATCGCTTTATGGCATAAATAAAGCAGAAGAAAAGTCGGTTTTTATTGTCGCGAGGGAATCTTTGGGAAGAGACTCGCATCGTAGTCTTAGCTTCTACAAATGTCCCTTTGGTGATTATATACCTATTTATATTATCATCTTGTTTAGCTCTTTCTTTGCCCAAGAGAATGTATGTGGTAACGGTTGGTCAATCTTGGGTGGGAGAGGGGTGAAAAGAGACTTCATATCACCCAAGCTTGCGGGAATGATTCAGACCGCTTAGCCGGGGCGTGCCATGTGCCTGCTTTAAAAAATACGTTATATTCATCAACAAAATGAGATAGTATCAAGTTATGGCAATAAAGTATTATTTGTTTCGATTGAATTCATTTAACTTTGCAATCAGAAAGAACCAGCAACTAAAAGAAGACGGCCAATCTATAAAAGTGCAAGAATATGTCATTCGTTTTAAAAGTGTGTTTGCGTCTGCTGCACGTGACATTACAAGCAAATGTGGATGACGGTGAGTCGGCCCATAGGTGAAAAAGATAAAAACATCAGAATCCCATAAGGAAAGTTGAGATTTTCATTAGATAGTTTCTATTAGGTTACATTATAAAGTATTGGTTTTATCAAGTGACCCGACCGTGAGGCCCGGTCATTCTTCAAACGAAAAAGAAATGAAAAAAATTTTTCGACCTGTACGGTTGAAAATTTGAATGCTGCCATATCAAATATTTCCCCACATTTCCCGTTATAACTAAAATTATAAAGTCATAACGGACGTGGGAAA
>ONYL01000067.1 GCA_900322035.1 uncultured Prevotella sp.
TATCTTTGCTCATGGTTATATATTTTTTTGCAAAACAAAGATAACCAAAAGGGCTGATACCTCGTGAGAAGTGTCAGCCCTAATTTGTTTTGTTTGAAATGTTTTACCGGATAGCAATAATTTAAAATTTAAGGATGCTCTATTGCCACGGGACGCACAGAGAACCCCATAGACCGAAAGTCTGAGTTCTTAGGAAACACATTAAACTTAGAGAAGTTCATGCGACAACCTAATCCTGTGTTATGAGGACCGGCAGACCAATAGTAGCCGGTGCCACCCATGGAGCTTAGATTACCATAGGATCTGGTTCGATAACCCGTAGCTGGGAAATAGACGGTGGCATCAGGACTGCTGATCTTGTTGTTGAAGTTCCAACCATTCTCCCATGCACCGCTGACGTTATTTTTGTCTCCGTTCTCTCCATTGGTAGTGAAGCCGGTGAAAGCATTATTTGCAGGCATTTTGAAACCAGCGGGGCAGGGGTCGTAGATGGTCTTGATGACGACGTTGTCGTTGTAATCAGTTGTGGTGTTATCCATCGACCAGAGGTTATAGTAAGAGTAACCAGAAGGGGGATTGTCAGTCCAGCTTTTCCCCGAAGTGTAGAATGTTTCCGGGTGCTGAATGCCATTCGGAATAGACATGTTGTCACCTCCATCCTTGTTGAAAGAACCGTCGGGTGTCGAGTCGGTGCCGGGGAACGCATCCTTGCGCCCGAACTGATACAGGGTGCTGTAACCTTGCCGCACGTTGCCGTTGTTCTGCGTGATCGTGATATAGCCCACCTGCTTACCCACAGCCTGACCGACGGTCTGCTCAACCTTCACCTTGACGCTGCGGGGAGCAGAATAGGAAGAACCACTCCAAGCGGTGTACTTGAACCCCAATGTCTCATTGGTGAAGTGATAGACTTTGTTCTGGAAGTTCGTCACGGGGGTAGTGTTGAGTACATCCTGGGGGGCAAACCACAGATGCCATGACCATACCACGGTGCTGCCCTTGGTGACGGCGATGACAGCGTTGCCGTTCTTGATGGCAGAGGCGGGAACCTCGAACTCCACGAAGGCGTTTCTGCCACTGCCTTTAACGGAAAGGTTGGTTACAAGTCCTTTCTCATCAGCCCATACGATTTTTGCCGCGTCGGGAGTGTTGGCGCCACCGTTGGTCAGCGTTATCCAAGGATTGTCTATGTCGACACCTGCATGATCCTTGAAATGCTGAAGCACGTAAGTGCCTGAAGCGGAACTTGTGTAGGCATGGGCATTGGCTACACCACCTGTGATGGCATTGCCATAGACTAATGGAATGCTGTAATGCCCCGGAGCGGAGATGACATAACAGTTAGCTGTGCTGCGAGCCACGCTTCCACCTTTGGTGGAGAGGTCATAGGGACTGCCGGCGGAACCCAATGGCGTGGCAGATTTCAAGGCTTTGTTGCGCGCGGCGAGCAGGTCGGTAATATCGGTTGCGAGCGTTGCCGTGCCGGTTTCGGCAGCTCCGCCGCCATAGCCTTCGGTCTTGCTCAGAGAGGTGAGCCAGGATGGCTTCTCGTCCATAGAGAAGACACCATCGCCGTTGCCGTCAAAGCCTACCACCTTCCAACTCACTGGCTGTAGTGTGCCGTCAGGTGCCTTGCGATAGGATGTTATGTGGTAGGAAGATGTCGTAGAGGAGGTGTAATCGACTGCTGCGGGATTGGTCACCGTGAGTGTGTATTGCCAGGTGGACTTGTTCTCCGACAGGGCATAGGTCTTTGTTGTGCCGGCTTTCCATGTGCCGGAGAGGTTCGTGTTGATTGACGTGTTGTCGGAGAAGTAGATCTTCACCTTCACCCCGGCGAGCGGCTGTGGCAGCATGTAGAAAGTGTAGTTGTCGCCCGTGTTGCCCATGATGACTTGGTTTACGGCCCTTGATGTGCTTACGTTCACCCCATCAAGGGTGAAGGTGGCGGGCGCCGAGAGGTCGCTCCATCCGGCATCCGTGCCGTTCTCGTCGGTGGGCAGCGTGTAGCGGCCCTTGCTCATGGCTCCGACGATCTCCACTTTTGTGATGGTCTTGGCCCATGAGAGGTTCTGTCCCACCTTAAAGCGCACGGCTGTCAGCGCATGCCGGAAGGCCAGCTTTGAAGTCGGCGCCACATAGCGCGTGGCATACTCAACCACGCCTGAGCATGCTGTCATGAGATCCTTCTGCTTCTTAACATCCGTCTCGGCCTCAAAGTCGACATACGGTGTCGATGCGTAGCCCGCGTCGGAGAGGGCTATCTTGCTGTAGGAGCCCGTCACCATTGGTGAGACAGCATAGAACTTGCCAAAGCGCAGGTCCCATGACCAGCGTATGTCGTCAATGAGGCTGCCGTCGGGCCGTGTCGCCTTGTTGTAGAACCACGGTGTCGTGCTGATGCCTGCCGCCGATGTGCCACGATAGCCGATGGTGGTAAAGTTCTCAGTGATGGCTGTGGTGATGTCGGCGCGGGTTATAGGCGAACGTTTCACGGGATTGCTTCCCGGCACGGTGGTCTCTATGAGGCAGGCACTGCCGTCGCCTCCCTCTACGGGCAGCTTCTGTGTGGTGAGGTCTTCAACCGTAAGCCCCTGCATGGCAAGGCTGTTGGCGAAGCTCGCTTGGCTGATTTCTCCCTTGTATGCTTTGGCCAACTGGGCCACAGGCGCTGCTGCCGATTGCGGGGCATCGTCTTGCAGGTCGCTTACGGTGAAGGAGACAGAAGCACCCTTGTCGCCGTCGTGCTCAGTGCCGTTGGCGAAGTCGTCGTCAGAACAAGAAGCCAGCCATCCCATAGTGGCACAGAGGCCGAAACATAACAAAATATTCGTTGCTTTCATTTCTTATTTGGTTTTTGGTTACTCATCCCATCGCCCCCATCCGTCGTACCTCTTGGCGCCGGAGAGTTCAGTGTCATTTTCATCCTCATCTGGGGGTACTACTGTGACGGAGCCATTTCCTGGTTCTACGAGGGGACTGACCACCAAGATTTTGCTATCCGTATCTATTTTGATAATATCAACCTGAGGTTTGACATAATCTTTCTTTTTCTTTTTCTTTCCTTCTTTCTCTTTCTCGTCCATAATTACCACATGTGTTATTATAGATTTGTATTAAGACAGCTTTGCCAACTTGAACAGTTGGCAAAGCTGTGTTTAATAGCCTGGAGCTGTGTTATTCTTCCTCTTTCCAGTTGAAAGAATCCCAAAAGTTTGGCTTGGCATCGCCTCCCTTTCCCTTATCTGGATCGTTCTCACTGGATCCGCCAAACTCGATACGCGTATCTCCGCCAATATCTCCAGTGATCTTATAAGAACCTGCAAGAATGTGTGTCGGCATGTCTACACTAATCACAGTTGTCACGGGCTTTACATAATTCTTTTTCATTTTCACTACTATTTTGGTTGAACAACATGTTATTTGACTATAATTTTTTTACCGTTAACGATGTAGATTCCCTTTGGCAGGTTTTCAGTATCGTCTCCTACGTATTGGCCATAGATATTAAAGATACCCTTATGGAAGCTTTCGTTCTGACGACTGGTCACCGTCCTGAAGGCAGTGGTTTCTCCGCCATCAAAGGAACAGCCAAACTTGGCTGGGGCGAGATTCCCATCCTGGTCTAAAACCTTGAAATAGCACTTGTTGGCTCCGACAAAGCTGCCGTCATCGCCCGTCGCAATATAGAAGAAAAGATTCCCCTCCTTGTTCCTCAGATAGAACTCATTTTTAGCCAAGGTGTGCTGAGAGTAGACGCCTATCATCTGGGCTTGACATCCGGCAGGCTTATTGTAGATGGGGACAGTCGCTTTCAACGTAGAGGCTGACGGATCACCCTCGACCTCACAGACAAAGTCGCATGACACATTTCTTATCTTCAACAGATAGGGCTTGTTGGCCTTTATATCATTCGTACTGACAAAATGAAGATGATACTCTTTCTTCTCGCTGTCATATTTCGCTGATTCAAGGTAAGCCACCTGGGTTCCTCTTCCAAAGTAGCTGATGATTTCCTTCTGGGAAATGTCCATCGGAAAAACGATCGTTCCCCATCGTCCGCCTTGTATTGCCTGCTCATAAGGATAGGGCCAAGTGGACGTGTTGCCTGCCACAAAGTCCTTCCACGGAGCTGCCATCTCCTGGTCGCGGAAATAGATAGTGGCCGGATCCTTCATGTGGCTGAACGACTGATGGCTCATAGAAGTTTTGTCCTCACATTTAATGAGAATTTTAGTGGACACATGCTGACCGAAATGCTGAAAATCCAATTTGGGCAGGGAGGCAAGACTTTTCCCCATGATCAACACGCAGTCGCTTCCTTTCTTGCCGGCTTGTTGGAAGGCTTTCTCGCCGATGGTGGTGACATTGTCTCCAATGACAATCTTTGAACCGGAGAATTTTCTGAAAGCGCCACTCTCAACGGCCGTGACAGGATAGCACTTGTCTTTCTCATCGTAGACATAATCGGGAATGATGACAGTGCCCGTTCTTTCATCGCTATTCGCATTGAGTGTTGCCGTCTTCCCATCAGCGTTAACGGTGTACAGATAACCGTTATAGTTGAAGGTCTGGGAGTAAGCTAATGCGCTCATCGTCAGCAAGACAAAGGTTATTAACCACGAATTTATAAATCTTTTCATCTTCATCGGATTTAATGGGTTTCAATGTTAATGTTAATGTATGCTGTCTTTTTATCACTTGAAATGCCGGATGACCGTCTTCTTGCCATTGACAATGTATATTCCGTTCGCCAATTTTGCAGGGTCATCCCCTACATGCTGTCCTGAGAGGTTGTAGATGCCTTTCTTCAAACTATCTTCCCGCAAGGATGTAATCGACGGGATGGCAGTGGCTTCTCCACTATTATCGAAATAACAGGAAAACTTGGCTGGGACGAGATTCCCATTCTGGTCTAAAATTTTGAAATAGCACTTGTTGGCTCCTACAAAGCTTCCGTCATCGCCCGTCGCAAGATAGAAATAAAGACTTTCTTCATAATTCCTCAGATAGAACTCATTTTTAGCCAAAGTGTACTGAGAGTAGACTCCTGTCATCAGAGCCTCGTAGCCTGATTTGTTTTCTATAGATACACTTTTCGTCAGCGTGGCCGCATTCGGATCACCCTCGGTATCACTAACGAAGTCAGAATTGCTGTTACCTATTTTGATCAGATAGGGAGTATTGGCTTCTATCGCTTCTGTGTACTCAAAATGAAGCTGATATTCTCTTGCATCCTTGTCATATTTAGCGGATTTGAGATAAGCCACTATTGTACCCTGGCCAAAGTTGCTCAAAACAGTGTGCTCCGACATACTGATGGGGAATACTGCTGTAAGCCATTTGCCACTTTCAAATTCATATTCATAAGGGAAGGGGTAAGCGTACTTGATGTTTCTTTTATTGGACTCATCATAGCTTCCCCAAATGTTTGCTTCCTTGTAATCATCGTAAGTCGTTTTATCACGCACGTAGATTGTTGTGTTAGCCATGTGCTCAAACGTTTGTTGTACTATCGTGGGGATTTGATCGCATTTTACAATGATCTTATTTTTATCTCCATGTTGTCCAAAATGTTCAAAGGCTTTTTGGGGCATCGATGTGATGCTGCGTCCTAAGATGAGCGTACAGTTGCCTTGTTGCTCGGCAAAATGCTCAAAGGCCTTGCCTTCTATGGTTGTGACATTATCACCGATCACAACCTTTAGTCCTCGATACGATTTAAAAGCACCATTTTTTATGATAGTCACTGGATAGACTTTGTCGTTATTGTATGCTACATCCGGGATGATAAGGGGAGAGCTGTTGTCCACGGCGCCACCGGTTATCGTAACCGTACTTCTGTCAGCGTTCACGGAATAGGTAAAGCCAAGATAAGTAAAGTTCTGTGCGTAGCCTGATGCGCAGATTGCCAGCAAAACGATGAGTAACAAATATGAACTGATTGAATTCTTCACCATATATATTCGTTTTATAAGATTTGAATGACAAGAAATTATATCTACTTTTTTATTAAAGCACAATACCGATATTAGATTAGGCAAACGAAAAAGACCTTTAGCAGTGTGGATAAACCATGCTCTCTTTGTGTGCTTATCTTTGCTTAAAATCATCTGGTGAACGGATACGACAAAACAGGCAAAAGAATATCCGTATATCCCTTTGCCTAAGGAGGTTACGACGCGTCTCACGCGCGCGTACGCGCTTACAAATTAAAGAGAAATTACGCCAGTAGCGCCTGTGTGTGTGTGTGTGTGTGTGTGTGTGTGTGTTATCAAAATATTTGGATTGACCAAATATAATGAGTTAAAAGTTGCACAGAAATTATCATTTCTTTGCAACCCGCTCACACTACGATTATCTAAAGATAAATCATACATGCCAAAATAATTTCGGTTTGTTATCTTTTCACACGATCATTAACGGCTGCAAAGTTAAGCAATTCGTTTGAAATGCGCAAAGAAAGTAGCTTAATTTTTTCAAAGAGCTGAGCAGCACTCAACTATTTGAGCTCAAGTTTTTCTTGCGCTTATCAGACAAATTCTTGATTTATAAAGCTTTAAACGCACTTAGTTTTTTTGAGAGGAACTACAGCCGCTACGATGCCACTATGTTTGACGAGCATCATAAGGCGGAAGTACGCGCCACACAATTTCCGAAAGACCTGGAAGCAGCCTATGAGTTGGGCAAACGCTTAGTGAGAGAGGTTGCAGATGAAGCTAATAGTACGAAAGACTAACGGGCGTGTGTGTTCCTTCGGTATTGAACGGGCGTCATCCCCGTATGTGCTTTGAAGTAGCGTATCATCAGGCTGTCATCAGGGAAGTGAAAGGTGGTGGCTATCTGTCGGATGCTGTCGTTGGTATTTCTCAGGCACAGCTTCAGCCGGGTGATAACATATTCGTTGATCATCATCTTCGGCGTCTTGCCCGTCTTCCGCTTTACGAGGACGGCAAGATACTTGCGGGTGATGCAGAGCCGGTCGGCATAGTATTGAACATCCTTCGACTCCATGAAGTCATGCTCGAGGATGTTCATAAACCTGGCAAAGAGTTCATCGGTGCGCTGCGAGTCAACATCGGGGTGGCGCAGTTCAGGATGCTGGCGGAGGAAATCGGAGAAACCCAAGAAGAAGCTCTTCAGCTGCAGGGCGACGATCTCACCAGTCACGCGACAGCCGTCAGTGGTGAAGAAATGCTGCAGGATGGTGAGCATGGGGCTGATGACGTCTGCTACAATCTGCCTCTCCCGGCAAAGTCTGTCGTTTCTCAAAGAGAAATAGACGCTCTCTTCTATATGCAGACTCGCCATCCGCAGCATATCGTCGCTATAGACCAGCACTATACCATGAAAATCTTCCGACACCTCTTCTATCTGCACAATATCCGTAGGGAAGAAAGTAATCGTCTCCCCCGCATGAATGGTCCACTGCGAGAATTCGATGCGCACCCTCGCCCAGCCTCTGTCACATAATAATAACTCCCCATAGCCTAAGATCTGTGGCTCATTGGAAAATATTGCTGTCCGGTAAAACTCCAAAGAGCATAAAAATCCTCCCCGAAGCCCCGTAAAATAGGACTTTTGGGGTTGTTTTTTCAAAAGTAAGCCCTCCTAATCGAAAAGACTTGGTTCTGGTGGCGCTTTTTGTATCTTCTTTGCAAGGAAATCAGTCCAAGTTTTTT